>NZ_CP039888.1:657857-986785 GCF_005221325.1 Agrobacterium tumefaciens | reverse complement strand
CACCTCCAGCCCGCGTGGCGACGAATCGATTTCGAACAAGTTTTCCGGCGAACTCGCCAGCAAGCTGAAGGCCAAGTCGGCTTCCAACACCCTTGTCCACCGCGATCTCGCCGCTGATCCGATCCCGCATCTCGACACCGTGAAGACCGCTGCGATCCGCAAGCCGGCCGACCAGCGCACGGCTGAAGAATCGGTTGCCGCCGATTATTCCGACAAGCTCGTCACCGAGCTTCTGGCCGCAGACACGGTCGTCATCGGCACCGGCCTCATCAACTTCAACATCTACTCCGGCCTGAAGTCGTGGATCGACAACGTCGCCCGCGCCGGCCAGACGTTCAAATACACTGAAACCGGACCGGTTGGCCTCGCCACCGGCAAGAAGGTCTATATCGTGCTTGCCGCCGCCGGCGTTTATTCCGAAGGTCCGGCCGTTTCGATGAACCACGCCGTTCCTTACCTCAAGACCGTTCTCGGTTTCCTGGGCATGACGGACGTGGAAGTCATCTATGTCGAAGGCCTGGCATTTGGTCCGGAAGCGGTCGAAAAGGCCGTTGCTGCCGCCGAAGCCAAGGTTGAAGAACTGGCGCAGGCCGCCTGAGGCACATCAATCAAGGCCGATGCCGGCGGGATCGCCGGTATCAGCCGACCCACATGCCATGACGGCCGTGGACCTGGTCCCGGCCGTTATTTTTTGCCGCGTAGAGCCGCGCATCAGCCTCCGATAGAAGCGCGCGGAAAAGCTGCCCATCCTCGAAGGCGGTAGCGACGCCGATACTGACGGTCAGCGGCGAACCGTCCGGCCGTTGCAGATCGGCAAGAACCGCCGCCCTGAGACCGGCCGAAAATGCCAGCGCCGTTTCATGCGTCATCGCCGGCAGGAGCGCCACGAACTCCTCGCCGCCGAAACGGTAGAGATGTCCCAACGGTTGCACGGCGCGTTTCAGGACTGCGGCGAACTCCCGCAATATCTCATCGCCCTGCAGGTGCCCGAAGGTGTCGTTGACGGTCTTGAAGTTGTCGATATCGACGATCAGTACGCTGACCGGCCGCTGTTTCTCCAGGCATTCCACGACGAGGGAGGGCGCATCGAGTTCCATGCGGGCGCGGTCCGATACGCCCGTCAGCATATCGCGCCCGGAGCGGGATAAAAGCTCCTCGTAACGCTCCCTGAAAGTGAGATCGTTGAAGACATCGGCAACGCTTCGGCGTGTGAGAAAGCGGCCCTTGGCCGATGTCAGCCAGAGATAGGTGGCAAAGAGCAGCGAATAGATGCCGACTGCCGCCATCTTAGCCTTCCAGCCATCATAAAAGACATCAGCAGGTGCGTTGAACAACAATCGCAGCGCCCCATAAAAACCCGCCTGATCGAAGCTCAGGACAACGACGCCGCAGATCGCGAAGCGCAGCACGATATGGCGCTGCAGATACCGTCCAAGCTTCTCGTAAAACAGGATGATGGCGATGGCGTCGATGTAGAGCAGGCTGGTTCCCCAAACCATCAGGATGCCCATTTCATCGAGGAAGCCGGTACTGACGGATTGGCCGGGAACGATCGCCACCGTCTCATGAAAACGGACGATCTGTGCAATAATGACGGTCAATATATTGCCGAGAAACAGACCATATATCGGCTGCCGCACCACGGCCGCGTCCTCGCGCATATAGAGCATGAGGATCATCATCAGCTTGCCGGCAAAAAGGATCGAGGAGCCCGGTGATGCCACGCCAAAGGGTAGCTGCACGTAAAGGACGGCCGCCAGATAGGTTTCCAGGAAGTGCATCACGCCCAGCGCGGTGAGGAAGACACCGATGCCGAGAATATGCCGGTAATGAAGGAATGCCGTCATTACCGAAAAATAGACGACGGCTTCCGCCAGAAAGAGGGCGAGATTTGCCCATTGCATCGGCACATGCCTTATCGATCCACGTTGCGCAGCGTCATTGGCGCGCAACTCCATGCCTCAAAGACGATAGGCCGAAGCAGACAACGGAATCTTAACGTGCGAGGCAAGAAGACGTCATCATTTTCCTGGGAAAAGCGATGCGCCGTTCTGATCGATGATGAGTTTCGCCTTGCGGATCGTGAACTCCACCGCATCGTCCAGGCTGGTGAAGACATCGGCGCGCACGAACTCATGCACCAGCACTTCATCACCGGCCTTTTTTTCGATGCGGCCCGCGAGGCGGAACTGGCCGCCTTCCTTGATCGGGGTCGCATAGATCAGATAGTCGCCATGCGCATGCGGCTCGGCCTGCGCCACCTTCTGCGGCGCGTCGGAAGACGGCTGACCGGAGCCGAAGACCGAGAGGATTTTGGAAAAAAACGATGCCATGGCTTTCACTCCCTTATCTATGTCACGTTTGAAGGGCGGAGGTCATCCGCCCTTCCCTGCCGTCCTTTTCCTGATCAGATGATCAGGTTCGACAGGATGTCGTTTTCGGTAATATCCTCATAACCGAGACCGGCCGCCTCGAAGCGCTCCAGAAGCCCCGCGAAGTTTTCCTGCGCATTGGTTTCGATGCCGATCAGGATCGAGCCGAAATTGCGGGCCGATTTCTTCAGATATTCGAAACGGGCGATATCGTCATCCGGGCCGAGCAGGTTGAGGAAATCGCGCAGCGCGCCGGGGCGCTGCGGCAGACGCAGGATGAAGTATTTCTTCACGCCGGTGTAACGCATGGCGCGTTCCTTCACGTCCGGCAGGCGCTCGAAATCGAAATTGCCGCCGGAGACCACGGCGATGACCGTTTTACCTTCCAGCCTTTCGCGACCGAGCTTTTCCAGCGCGGCGATGGACAGGGCGCCCGCAGGCTCCAGCACCACGCCTTCGAGGTTCAGCATCTCGATGATCGTCACGCAGATCGCATTTTCCGGGATGAGCATCACCTGCTCGGCCGGGAAATCCTTCAGTGCCTTGAAGTTCAGGTCGCCGATGCGGGCAACGGCGGCGCCATCGACGAAATTGTCGATCTTGTTCAGCGTCACGGGCTCGCCGCGTTCGAGGCTCTTCTTCAGGCTCGGCGCGCCTTCAGGCTCGCAGAACACGAAGTTCTCCTTCTTCACCGTGCCGGCCAGAAAACCGGTCAGGCCGGCGGAAAGACCACCACCACCAACAGGCATGACGACGATGTCAGGCTTCGTGCCTTCCGGCAGCTGATCCATGATCTCGGCGGCGACCGTCGCCTGACCCTCGATGATATCCTCATGGTCGAAAGGCGGCACCATGTAGCCGTAATTGTCCTGCACATGCTGACGCGCCGCGGCGTAACACTGGTCGAATATGTCGCCCACCAGACGGATCTTGATGAATTCTCCGCCAAAGATGCGGGTCTTTTCGATCTTCTGCTGCGGTGTCGTCACCGGCATGAAAACAACGCCGTGAACGCCGAAATGGCGGCAGGCGAAAGCAAAGCCCTGGGCATGGTTGCCGGCCGACGCACAGACGAAAACCTTGTCCTTGCCAGCCTTGGCCACCGCCTTGCGCAGAAAGTTGAATGCGCCTCTAATCTTGTAGGAACGAACCGGGGACAGATCTTCACGCTTCAGCCAAATCGACGCGCCATACCGACGGCTGAGATGTTCATTCAACTGCAGCGGCGTTTCCGGGAATATCTCCCGCACTTCCCGCCGCGCTGCTTCCACAAGCTGCTTGTCCACGATAGTCAATCCATTGAAATTCATAATGGCACCCGCTATGCCATAGGAAGGCGTCAGAAACAAAGATTCATTTCAGCGCGACCACGAACCCTGGGTTTCATTTCTTGAACAGCAACCTTCTGCGCTCGGTCATCTATGTGGCGTCCATCTTCGGGCTCTACCTCGCGACGGCCATGTTCCTGCCCGCGCTCACCGATCTTTATTACGGCAATGACGACTGGATGGTGTTTGCGCTGTCGGGTTTCATGTGCGGCGGCTTCGCGCTGGCCTGCGCGCTCGCAACCCGCGGGCCCATCACCTCCTTCAACAAACGTTTCGGTTTCCTGCTCGTCAACCTTCTCTGGCTGGTGTTTTCCATCGTCGGCGCAGTCCCGCTTTATCTTTCCGAACTCGACCTGACGCCCGGCCAGGCGTTCTTCGAATCCGTTTCGGCCATCACCACAACAGGATCGACCGCCATATCCGGGCTCGACCACGCGCCGCAGGGCATTCTCCTCTGGCGGTCGCTGCTCTGCTGGCTCGGCGGTATCGGTATCGTGGCGCTCGGTCTCTTCATCCTGCCGCTCCTGCGCGTCGGCGGCATGACCTTCTTCCGCATGGAATCATCAGATACCGGCAACGATCGGCCCTTCGCGCGGCTGGCAAGCTTCACCCGGGCTTTCGTGGCGATCTACATCGTCATGACCATCGCCTGCACGGTGGCCTTCGATTTTGCCGGCATGTCGCATTTCGATGCGCTGAACCATGCCATGTCGACGGTCGCGACCGGCGGGTTTTCCACCCACGACGCCTCTTTCGCCTATTTCGACAATACCGCCCTTTTGTGGATTGCCACCATCTTTCTGATCTTCGGCAGCCTGCCCTTCTCTGTCATGATCCTGCTTGCCGTGCGCCGCCGGCTGGAAACGCTGCGCGATCCGCAGATCGCCGTCTTCCTCGGCTATCTCTGCGCGATCTCGATTGCAGTCGGCGTCTATCATCATTTCAGGAACGGCGTGCCGCTGGATGATGCGCTCAGCCATTCCTTCTTCAACATGACCTCGATCCTCTCGACCGGCGGTTTCGCCAGCGATGACTATACGCTCTGGGGTCCCTTCGTCGTTGTCGTCGCCTTTTTCGCGACCTTCATGGGTGGCTGTTCCGGCTCGACGGCGGGCGGCATCAAGGCCTATCGTTTTCTCATCATCTTCAACGTGGCGAGAGCCGGCCTCAAGAAGCTGATCTATCCGAACGCCGTCTATTCCGTGCGTTACGGCCAGCAGGTGGTCGATCCGGAAACCATCCGCACCATTTTCCTCTTCATCAGCTGCTTCATCGCACTTTGGATCGCCGGCAGCCTCGCCATGAGCCTGATGGGCTATGATTTCCTCACCGCCACCTCGGCGGTTGCAACGTCACTTGCCAATGTCGGCCCCGGCATCGGCCCGATCATCGGCCCGGCCGGCAATTTTTCCACCATCAGCGAACCGGCGCTCTATCTCCTGTCGGTGCTGATGCTGCTCGGGCGTCTGGAAATCCTGACGGTGCTCGTGCTTCTCATGCCTATTTTCTGGCGCAGCTGATCCGGCGATGCACATGTTGCACAGGCGCGAATAAAGCGCTTGACCTTCCCACGTTGGAATAGTCCAGGCTCCGTCCTGTTAGAATTCCAAACCATGGAGAACCGCCTATGTGCACCGCTCACCAGCATCACGCCGAAACCACAGCTGCACCCGATAATGCAGGCCTTTCTTTCCACGTTGAAGACATGACCTGCGGTCACTGCGCCGGGGTGATCAAGGGTGCGATCGAAAAGACCGTTCCCGGTGCTGCTGTGCATACGGACCCTGCAAGCCGCACGGTCGTGGTCGGCGGCGTCTCCGATGCGGCCCGCATTGCCGAAATCATCACCGCCGCTGGCTATACGCCGGAAGCGCGCGCCTGAACGAAAAGATGCCGGCGGCATCTCATCCCTGCCGCCGGTCGCCTGCCTGCCTGCCTCGCCTCACGCTGAACCTTGCGTGACGGCCGTTGGACGACATCGAGTTTCGTCCCTAAGCAGCGGATGCCTCTCCCGAAGTCGACTATGAAGAATTCATTCCTCTCGGCGTCGTCCTCGGGCTTGTCCCGAGGATCTAAACACGTCAGCAAAAACAGGAACGTTGCAGATCCTCGGGACAAGCCCGAGGACGACGCCGAAGTGTTTGGCGTAACTCGTCATTCCAAATCAATATTATGATCCTTGCCCAGGAATTTAACTCTGCAGCAGCGGACCTGATCCGGCATCCTAGCTGCTGCGCGGACGGCACCATAACAGCCAAAACCCGGCTCTTGCGAGCCGGGCCATGCTTCGTCAGCATCGTCAGATTGGCTTATTTCGTCGCCAGATCCTTGGTCATGATGAAATAGTTGATCGGATGCGGCTTGAAGTTCACGACCTTCTCCGAATAGGCATCGAAAGCGGTCTCATGGATGAGGTAGACGGTGACGGCTTCATCGTAGACCCTCTTCGCTGCCTCGGCATAGATGGCGTAACGCTTGGCCGGCTCCGCTACCGCATAGGCCGATTTGATCAGCTTGTCCGTCTCCTCACTGCAATAATGCGAGATGTTGTAGCCGCCTCCGCAGGTGTAGTCGGCGTTGAGGAACCCGATTGGTTCCGCAACATCAGTTGCATAACCGCGTGACAGAAGGACCATGTCGAAATTGCCGGACAGGAGATCGGGCTCGATCGCAGTATAATCGGCAACGCGAACATCGACCTTGATGCCGATTTCCTGCAGCTGCGCCTGGATAACGGCAGCAACATCCTTGAGTTCGGTTCTTTCAGTGTAGGCCAGAAGCGTCAGCTTCAGGCTGCCGGGGGCAATTCCCGCCTCTTTCAGCAGAGCCTTTGCCTTCTCCACGTCATAAGCGGGTGTGACGTCTTTCGGCGCCCACGGCTCTCCCGGTGCGAAAGGCATCGTTGCGGGCATTACCACGCCTTCATAGATGCTGTCGGCAATACCGGCGGTGTCGACGGCGGCCCGGATCGCCTGCCGAACCTTGATATCCTTGAACGGCGCCTTTGAATTATTGAGCAGCATTTCGGTAATCCGGGGTACCGTAATCGGCGCAACCTTGACGCCCTTGGCCGCTTCAACGGTCTTTACCGTCCAGGGTGGGATCATGCGCGAAATCTGCACTTCACCGCTTCTTATCTGGGTGGCGCGCGTATCGGCATCCGGAATAAAGTTCACACGACCGCCCGAAAGCTTCGGCATACCGGCCCAATAGTCATGGTTTGCGGTCAGCTCCATATACTGGTTGGCATCGACCTTGGTGATCTTGAAAGGCCCGGTGCAGGTTCCGATCGGATCGACCTTACCATCCTTATAAGCTGACGGCGCGAGGATAGACGTCGCCGGGCTTCCCATTTGCGCTGGCAGCAGCACCGATGGCTCGATGGTCGTGATCTTCACAATATCGTCGCCACCAGCATCGACGGCAGCGATCAACTTCGGCGAAAAGGCACGGGCCGGAACCGGCGCCTTCAAGAGATTGGTGAGTGCATTGACGGCGGCTGCGGCATTGAGCGGCTCGCCGTTCTGGAACTTCACACCCTTGCGCAGCTTGAATTCCCAGACCTTCGGCGCAGTCTGCGTCCAGGATTCGGCGAGGCCCGGCTCCAGTTTCGTGTCATAACCGACACGCACCAGACTTTCGAAGCAGCCTGCGCGGGAACCGAGATAGGCATCGTCGGAGGCCATTTGCCAGCCGGTCTTGACGCCCGTATAATCGTCATAGGTGATCGTTCCGGCATTTGCCGCATGCGTTCCAAACGAGACGACAATGGCACATGTCGCCAAAAGTGCGTGCTTCATCATAGAATATTCCCCTTTTATTTTTGATGATAACGCTCTCAATTCACATATTTCACGAATTTCCATTCAATAATTTCAGAATTTCAACATATCAAAAGAATACCCCATGGATATCTCTCGATAATCCATCTGAATATCATTCATTTTATGTTTCTATACTCGGAATTTTATTCCGATATTAGTCCGCAAACACACAATTCATCTGTTTTTACCGCAACAGAAAACTGCAACTGCGTCGTCCTTCAGCCCAATTCCCGCCAGCGGTGGCAGCGCGCAAAATGCTCGCCGGAAACGCCTTCCAGAACCGGTTCCACCTCACCGCAGATCGCGGTCGCATATTTGCAGCGGGTGTGAAACTTGCAGCCACCAGGCGGATTGAGCGGGCTCGGCAGATCGCCGTCGAGAAGCATTTCCGGCGCATATAGCCCGGTCTCGTCAAGCATCGACGAGGCGATGAGGGCCTTGGTGTAGGGGTGCTTTGGCGCCCGGAAAAGCTCTTCGCGATCAGCGATTTCAACGATGCGTCCGAGATACATCACCGCGATGCGATCACAGAGATAACGCACGACGCGCAGGTCATGGGAAATCATCAAAACCGTCAGGCCGTGACGGCGCTTCATGTCCATCAGGAGGTTCAGGATCTGCGTACGCATCGAGGCATCGAGTGCCGATGTCGGTTCGTCACAGACAAGGAAACTCGGATTGAGAAGAAGCGCGCGGCCGATGACGACGCGCTGCAACTGGCCGCCGGAACACTGGCTCGGATACCGATCATAAAAAGAACCGTCGAGACCGACCTCCTCCAGCATCCGGAAAACACGCGCCGTGCGCTCCTCGCGGGTGCCGATGCCGTGCTGGGCAAGCGGCGCTTCCATGCTCTGGCCAATGCGCATACGCGGATCGAGCGCGGAATAGGGATCCTGAAACACCAGTTGCACAACCTGGCGCACGCGCCGGAGCGCTTCGCCCTGCATATGCAATATGTCGTGATCTCCGATGCTGACCTCGCCCCGCGTCGCGTGCGTTAGGCGCGTGATCAATCCGGCTATGGTGCTTTTGCCGCAGCCGGATTCACCGACGAGGCCCAGCACCTCCCCCTCGCCGATCGTCAGGGAAACATCGTCGACGGATTTCACCACGCGGTGACCGAGGCCCGATATGGGATAATATTTGCAGAGGTTCTTCGCAACCACATAGGGCCGGCTGCTGTTTTCCGCCGATGGCGGCATCTGTGTCATGGCTTTGGATAACATCATCGCCTCCTTCAACAAACCGCATGGCCGGCATGGTCGTGATCGGCATGGTCGTCGCCGACTGCCCAGCAACGCGCCTTGCGCCCTTCAGGCAAGGTATTCAAAGCCGGTTCGGTCGCCATGCAGCGGCCTCCCATGCCTGCCGACTTGGCAAGCGCGCAACGCGGATGAAACCGGCAGCCGCAGGACATGTCATGGGCCTGTGCGCTTGAACCGGGGATCGTCAGCAACTGTCCCTCGCTGTCAGTAGTTAGCAGAGAGCAACTGATGAGCGCCTTGGTATAGGGGTGCTGCGGCGCCTTGAGGATCGCCTGCGTCGGCCCCTCCTCGACAATGCGCCCGGCATACATAACCGCAATACGGTCCGCGAAAGCGGCGACGACCGAGAGGTCGTGGGTAATGAGCAGCGTGGCCAGCCGGCGTTTGCGGCGTTCATCATCCAGCAGGCGCAGGATTTGTGCCTGGACGGTGACATCAAGCGCCGTCGTCGGTTCGTCGGCGATCAAGAGCTGCGGATTGCCCGAAAGTGCTGCGGCAATCATCACACGTTGCGCCATGCCGCCGGAAAGCTCATGCGCAAAACATTGCGCCCGCGCCGAGGGATCGGGAATGCCGACATCAGACAGGAGGCCGACGACCCGGTTCAGCGCCGCGCTGCGGCTCATCTTGCGATGGATCCAGAGCGGCTCGGCCACTTGAGTCCTCACCCGGCTGGTCGGGTCCAGCATGGCCTGCGGCTGCTGGAACAGCATGCTGATATCGGCGCCGCGCAGCGCATCGAGTTCGGAGGATGAAAGAGCGAGAATGTCACGTCCGGCAAAGGAAATGCGGCCGGAATTGATTTCCACGCCCTGCGGCAGAAGCCGCATCAGCGATAGAGCCGTCATGCTCTTTCCCGATCCGGATTCGCCGACGAGAGCGACGACTTCCCCGGCATTGACGGAAAGCGTCAGGCCCGAAATAACAAACTTGCGGCCATTTTGCGCCGGCACCGAAACGTGCAGGTCCTCGATCTCCAGAAGCGGTGCGCATTCGGGGGACAGGGCCGTGTTGGCAAGCGTTTGTCCTTCGATATTCATAAGAGTTCCCCTTATTTTTATTGAATCGGAGGCATTTGCGTATTTTCATGCGGCTTCAGACGATATTACTCTCCTTCCGGCTCTGCGGCCTCATCTATGTTTGACAATAGTCAAATCTGTCTTTGCCCGTTTGCAGGCATCAATGACTGTTCGTTTTCTTCGTTTCCAGATTGAGGCCATGGCCGATCCAGGTCACGCTGAGTGCCGCCAGGAAGATTGCCAGACCCGGTGCGATCACGAGAACCGGCATGCGCTCGGCATAGGCCTGCGCATCGGACAGCATCAGCGCCCAGTCGGCGGCCGGCGGCTGCACACCGAGCCCCAGGAATGACAAACCGCCCACCGTGATCAGCTTGTGGCCAAAGCGCAGGAACGCCACGGCCGCAATCGGCCAGATCGTGTTGGGAATGATATGCCGGAAGATGATGAAGCGCCGCGTGCAGCCCAGTACCTCGGCGGCGCGGATATACTCGCGGGAATTGATCGACAGCGTCAGCCCCCGCGCCAGCCGCGCAAAAGGTGTCCAGCCGACGATGGTCAGCGACGCGATCAAGGTTCCGTATCCGGGGCCGAAGATGGCGACGAGGAAAATCGCGATGACCACATCGGGTATGGCGATAAGCAGGTCGACAACGCGCATCAGCACTTCATCGAGGATACCGCGGCTGCGGCCGCTGATGATGCCGATGAAGGTTCCGATGCCGACCGACAGAATGACGGTGATGGCGGCGATCGTGACCGTGAAACGGCCGCCGATCAGGAGCCGGCTCAGGACATCGCGACCGAGATGATCCGTTCCGAGCCAATAGGCGGCGCTCGGCGCATTCAGCCGGAGGCGAAGGTTCTGCTGTGCCGGATTATAGGGCGAAATCCACGGCGCGATCACCAAAAGCAGGATGATGACAAGAAAAATCGCAGATCCCGCATAGAAGGTCCAGTGCCGCCGGCGGATGAAATCCGTGAACCGGGAGAATGTCGAGGGACGCGTGGGCAGGGTCATCGGCATGGCGGCGGCAGGCGCGCTCGGGAAATGACTAATGGTCATGGTGACCTCGCATTGCTGGATTGATCAGAACATAGAAGCTGTCGGCCAGGGTATTGACCAGGATGGAGAGCGCCACGATGCAGATGAAACCACCCTGCAGCATCGGGATGTCACGATTGATCACGGCGTCATAGAGAAGCCGGCCCATACCGGGAATGGCGAAGATCACTTCCACTACCACCGATCCGCCAAGCAGGCCCGCAAGCCACAGGGCAAAGAAGGTGACCACCGGCAGCGAGCCGTTGCGGATGCCGTGGCGCATGACCGTACCATGCATGCCGAGGCCGCGGCTGCGTGCCGCCGTAATATAGGGCGCGCGCAACACCTCGGCCATGGCGGCGCGCGTGACCTGGGTGAAATAGGCGAGTGGCCGCAGTGTCAGGGTCAGCGCAGGAAGCACCAGCGAACGCCAGCTGTCCCATCCGGCCGAGGGCAACCAGCCGAGATAAAGCGCAAAGACCAGCGCCGACATGGGCGCAAACCAATATTCCGGTGTCGCGACGAAGGTCTGGATCATCAGCGTCGCGAAATTGTCGAGCCGTCCGCCTGGACGCATGGCCGCCAGCGTGCCGAGTGGCAGCGCCACGGCGACCGCGACGGCCAATGCCGTCAGCGCCAGGGTCACCGATACGCCGAGAGAGCGCAAAAGCTCGTTGGCGACGGGCTGACTGCTGGTGAAGGAAAAACCGAGATCACCGCGCAGTGCATTCCACAGCCATGTGAAATATTGCACGTAAAGCGGCCGGTCGAGCCCGAGACTGGTCCTCAACGCCTCCACCGCATGCGGATCGAGCGCGGTATCGCGCATGCGCGAGAACAGGATCGTGCGTGCCGGATCCCCACCCGTCATATAGGGCAAGAGAAACGCGATGACGGAAACGATGGCCAGCATCAGGCACAGAATAAAGAAGCGCTGTATTATCTGTATCCACATGGCCTGCTCTCCTTCATCATGATTGGCAATTCGCACTGCATTCGATGCCAGCTCCCAAAAGGGGACCGGCGGCTTATTTCACGGAGCGTTGTAGCTCCATCGCCGGACCTGATGTCCCCTTCAGCATGCCGGTGCGTTTGGGCACGACGGCAACCGCTGAAAAATCGAGGTCTTCCGCATGGGCGAGGTCCTGAATGATCGGGCACTCCGGCTCACCATTGTCAGGGCAATAGGTCGCGAGGTTTCGGAGCGTATCGGCCATCTCCCGCAGCGTATCCATCTTCGCTTCCAGGTCGATGACATGTTCCATGACGATGCGTTTGACATCGCAGGAGGCGCCGCCCGGATCGCGCCAGAGCGTCATGAGCTGCCTGATCTTTTCGATGGAAAAACCGAGATCGCGTCCGCGCCGGATGAAGCGCAGCGTTTCCAGATCATTGGCCGTATAGACCCTGTAGCCCGAATCCGTGCGGTTTGCCGATTTGATCAGGCCGATCATCTCGTAATGCCTGATCATTTTTGCAGAAACGCCGGAGGCGGTGGCGGCTGTGCCAATGTTCATCGATCCTGCTCCTATCTTTCCGGGGTGAAAAATACATCAGCATGAATGTCGGCCGTACGCATGCCGCGCGCCAGGAGCTGCGGCACCGTTGCCTCGATCATGGCCGGCGGGCCGGCAATATAGGCTTTCCAGCCATCGAGATCCTCGAAATCATCCGCCACAGCCGCACCCACATAACCGCGACGGATATTCGCATGGTCTTCATTCGAGAGAACCGGGACGAAGCTCAGATTACCGTGCCGGGTCGTGAGGTCTTCGAAACGGTCGAGCATATAAAGATCGCGCTCGGCGCGGGCGCCGAAATAGACGTGTACCGGACGTTCCCGGCCAGTTGCGAGCGCCGCTTCGACCACGGCCTTCACGGGGGCAAGCCCCGAACCGCCTGCAATACCGAGGATCGGTCCGCAATGTTTTTCCCGCAGGAAGGAAGAGCCGAAAGGCCCCACGATCGTGACGGGATCACCCGCTCTGGCGAGCGAAAAGATGCGGCCGCTCGTCATGCCACCGGGAACATGCCGGATGTGAAATTCAATCAGTTCCTCGTCCACCCTGCTCGCGATCGAATAATCGCGCGGTGAACAGTCCGGATAAAGCAGGCGCACATATTGCCCGGGTTTGAAGGTGAACTGCTCGCGATCCTCAAGCCTGACGCGGATGAGCTTGATGTCATGGGTTGCATCCACCGCTTCCTCAACCACACCCTCGAAACGGCCGGTCGGGATATCGGCAAACTCATCCTCGCCGTCGAGCCAGCTGATTGTCACATCGCTCGAGGGTACGGCGCGGCAGGCGAGCGTCAGGCCTTCAGCCTTTTCCTCTTCGGTCAATGAGAATGGCGTGTGCTTGAGAAGATCGATCTCACCGGAGACGAGATGCGATTTGCAGGCGCCACAGCGGCCCATGCGACAGCCATGCGGATAGGCAATGCCGGCGGCGAGTGCGGCCTGAAGCACGGTCTCACCGTCAGCCGCCATGATGCTGCGGCCGATCTGCGGCAGATAGATTGTGTTGCCAGGCGTCACCACATCCGCCTCCTATTCTGCCGCTGCGAGCTGCAGGTCGGACGATCTGTCCACCAGCGGTGCACGGAAGCTTTTCAGACGCAGCGCATTCGTCAATACGAAGACACTGGAAAGCGCCATGGCTCCGGCAGCAAGAACAGGCGACAGCAGAACGCCGTTGACAGGATACAATATGCCGGCCGCCACGGGAACAAGCGCAGCATTGTAAGCGAAGGCCCAGAAGAGATTCTGGCCGATATTGCGGATCGTCGCCTTGGAAAGAGCAATCGCGTTGGCAACACCGCGCAGATCGCCGGACATCAGCACCACATCGGCACTTTCAATCGCGACATCCGTGCCCGTGCCGATGGCAAGCCCGACATCGGCGGCTGCGAGCGCCGGCGCATCATTGATGCCGTCCCCGACAAAGGCGACCCGTCGCCCGCCGGCGGCAAGCTTCTTGACCGCCTCCACCTTACCATCGGGCAACACTTCCGCCACCACCTCATCAATGCCGAGGCGACGGGCAATGGCTTCCGCCGTGCGACGATTATCACCCGTGATCATCGTGACCTTGAGGCCCAGCGCATGCAGCGCCGCAATCGCCTCCGGTGTCGTCTGCTTGATGGGATCGGCAACGGCGATGATCGCGGCCAGCCTGCCATCGACGGCGGCATAAAGCGGCGACTGCCCTTCCCTGCCCATCCGCTCGGCATCATCGGCGAAGGCCTCGACATCATAACCGAGTTTCACCATGAACCGGTCAGCACCCGCCTCTACCCGGCGGCCATCGACCAGCGCCGCGACACCGAAGCCGGGGGTCGCCTCGAAAGCTTCAGCCTCGGCAAGCGTCAGGCCACCCTGTTTTGCAGCCTCGACGATCGCCTCGGCAATCGGATGCTCCGACCGGTTCTCGAGCGAGGCAACGAGGCGCAGCACCTCATCCGCATCGAAACCCTCCGTCGTGTTGAAATGCACCAGCTTCGGTTTGCCAAGTGTCAGCGTGCCGGTCTTGTCGACCGCGATGACATCGGCGTCGCGCAGCGTCTGGAGCGCATCGCCGCGCCGGAACAGGACGCCCATTTCAGCGGCGCGACCGGTGCCGACCATGATAGACGTTGGCGTGGCAAGGCCCATGGCGCAGGGACAGGCGATGATAAGAACCGCAACCGCGTTGACGAGCGCGAAGGTCAAGGCCGGATCGGGCCCAAAGACGAACCAGACGGCGAAGGTGACAACGGCCGCCAGCATCACGGCCGGCACGAACCAGTTGGTTACCTTGTCCACCAGCGCCTGAATGGGCAGCTTGTCGGCCTGCGCCTCTTCCACCATGCGGATGATCTGCGCGATCAGCGTATCGCTGCCGACCTTGGTGGCGCGGAAGGTGAAGGAGCCATTGCGGTTCACCGTGCCGCCGACGACCTCAGCACCCTCAGTCTTTGTAACCGGGACCGGCTCGCCCGTGATCATCGATTCATCGACATAGGAAGAGCCGCTGAGAACCAAGCCATCGACCGGCACTTTCTCGCCGGGGCGAACGACGATCACATCACCCGTTCGCACGTCCTGCAACGGTACATCGATGGTTTCACCATCGCGCAGCACGCGGGCCGACTTGGCCTGCAGGCCGACCAGCCGCTTTATCGCCTCGCTGGTGCGGCCTTTGGCCCGCGCTTCAAGGAAACGGCCGAGCAGGATCAGCGTGACGATGACTGCTGCGGCCTCATAATAGACATTGGCCGTTCCGCGCGGCAGGATTTCGGGCAGGAAGGTCGCGACCACCGAAAATCCCCAGGCGGCGGCAGTGCCCAGCACCACAAGCGAATTCATATCCGGCGCGAGCCGCAGAAGCGCGGGTATGCCCTTTTTGAAGAAGCGCAGGCCGGGCCCGAACAGGACCAGCGTGGTCAGCACGAATTGCAGATACCAGCTTTCCTGCATACCGACCGTTTCCATGACGAAATCATGGATGGCGGGCACCAGATGCGAACCCATTTCCAGCACGAAGACCGGCAATGTCAGGACAACGGCCGCGGCGAGACTGATTTTCAGGCTACGCATTTCCGCTGCACGTCTGTCCTGCTCCGCATCACCGGCTTTGTCGGCGACGATCTCCTTCGCCTGGTAACCCGCCCGTTTAATCGCTTCCGCCAGGGTGGCGGCAGAGGCGGCATTGCCCGCCACGCGAATGGTGGCGCGCTCGGTCGCGAGATTGACACTCGCATCGGAAACACCGGAAACAGCCTTCAGCGCCTTTTCGACGCGCCCGACGCAGGAAGCGCAGGTCATGCCTTCAATATCGAGTTCGACGGTTTTTTCTTCGACGCCATAACCCGCATGCCGGACCGCGGCAATCACGGCGGACACGTCGGGCGGCCCGGAAAAGGAGATGTCGGCGCGTTCCGTCGCGAGATTGACCGAGGCCTTCAAAACGCCGGGAACCTTGGCAATCGCCTTCTCCACACGACCCACACAGGAAGCGCAGGTCATGCCGTCGATCGCAATCTGATGACTCGCCCGAATCTCCATTTGTGACATGCGTATGACCCCTCTTTTCTTTATATTGAAAAAGATAGGGCTTCCCATCGTGGCAAGGTCAATAGGTTCTTTTTGATAACTTTCGTTGGCCAATGGCGCCGGGCTACAAGGATGGCTCCCTGCTGCGCAATTGCCAAAAATAGAAGCAATCCAAAGGGAAAACGGCTTCGACGAAAGGTTTCTTCGATCCCTGTCAGGAACAATCTTTCTCAACCTTGGTTGGAGTGCCTCTAACCATCAGGAGGAAGATTGATGAAGAAGACCGTTCTCTCGCTCGCGCTCGCACTGGTTGCCAGCACCGCTATGGCGCAGTCCGCAACGGAATCCACGGGTGTGAATTCAGCACTCGGCGTGGCGCCCAAAACCGAGGACTTCATCCTGCAGGTCTCCGCAAGCGACCTCTTTGAAATCGAATCGAGCAAGCTTGCGCTGACCAAGGGCGACGACGCCACAAAGGCATTCGCCCAGCAGATGATTACCGAACACGAAAAAACCAGTGCGGAACTAAAAGCGCGGCTGTCCGGCGGCAAGGTGACCGGAGCGCCAACAACCACCCTTACCGACGACCACAAGGAAGAAATCGACGGCCTCGCGAAACTTGACGGCGCGGAATTCAGCGAAGAATACGTCGATGACCAGGTCGATGCGCATGAGGATGCGGTCGATCTTTTCAAGCGATACGCTGAAGGAGGCGATAATGCCGAGCTGAAGGCATGGGCCGCAAAAACCCTGCCGGCGCTGCAACATCACCTGGAAATGGCCCAGGGTCTCGATAAAAAGTGACGCTTGCTGTCCGGCCAGCATCGAAGCGCGGGTCTGTGAGGCACTCGCGCGCTGCCCGGTTGGTGAGCGACAGCATTCTATTCGAGATGGTAGAAAGGGTGGATGATGGTGCGGACGGCGGGACTTGAACCCGCAAGACCAATGGTCGGCAGATTTTAAGTCTGCTGCGTCTACCGATTTCGCCACGTCCGCATTGCCGCACCTTGCGCCGTTACGGCCAAGGCACTGCAAAAAGCCGTCATCCCCAGGGTCCGACCCAACGGCCGATCCCAAACGCGACGGAGCCTCATCTACACAGGCGGGGCCGTTTCGGTCAACGGGGCCTCAGCCACACCAGGACTGATTTTTTGCCGAGACTGGATGTGCTAGCCCCTCCCGCACGAGCTGATCGGCAAAAGACACGCCCGAACGCGAAAGCCGTTTGCGTTCCGTGGTTTGTCCGCCCGCATCGCCGGTGGACGCCACATCGAAGGCGCCGGCATTCAACATGTCGCGAAGCCTGACCTTTGCAATGAAACCGCGCTGGCGCTCTTCCATGCAGCGCGCCCGGTCGATCTGCGGGACCTCGATGCCGGCGAGCTGCATCTTCGTGCCCTTCATCCAGAACGTATTGCCGTCGGCCACGCAATTATTGAGGCCGGAGCGACCGCAGAAGGCAAAGGCCCCGCTTTTTTCGCCGAGCGAGATTTTTTCGACCGAGGGCCGCGTTTCCGGCAGGATAGCGGCAACCGGGCTTGGCTGCGCGGCGGATGGCATGGCGATCGAACGCGGCGGCACCGGGCCGCTACCCGGCAGACCGGGCGATGTGGGGCGAATGGATGCCACTTTCTCCGTTGTGACGGTATCGCGTCTGGCGGTCGTCGCGACTTTCGGGGAATTTGTGGCTGGGGATGTCACCTTCGCATGCCGCTGCGGCATAAGGCTGTCGCGATGTTCGTAAGCCTGAATGCCGCCGGCAACGACGCCCAGCATCAGCACCCAGGGCCAAATGCTGCCGCCGCTCGATTTCTTCGCCGTGCGGCGTCGTGTTGTCGATTTTCGGTTGCTCACGATCGGGCTCCTTTCAACGGAGCCGCATTATCGGCCAAAGGAGTTTCCGAAAGGTTGGCATTCGAAAACAGCTGTGGAAAACCCTCAGCGAACCTGATCGAGCAGGCGCTTGCATTCGAGCAGATCGAACAGGGCTTCCTGCAACAGTGCCTGATCATCCTTGCCGATGCTCGATTTGCCGACCGATATTTCGGCATCGCTGTTGCCGCCGCCGAAGCCGAAAAAACGGCCGCTCGGCTTGGCCTTCGGACGGCCGACGACCTCGTCCCCGTCTGGATCCACGACGCGCGGTTCGGCAACTTCCTTTTCACCGCTCGCCGCCATGATGGCTTCCATGGTTGCCAGATCGCCGGAGGCGATTGCCGCCACGAAACGGTTGCCATTGGCCTTCAGAAGCTTCTGCACACCCTTGATGGTGTAGCCATGGTCATAAAGAAGGTGACGGATGCCCTTCAGAAGATCGATATCGTCAGGGCGGTAATAACGGCGGCCCCCGCCCCGTTTCATCGGCTTGATCTGCGGAAAGCGTGTTTCCCAGAAACGCAGCACATGCTGCGGCAGGTTCAGCTCATCCGCCACTTCACTGATCGTCCGAAACGCGTCGGGGCTTTTGTCCAAATTTCCACTCCCATCCGAACCGAAGCGCCATGCATCCGGCCGGACACTGAACGAGAACGCTTTTACACTCACCGCTCAAATGCCACGCGAAAGTCCGTCAGACCCTCGCGCCGGCGCCTTGCGGTGAGATACAAATCACTAAAATTGATTATGATGTGAGTCGACCGGATTTCAACGGCTTGCACGTTGAAATTCAAGTATGTTCACAGGAAGAATGGGTAGAAAGGCTTGCGATACGGCAAAAAGCGCGTGTCGCGGCGGCTTCCGGTCGGGCTTATGCCCCGGCCTTCTGGCCCTTCTGCTTGGCCTTGCGGGCCGTGTGCGCCTTGAGAATCCGCTGTTTCAGCACATTCGAGGCCTTGAAGGTCATGACACGGCGCGGCGAAATCGGAACTTCCTCACCCGTCTTCGGGTTGCGGCCGATACGCTCGTTCTTTTCGCGGATCTGGAAAGTGGCGAAGGACGAAAGCTTGACGACCTCGCCGCGGGTGATCGCGTTGCAAATCTCGTCGATGATCGTCTCGACCAGTTCGGCGGATTCGGTGCGGGACAGCCCGACTTTACGAAACACAGATTCTGCAAGATCTGCGCGTGTCACTGTCTTCCCGGCCATTTTTCCCCACAAACCGTGTCTGAATTTTTCTCTAGGAGCCGCCGAGATTATTTCCCTTGTGGCGACCGGTCAAGGGATTGTTCCAGATTCATTTTAGGCTTTCGGCAATCAGTGCAAGGGCTTAGAGCAGCCGGTACGGTTTTGCCACAGGCTGGTGCCGCTCGGGCGCGTCTGACCGTGGCGTGAGCGCGAAAAACACAACCGATTTCGCGCCTGCACCGTGTCAAACACGGGAATGCGCCACTACCAGCGCAGCAGCACTGCACCCCAGGTGAAACCGCCGCCCATGGCCTCCAGCATCACCAGATCGCCCTTTTTGATGCGTCCGTCGCCGGCCGCAACGGCAAGCGCCAGCGGAATGGATGCGGCCGAGGTATTGCCGTGCTTATCGACGGTGATGACGACTTTTTCCGGATCGATGTTGAGCTTCTTCGCCGATCCGTCGATGATACGCTTGTTGGCCTGATGGGGAACGAGCCAGTCGAGATCGTCGGACGTCGTGCCAGTCGCCTCAAACGCCTGCTCGATGACGTCGGTGATCATGCCGACGGCGTGCTTGAACACTTCCCGGCCTTCCATGCGCAGATGGCCGACCGTGCCTGTCGTGGACGGTCCGCCGTCGACATAAAGCTTTTCCTTGTGCGAGCCGTCGGAACGCAGCTGCGCGGTCAGGATGCCGCGATCGGCAGACGTCCCCTCGCCTTCGCCGGCTTCCAGAACCAGCGCACCGGCGCCATCGCCGAAGAGAACGCAGGTGGTGCGGTCCTTCCAGTCGAGAATGCGCGAGAAGGTCTCGGCACCGATCACCAGAACGCGCTTGGCCATGCCGCCGCGAATATAGAGATCGGCGGTCGATACGGCATAAACGAAGCCGGAGCAGACAGCCTGCATGTCGAAGGCGAAACCATGGGTCATGCCCAGACGGTTCTGGATGTTCACTGCGGTTGCCGGAAAGGTGTTATCCGGGGTCGAGGTGGCCAGAATGATGAGATCGATATCGTCGGGTGTGAGACCCGCATTGTCGAGCGCTGCGCGCGCCGCCGCCTCGCCGAGAGACGCGGTGGTTTCACCTTCGCCGGCGATGTAGCGCTGACGGATGCCGGTGCGCTGCACGATCCATTCGTCGGAGGTCTCGACAACCCCTTCGATTTCGCTGTTGGTCATGACACGCTTCGGAAGCGCTGCCCCGAAACCACGAACTATAGAGCGGATCATTCCCTTATTCCTCGTCAGCCACGAGAGCTTCGGGCGCCGGGGGCGGAAGCCGTCTTGCGTGGTAAATTTTCAGATCGTTTTCTATTTTGGCCGTCAGGCCGTTATGCACCATGTCGTAGCCGACATCGACGGCGGAGGCAAAACCGATGGCATCCGTGCCGCCATGGCTCTTGATGACAATGCCGTTCAGGCCGAGAAACACGCCGCCATTGACCTTGCGCGGGTCCATCTTTTCCCTGAGCACATCGAAGGCGCTCTTGGCCAGGATATAACCGATCTTGGCAAAGAAGCTGCGGGAGATCGCCTCACGCAGAAGCGTGGTGATCTGGCGGGCCGTGCCTTCAGCCGCCTTCAGCGCGATGTTGCCGGTGAAACCTTCCGTCACCACGACGTCCACCGTGCCCTTGCCTATATCGTCGCCTTCGACGAAACCGCGATAATCGATGGTGCCGAGGTCGGCCTCGCGGATCAGCCGTCCGGCCTCACGCACCTCTTCCTGACCCTTCACCTCCTCGACGCCGACATTGAGCAGGCCGACGGTGGGACGGTCGATATCGAAAAGTGCACGCGCCATCGCGCCGCCCATCAGGGCGAAATCGAGCAATTGCTGGGAATCAGCGCCAATCGTCGCGCCAACGTCGAGCACGATGCTTTCGCCTTTGAGCGTCGGCCAGATGCCGGCAATCGCCGGGCGTTCCACCCGCGCCATGGTGCGCAAACAGAATTTGGCCATGGCCATCAGCGCCCCGGTATTGCCGGCGGAAACCGCAACATCCGCCTCGCCGAGCTTCACCGCCTCGATGGCGCGCCACATGCTGGAAACGTAGCGGCCACGGCGCAGCGCCTGGCTCGGCTTCTCGTCCATGCTGACCGAGACTTCACAATCGTGAAAAACCGACTTTTCCCGAAGGGCGGGATATTGTGCCAGAATGGGGTCGCATTTGCTCTTCTGCCCGTAGAGCAGAAAAGTTACATCGTTGTGCCGTTCAAGCGCCTTGGCGGCACCGGGTATGGCAACATCTGGGCCGAAATCGCCACCCATGACGTCAATTGCAATTCTGATCACTCGTCCCTTATCCTTTTTGCCGCCACTCAAGCGGATTTCGCGCGAAAATACCTTTTCCGGCTTCTGATACAATATATTTATTTCAGCCCGTCCGGGCCATTCAGTCTTTTTTCCAGTCTTTCAACACGGCGAAAGGCGACGGACGCTTTTCTTCCTCGGGTTCGTTGACGGTCGTATCGGTAAATTCAATGTCCGCCTTGCGCGGATAGGGATCGATCGCAAGGGCCGCGAATTCCGCAACCACGGCGCCAACATCGATGCTATCGCCGGTGAACTGGTCGGGAATGTCGGGACCATCAGAGTCGATCACGATCTCGCCTTCCTCATTCGTCACCATCCGAGCCAGCTTCGATCCTTCCGGCACGAAAATATGCTCCACGGTCTCGTCGATCTTGCTCATGACCGGCTCAAGCGTCACGACGCAAGCCTGGGTCACCGTCGCATGCACCTCGCCCTTGATCTTGATGCCATCCTTCTTCCAGCGGGTGACCTGCAGCTCCGCCTTCAGATATTCGACGGAGACCACATCCCAGAATTTCGCCAGCGCCTTCAGTTCCTCGGCACTGGCTTCGAGACCAATCCTGACCGGATTGGCGGAAATATGACCTACCTTTACGGGATAGGAAAAAGGCAGGTCGTCATTTGCGGGGTGTCGCGCGTTCATCGTGAACCTCATTGTCCAGGCAAGGGCAGCGTCAGGCTTCCGGTTGCAATCGTCTCTTCGGACTGGGCGGCAAGGGCTTGCGATGCTTCCATCATCCAGCCCGCCAGCCCATCCATCTCGGGGGCCTTGTCGTCTACCTGCGGATATATATTGCGCCGGAGCGCTGCGGCAAGAGCGGCGCGGTCGGATGCATCCAGCGCCGCCGCATAGGATTCGAGCCGTCCATAGAACATGCCAGCGAATTTCTTCATGCGTTTCGGCACACCCTGGTCGCCTATCCCCAATTCGCGGATGGAGTGATCGATGTCCTGGAAAAAGGCATCGACGATCTCCTGGGCGATCTCCTGCCCGCTGACGCCCGATGATTTGGTGCGGCGAAAATAGAGAATCATGATGACCGAGAGCATCTCGAAACGGCCCATGACGGTATCGGGCACACCAAGATCGAGATAAAATCCGGGCGTGCGCGCGGCCGCCGTCAAGGTCGCATATTGCCGATCGACTATGGCGCGGTTGTTGTTTTTCTGTCTGAACAGCCCGAATATCATCGTTTTTTTCCGAAGGGGACGGGTGAATGCGCTTACCGCCCATCGCACTTGTTGCATGATCGTCAAAGCTGGTTTACCGAAGCATCCACGAATTGCAATGCTGTCACGGTCACGTTCGTCTTTGGGCTGAAACAGTCGAAGAGAACCGGAGGAGTTCCAAAAGGCCGGGAAAGCATTGAATTTGGGGGGTGATCGGGATTTTCCGTCCCCGGATTGACACAATCATGTGCACAGACACTGTGCACCAAGCAATGCCGGAAGGTGCCATTCATGATCGCAGTCGGGGAAAAGCAGTTGAGCAAGCAGAAATCCGCAAGTCACGGCAAAATTCTGAGCAAAACCGCCATCGCAATCGTGCTCGCATCCGGCCTGCTTTCCGCCTGCACCAGCACGACAGATGTATTCCACAACGGCTACGTCATGGACGACCAATCGCTGCAGCTGATCCCGGAAGGTTCCAGCCGCGAGCAGGTTCTCCTGACCATGGGCACGCCCTCCACCACGGCGACCTTCGGCAACGAGGTATTCTATTACATCTCGCAGAAGCGCGTGCGCCGCGTGGCCTTCATGAAGCCGTCGCTGGTGGAGCAGAACATTCTCGCGATCTATTTCAACAAGGACGGCGTGATCGAGCGCAAGGCCAATTACGCGCTGCAGGACGGCAAGGTCTTCGATACGATTTCGCGCACCACGCCGACCGGCGGCAAGGATCTCACCTTCCTGCAGCAGTTGCTCTCTGGCGGCACCTCGGGCTCCAACATAGCCAAGAGCATTCTCGGCCAGGGCGGCAACACCCCCTGATCGCGGCAGGAACGGAAAATTCAAAGGCCCGGGGATCGCTCCCCGGGCCTTTTCATTTGTCGGAAACAGTAGCCTTTAGTGGGCAAGAACCGCCAGCAGCAGCAGCGCCACGATATTGGTGATCTTGATGGCCGGGTTGACGGCTGGACCTGCGGTATCCTTGTAGGGATCACCAACCGTGTCGCCCGTCACCGACGCCTTGTGCGCCTCGGAACCCTTGACGTGGCGCACGCCGTCCTTGTCGACGAAGCCGTCTTCGAAGCTCTTCTTGGCATTGTCCCATGCGCCACCGCCAGACGTCATGGAAATTGCCACGAACAGCCCGTTGATGATGACACCCAGCAAGGATGCACCCAGCGCGGCAAAGGCTGATGCCTTGGAGCCCGAGATCAACAGCACCCCGAAATAAACCACGAGAGGCGCCAGAACCGGCAGAAGCGACGGGATGACCATTTCCCTGATCGCAGCCTTGGTCAGCAGGTCCACGGCCTTGCCGTAATCAGGTTTCTCCGTACCGGCCATGATGCCGGGTTTTTCGCGGAACTGGCGGCGGACTTCCTCGACGATGGCGCTTGCCGCCTTGCCCACGGCCGTCATGGCGATGCCGCCGAAGAGATAGGGGATGAGACCGCCGAACAGCAGGCCGGCAACCACGTAAGGATTGGCGAGGCTGAAGGAGATTTCTCCGACGTCCTTGAAGTAAGGATAGGTATCGCCATTAGCCGCGAAATAGGACAGGTCGTTGGCATAGGCCGCAAACAATACCAGCGCGCCGAGACCGGCCGAACCGATGGCGTAACCCTTGGTCACCGCCTTGGTGGTGTTGCCGACGGCATCCAGCGCGTCGGTCGCCTTGCGCACATCCGGATCAAGACCGGCCATTTCGGCAATGCCGCCGGCATTGTCCGTGACCGGACCGAAGGCGTCGAGTGCCACGATCATGCCCGCCAGTCCGAGCATGGCGGTAACGGCGATACCTGTGCCGAACAGGCCGCCGAGCTGGTAGGTTGCGATGATGCCGCCGACGATGACGATGGCCGGCAGCGCCGTTGATTCCAGCGAGACCGCGAGGCCCTGGATGACGTTGGTGCCATGGCCGGTAACCGATGCCTGGGCGATGGAGTTGACCGGCCGCTTGTTGGTGCCGGTATAATATTCGGTGATGACGACGATCAGCGCCGTTACGACGAGGCCGACCAATCCGCAGAAGAAGAGGTTGGTGCCGGTGATCTCCATGCCGGCCACCGTGCCGATCGTTCCCCAGCCGACCGTGGCATAGGTTGCCACCGCTAGGCCGACGACGGAGAAGATGCCGGTGGCGATGAGCCCCTTGTAGAGTGCGCCCATGATGGAGTTGTTGGTGCCGAGCTTCACGAAGAACGTGCCGGCAATCGAGGTCAGGATGCAGGCGCCGCAGATCGCCAGCGGATAGACCATGGCGCTTTCCAGTATCGGCGTTCCGGCAAAGAAGATCGCGGCGAGAACCATGGTCGCGACAACAGAGACGGCATAGGTCTCGAACAGGTCCGCCGCCATACCGGCGCAGTCACCGACGTTATCGCCGACATTGTCGGCGATGGTTGCCGGGTTGCGCGGGTCGTCCTCGGGAATGCCGGCCTCGACCTTGCCGACGAGATCGCCGCCGACATCGGCGCCCTTGGTAAAGATGCCGCCGCCGAGACGGGCGAAGATGGAGATCAGCGAGGCGCCGAAGCCGAGCGACACCAGCGCATCGATCACCTCACGCGAGCCGGCCGGATGGCCCATCACTGCTGTCAGGATGTAATAATAGATGGAGACGCCGAGCAGCGCGAGACCCGCCACCAGCATGCCGGTGATGGCGCCCGACTTGAAGGCGATATCGAGACCGGCGGAAAGGCTGTGCGAGGCGGCCTGCGCGGTGCGCAGATTGGCGCGCACGGAAACATGCATGCCGACGAAACCGGCGACACCAGACAGAACCGCGCCGATGATGAAGCCGATGGCCGCCATGGAGGACAAGAGATACCAGGCCAGAATGGCGACGATCAGTCCGACGACGGCGATGGTGAGATATTGACGGGTGAGATAAGCCTGTGCGCCTTCACGGATATAACCTGCTATTTCACGCATACGCTCGTTGCCCTGATCGGCATCGAGAACACTCTTGGTCGCCCATACCGCGTAAACCACGGACAGGACACCGCATAAAATTACTATGGGTATTACGGTCATGCGCACTTACCTCCCAAAAGGCCGGGTCTCACTCCCTCCCCGGCGTGGCGAACCATGTGCAAGGACCGGGCGATGAAACGCACTCCAGGTCCTGTCGTGGCCATTTATTCCCCTCCCAAGGAAAAACGACCTGCGCGGCAAGATTGCGTTGGCGAAAGGTGCGGCGTCAAGCCCACAAATTTGCCTGAAACATGAAAGGGGTAGAGAACGAGCGCGACCTTACGCAGCGTTCGTGCGCGACCTCAGCAGGAGCGACAGGACGAGCACGAGGCAAAGGCCCGCAACCGGCCAGATGACAAGGTTCATCACCGACCAGCCCCAGGCCGTAAACACCTTGCCGGAGGAGAAGGACGACAACGCCACCGTGCCGAACAGCACGATATCGTGGAATCCCTGCACCTTGTCCGCCTCATGCGGGCGGTAGCTTGATGTGATGATGGCGGTTGCGCCGATGAAACCGAAATTCCAGCCAAGGCCGAGCAGAACGAGTGCTGCCCAGAAATTCCACAGTTCTATGCCCATATGGGCGACGACGGCGCAGGCCATCAGCACGATGAGGCCAGCCGCCACGATTTTTTCCGCGCCGAATCGGGAAATCAGCATGCCGGTGAAGAAGCTCGGCGCGAACATGGCGAGAACGTGCCACTGGATGCCGAGCGTGGCGAGTTCGGTCGGGAAACCGCAGCCGACCACCATGGCAAGCGGCGCACCGGTCATCATGAAGGTCATCAAGGCGTAAGAACCGATGCCGCAGATCATGCCGGTGACGAAACGCTGGGTACGGACGATTTCCGACAGGGGTCTCACCGCCTCCGTATGGATGGACGCGGCCTTCGGGTCGGGTAATTTCAGGAACGCCAGAATGGCGATCGAAACGAGACCGAGCGGCACCAGCGCGATGAATGCGCCGGCAAAAGTGACCGGCGCAAGCAGATCCTTGCCGAGAATCGCCAGTTGCGGCCCGACAATGGCGGAGATGATGCCGCCCGCCAGAATCCACGAGATTGCCTTAGGCTTGTAAAAGGACGGCGATGCGTCGGCCGCCGCAAAGCGGATTTTCTGCGTGAAGCCGCCAGAAATGCCGATCAGCAGCAGTCCGACGGCAAACAGCCAGAAATCCGAGCGGAAGAGCGCGACTGCGGCGATGCCGCCGCCGATGGAGCACATCAGCGCGCCGACCATGAAGCCGGCCTTGCGGCCGAGGAAACGGGATGCAGCCGCAACGCAGATGGCACCAAACGCCACGCCGATGTTGAAGCCGGTGAGCGGCGCAGTTGCCAGCGACTTGTCGGCGCCGAGCAACTGATAACCCGCGAGCGCGCCGACCGAAAAGCTCAAAGGCGCGGCCGATCCCATGATCGCCTGCGCCATGGTCAGAAGGAAGACGTTGCGCTTCGCCTCGTCCAGTTGAACCTCTAGTCCGGGGACGGAAACCGCGCTCATCTCTTCCTCACCTGTTTTTATTTCAGCGTTTTGCCTCGCCGCGCACCTGCTTGGCGATGCGGTCCAGAACCGCGTTCACCAGCTTGGGCTCGTCATGTTCGAAGAAAGCGCGGGCGATTTCGACATATTCCGTGACGATGACGGCAACCGGCACGTCCTTACGCTCCAGAATCTCGAAGGTGCCGGCACGCAGGATGGCGCGCACGGTGGCATCGAGACGCGAAAGCGGCCAGTCTTCCAGAAGGGCTGAGCGCACGAGCGGATCGATTTTCGTCTGATCGCGCACGACGCCCGAGACGATCGAACGGAACCACGAAGGATCGGCCTTCAGGTAGGTGTCGCCATCGACTTCCTGGCCCAGACGGTGCGCCTCATATTCGGCAACGACTTCCATCACGCCGGTTCCACCGACATCCATCTGGTAAAGCGCCTGCACGGCCGCAAGACGGGCCGCGCCGCGCTGGTTTGCGGGCTTTACCGAAGGCTGGCGCGGTTCGCCGCCGTTTTCAACATCCGACATGCGTTCAGCCACCCAGTTTCTTTTTCAGCTCGATCATCGTGAGCGCCGCACGGGCAGCGAAACCGCCCTTGTCCTTGTCGGAGCGGCGCACGCGCGCCCAGGCCTGCTCGTCATTTTCGACGGTGAGGATGCCGTTGCCGATCGGCAGCGATTCGCTGACGGCGAGATCCATCAGGGCGCGGGAGGATTCGTTGGAGACGATATCGAAGTGATAGGTCTCGCCACGAATGACCATGCCGAGTGCGACGAAGCCGTCATATTCCGTGCCGTCATTGTCCGCTCCATCGAGCGCCATGGCGATGGCGGCAGGGATTTCCAGCGCGCCGGGAACGGTGATGACGTCATAGGTGGCGCCAGCTTCCTCGAGCGCGAACTTCGCGCCCTCGAGAAGGGCATCCGCCATATCGTCATAAAAACGTGCTTCCACGATAAGAAGATGGGGTTTGGACATGTGAGGGTTCCTGGGGATTTTCCCGAAAAGCTTTACGCCGGATCATACCGGTATTTGCGGCGGTCAAACCACGGCTGGCCGTTCTTGGCAAGTATTTTCATGCATTGCCCGCGCAGCATGACCCGTTTGCACAGCATCCTGCAAGGCTTGATATGCATGCGGTGCGGCTGAAAAATCAGCTTTTCTGGAAGGCCAGATGGACCCCAAGTCCCATGAGCACCGTTCCGGCGGCGCGGCGGGCCAGAGCCTGCACGGTGCTGGATCGTTTCAGACGCCCAACCATGGCGCCCGCCAGAAGCACGCCGACCAGATCGGCAGACGAGAAGATGAGATTGACGGCGATGCCGAGGATCAGGAACTGCAGCCAGACAGGAAAGGCGGCGGTGGGATCAACGAATTGCGGCAGGAAGGCAAGAAAAAACAGCGCGGTCTTCGGGTTGAGCACATCAACGATGATGCTGTCGATGAACGCGCGACGTGCCGATTTCGGTTCGATGGTCAGATTGACCGCCTCCCCTTCCATCTTGCTGCGCACCATCGAGAAACCGAGCCAGACCAGATAAAGCGCGCCACACAGCTTCACCGCGAGGTAAAGCCACGGCACCGCCTGAAACAGCACCGAAAGGCCCGCCGCCGCCGCGAAGATATGGAAATAGCAGCCGACATGGATGCCGAGCACCGCCATCAACCCGGCAAACCGGCCACGCGCCATGGTTTGCGCGGCCGCATAAAGCATGGCCGGGCCGGGAATATAGGCAAACAGGGCAGTGGTGATGAAAAAGGCTGTCAGCAGTTCAAAAGACGGCATGATGGTTTCCCTACCTCATTTGGCCGAAAGTAGACTGCAAATGGCTTTCCTGCTCACAAGCGACCGACCAGCATCTCGACTCGTGCCAGATGCGCCCGTCGTTTCTCCTCGTTCGACCGGTCCATATCGTAGAGATTAACCAGCTTGAAATCGAGACCTCTCGCGCAAAATGCAGCGATGCCCCGCTCAAGCAGCCTTCTCACGGGGTTACCCATATATAGATGCACGATCCACCATGGAGAGCCAGTCGTGGTAAAGGCCCACAACACGCGAATATTTTTAAGCTTTGGACGGAGTCGACCACCAGCCGGATCGTTGTCGAAGGCTACGCCGGGAACAAAAACCCTATCGACATACCCTTTAAGGATCGCTGGAAAATTGAACCACCACTGAGGGAAAACCAGCACAAGCCCATCCGCCTGCTGGAGACGGTAGACGAAGGGCTCGGCCTCCGAAACATCGTAGTCCGGCTGAAAATAACCGGCGCGCTCGGCAGATGTCAGCCGGGGATCGAAATTCTCTCGGTAGAGATCCAGGAAATCGACCGTGTGCCCGTTCGCGAGGAGTTTGCGCCGTATTGTCTCCGCAACGCCCGCGGCGAAGCTTTCCTCCAGTGGATGAGCGAGGACCACCAGAATCCGCATTTCAGGCAATGGGCTCCTGCCGGGTTGACGCCGAAGGAAACTCCGCTAGCCTGGCGGCATAACGCGCCATCGTATCGACTTCGAAATTGACGAAATCACCCGGCTGTCGTTCACCCCAGGTGGTCACGGCAAGCGTGTGACGGATCAGCAGCACGTCGAAATCGGTGCCTTCGACGGCATTGACGGTGAGCGACGTACCGTCGAGCGCCACGGAGCCCTTGGGGGCAACGAATTTCGCCAGATGCGCAGGCGCGCGCAGGCGAATACGCACCGCCTCACCTTCCGATTCGACCGACAGGATTTCCGCCCTGCCATCGACATGGCCGGAGACGATGTGGCCACCGAGTTCGTCGCCGATCTTGAGCGCCCGCTCCAGATTGACGTGGGTGCCTTGTTTCCAGCCTGCAATGGTCGTGAGGCGCAGCGCCTCTTCCCACGCCTCGACCTCGTACCAGCGTTCATTGCTGCCGTCATCAGGCAGCTTCGTCACCGTCAGGCACACGCCGCCATGGGAGATCGATGCGCCCATATCGATGGTCTTCGGATCGTAATTGGTCGCCACGCGCAGGCGGACACCCTCCGGCAGCGCTTCCAGCTCGGACACGGTTCCGACATCGGTGACAATTCCGGTAAACATCAAATCGGCCTTTCATAATCGAAGCAGCGATCCGGCCCATAGGCGGTTTCGCTGACCAGAGCATAATCGCCCGTGATATCGGCATGACGAAGCGGCGTTTCAATGCCGGCCTCACCGATCACGACAGGGCTTTCGAACAGCATGATACGGTCCACCAGCCCGGCTTCAAGGAATGATTTTGCGGCAAAGGCGCCGCCTTCGACCAGAAGTTCCGACATGCCGCTATCGGCGAGGATGTGGAGGAGGTTTTCGAGCGATGGCGCTTCTAGGATTTGCACGCCGGCGTTGCTCAGGAGTTGGCGGCGGTGGTCGGGGTTACCCCCCTCTGCCCGGCCGGGCATCTCCCCCTCAAGGGGGGAGATCGGCAAAGGGCTAGCCTCGCGCTTAAATCTCGCCTTCGATTCACCCTCTCTGCCCGTCGATGCAGGGCTAGATGGCGCTCCATCGATCTCCCCCCTTGCGGGGGAGATGCCCGGCAGGGCAGAGGGGGGTAAAGCGGCAACCACCACCGGAATTTCACGCGCACTCCGCACCAGCTTCGACGTCAGCGGCAATTCAAACTGCCGGTCCAGCACGATGCGCACCGGCGAGCGCTGCTCCATGCCGGCGATCCGCACCGTCAGTTCCGGGTCATCCGCTATCGCAGTGCGAATACCGACGAGAATACAATCGCAACGCGCCCGCAGTTCATGGACCGCATGCCGCGACTCAGGACCGGTAATCGCCACCTGCCCCTCGCCTTCCCGGCCGATCATGCCATCGGCAGAAACGGCAAGCTTCAGAATCACATGCGGGCGTTTTTTCACCTGGCGTGTGAGGTAACCGGCAAGCGCCCGCTTCCCCTCGGCACGCAGCAGTCCGGTTTCCACCACAATGCCGGCATCCCGTAAAATCGTATAGCCGCGGCCCGAAACGCGCTCATCCGGATCATCCACCGCCACCACCACACGGGCGACGCCGTATTCCACCAGGGCATTGGCGCATGGCGGGGTTTTGCCCCAGTGCGAGCATGGTTCGAGCGTCACATAGGCGGTAGCACCACGGGCCGCCTCGCCGGCGATTTCCAGCGCCTGCCGTTCAGCATGGGGCCGGCCGCCGATGGCGGTCACGGCTTCGGCGATGATTTTCCCGTCTTTGACGAGCACGCAGCCAACGGAGGGATTGGTCAGCGTCTGGCCCTGATGGCGAAGCGAAACCTCGATTGCCCTTGCCATGAATTTTTCGTCATCGGCACGGCTCGTCACGTCTACACTCCGGCGTCCGTATCGCGGGCGATTTTGGCGTTGATTTCGGCAATCACGTTCTCGAAATCCTCGGCATGGCTGAAATCACGATAGACCGAGGCGTAGCGCACAAAAGCCACGTCATCGAGGCTTTTCAGCGCCTCCAGAACCTGCAGGCCGATTTCTTCCGAGGGGATTTCCGTCTCGCCGGAGCTTTCCAGGCGGCGGGCAATGCCGGAGACGGCACGCTCGATCCGGTCGCGGTCAACCGGGCGCTTGCGCAGCGCGATCTCGAAGGATCGCACCAGCTTTTCCCGATCGAAAGGCAACTTGCGGCCGCTTTTCTTGATGACCATCAGCTCGCGCAGTTGCACGCGCTCATAGGTCGTGAAGCGGCCGCCGCAATCCGGGCAGATGCGCCGCCGACGGATGGAGGTGTTGTCCTCCGCCGGACGCGAGTCCTTGACCTGTGTGTCTTCGGAACCGCAAAAGGGGCAGCGCATCGTCTTCTTTCCTTACATGTAAGGGTACATCGGGAAACGGTCGGTCAGGCTGACAACCTTTTCACGCACCGCAGCCTCGACCGAGGCATTGCCCTCGTCCGAATTGGCAACCTTCAGGCCGTCGAGAACCTCGACGATCAGCTTGCCGATTTCGCGGAATTCCGCTTCCTTGAAACCGCGCGTCGTGCCGGCCGGCGTGCCGAGACGGACGCCAGAGGTGACGAAAGGCTTTTCCGGGTCGAAAGGAATGCCGTTTTTGTTGCAGGTCACGTAAGCGCGGCCGAGGGCTGCTTCCGCACGCTTGCCGGTAGCGTTCTTCTTGCGGAGATCGACCAGCATCAGGTGGTTGTCGGTGCCGCCGGAGACGACATCGAGGCCGCCTTCGATCAGGGTTTCGGCCAGTGCCTTGGCGTTCTTGACGACCTGAGCGGCATAGTCCTTGAATTCCGGCTGTAATGCTTCACCGAAGGCAACCGCCTTGGCGGCGATGACATGCATCAGCGGGCCGCCCTGCAGGCCGGGGAATACTGCCGAGTTGAACTTCTTGGCCAGATCCTCGTCATTGGTGAGGATCATGCCGCCACGCGGGCCGCGCAGCGACTTGTGCGTGGTGGTGGTGGCAACGTGGCAATGCGGGAACGGCGACGGATGCTGGCCACCGGCGACGAGACCGGCGATGTGGGCCATGTCGACCATGAGGTAAGCGCCGACTTCATCGGCGATCTCGCGGAAACGCTTCCAGTCCCAGACGCGCGAATAGGCCGTGCCGCCGGCGAGGATCAGCTTCGGCCGGGTTTCCTTGGCCTTGCGCTCCACTTCGTCCATGTCGAGCAGGTTGTCGCCTTCGCGCACGCCGTAGGACACGACATTGAACCACTTGCCGGACATGTTGACCGGCGACCCGTGCGTCAGATGGCCTCCCGAGTTCAGGTCGAGCCCCATGAAGGTATCACCCGGCTGCAACAGCGCGAGGAACACGGCCTGGTTCATCTGCGAACCGGAGTTCGGCTGGACGTTGGCGAAGTTGACGCCGAACAGCTTCTTGGCGCGTTCGATGGCAAGCTCTTCAGCGATGTCGACGAACTGGCAGCCGCCGTAATAACGCTTGCCCGGATAACCTTCGGCATATTTGTTGGTCATGATCGAACCCTGCGCTTCAAGCACGGCGCGGGAAACGATGTTTTCCGAGGCGATCAGTTCGATCTCGTGGCGCTGGCGACCCAGTTCCTTCTCGATCGCGCCGAAAATATCCGGATCGACTTCGGCAAGCGGACGGGAGAAGAAAGCATCTGTGTTCGACATGGTGAAGGCTCCTGAAACAGTAATGCGATGGCGTCTTAGCGCCCTGCCCGGACAAGAGCAATACGGGCAGCGAGATTTGCCCGTCAAACTGCGACGTTGCGGCGAAAAGTGACAGATGTTTTTATGAAAAACAGGATACGACGGAAAATAAAGGCGGCGCTTCGATGATGCGCGGCCAAGCCACACACTCGCGTCATCCTCGGGCTTGTCCCGAGGATCTGCAACGCTTCTATTTTACGATAGGTGATTAGATCCTCGGGACAAGCCCGAGGATGACGGCGGAGGGACTGGCCGGCTTTCCAGCGATCACCTCTCCCCTCGCCCACAATTCCACGCTGACGGCAAAAAAGCCCGATCAGTTGCGCGGCAAGAGATCGTCGTCCACCGCACCTGCCGGCTGCTCCATGCCTGCCGTCGTGTTGAGCGCCAGTTCGGCATTGCCGTCCTTGCCGTAGATATCGTCGCGGAACTGAACCACGCCGTCCTTCGCCGACCATGCGGTGATGTAGACGAAATAGACAGGCACTTCCTGCGCGAGCTTGATCGGCGTGTTGACGCGCGATGCGATGACGCGTTCCATTTCCTGGCGCGACCAGCCGGACGTGTCGCGCAGCAGCCAGGACGTCAGATCGCGAACATTCTGCACGCGCACGCAACCGGACGATTCAAAACGCATCAGCTTGTTGAACAGGCCCTGCTGCGGCGTATCGTGCATATATTCGTTGTTCGGATTGTGGAAGTTGATCTTCGTCGAGGACATGGCGTTGATCTTGCCGGGATCCTGACGGAACATCAGGTTCGGAGCCTTGGGCGCGAACCAGTCGACCGTGGTCGGCGAGACTTCCTGTCCCTTGCCGTCGATGAGGCGGATGTTGTTCCGCTCCAGATAGGTCGGGTCCTTCTGCATCAGCGGCACGATGTCCTTTTCGACGATCGAACGCGGCGCGGTCCAGTAAGGATTGAGGATGACTTCGTAAATCTTGGAATTGATGACGTGGGTCGGGCGGCTGGCGCGGCCGACAACGGCGGTGTTGCGCAGGACGACGCGCTCATTTTCAACCGCTTCGATGGCAGCAGCCGGAATATTCACCATCAGGTGACGCTGGCCGAGATCACCGGACATGGACTGGATGCGCACGAGGTTGGTCTGCAGCTGCGCGAGACGAATCTGCGCGGAAACATTGAGCGCCTTGGTGGTGTATTCGCCGCTGACGCCATCAGCCGGAAGGCCATGACGGGCCTGGAAACGCTTCAGCGCGCCATCGACATAGGAATCGAAGGCGCTGGAAATGCCGGCTTCGCGCGGCAGGTCGCCCGATACCATCAGTCGCTGGCGCAACGCCTGCACGGAAGGATCGGAGACGCCGATCTGGAGACGCTGCTGGGACGTGGGCACGTCCGGCCAGCCACCATTCTGAACGATCTGCTGATATTGCATGATCGCCTGCTGCATGTAGATCGGGGCTTCCCGTCCGAGAACCGGATTGTTGGAAACCACGCCCACGGCCGAACGCGAGGTATTGGCGTCGAACTGGTCATCCCAGTTGCCGCGGCGCGAAGAGCCCATCAGGTCGTTAAACGCATCCTGCGCCAAGGCCGGCGCGGCAAGCGCGGCAACACCAACGGAAACCGCCGAACGCAGAAGCGTGCGGCGCGATACGGGATCGGAAACGGATTTCTTTGTCATTCTACCTACCAGCCACTCTCTTCGGCATTCTGAACAATGCCTAAATCAATATGATTAACAAACACGTACAACGTGTCTGCCGGCCGGTAATGCCCGATACGCATGATCAGGGCGCTGGTGTCTGGCAGTACAATCGGCACTTGCCGCAACAACAGGAGAAACAGCCGGCTCCTTAGACTTGCGCGTCCCATATCAATATGGCCGATTCGTGTCACGGCCCTCTTCTCACAAAGCTGTGTTCCCCTGAAAAACAGGGCGAAGGCTTTGCGGATGGTCGGGCTTGACAGGCAAAAACGCGTGGCGGTGACGCGTAGAATCCGCAAGCCGGGAGCACAGAATGCCCCCGGCTTAAACAGTGAAACCGTCGCGGAATTACAGGCGGTAAGCGATCGAGTCGTTCCAGAAGCGATCGAGGCGCTGCAGCAGCTTGTTCATTTCGGAGAACTCGCCGGTGCCGATGCCGCCGACCTTTTCGATCGAGCCGACGTGGCGTTCATAAAGGCGGGCAACCGTTTCGGCGATTTCCTGGCCCTCTTCGGTGAGGCTGATGCGGACCGAGCGGCGGTCGACACGCGAACGCTGGTGGTTGATGAGGCCGAGGTCGACCAGCTTCTTGACGTTATAGGAGACGTTCGAGCCGAGGTAATAACCGCGGGAACGAAGTTCGCCGGCCGTCAGTTCGGAATTGCCGATGTTGAACAGCAGCAGGGCCTGAACGGCGTTGACGTCATCGCGACCCTGACGGTCGAATTCGTCCTTGATGACATCGAGGAGGCGGCGGTGGAGGCGTTCCACCAGGTGCAGCGACTCCATGTAGAGCGAACGGATGGTATCTTCGTGTGCGTCGGCAACAACGGCCTGCGGCTTAACTTTGCTATTGATCATGACTGCCTCACTGTTTTGTTTGGCGGTGTGTTTGTTTGTCTCCCGCCTTGAGTGAGAACCTAATCAATGCGCATAAAATTCTACTTAAAAGCTACGATTAACAAATGGTTACCTGCATTTTCCCAAAGGGGCCGAACTTGTGGCGAAGCGGGAATGGCCTGAGCAAGAACAATATAAATCAATGACTTAACCGAAAAAACCGGCCCGAAAACAGGCCGAATTGCTTTATTCTTATGGTAAATCAATTCTTGCGCGTTCCTCATTCTGGCGGTGATCCAGCCAGAAAGCGACCAGGAACAGTATATAAATGGTTGCCACGAGACCGTGCATGACTGGCACCAGCGTGTTGGCCCCGAAGATATGCGGCCACACCTTATACATGGCGATCTGGGTGCCGGCGCCCATGACCCACATGACCGCGCCCCAGGAGGCGCCGAGCCACAGACCGAGGGCCGCCACCGGGAAAATAACCGCCAGCGCGCTGCCCGCCACGCGCCAGGGCAGGTTCAGCATATCGAACCGTCCATGACCGCCAAGCGAATAGCCCGTCAGCATCGCCCAATATTGCAGGCCGAACCAGAAACAGGAAACCGCCACCAGTCTCATGAAGACCAGAAACAGGATTTCCGTCAGCGGGCGTTTTGGCAGAGGTTGAGAATCAGGTTCCATGGCCGGAAGATAAGGTCTCGACGGGCGGGCGACCAGTCCATATTGAATCCCACCGCCTGCCTTGTCAAAACATCATCATCAGTCAGGCAGGCGATGAGGGAAGATTGTCGCATTCGCATGGGCCACGCTTCATGTTATGCAGCTTTCCAGATTTGATCGAAGGACATTCTAACATGCAGGACAAAACGCATCTGGTCGACGAGATCACCGGCCATCGCCGCATGCGGCGCAATCGCAAGGCGGATTGGACGCGCCGTCTGGTTCAGGAAAATCGCCTGACCGTTGATGACCTCATCTGGCCGGTTTTCATCGTGCCGGGCAGCAATATTATCGAGCCCATTCCGGCCATGCCCGGCGTCAACCGCATGAGCATCGACCGGCTGGTGGAAGCGGCGAAGGAAGCCGCCGATCTCGGCATTCCCGCAATCGCGACCTTTCCGAATATCGAGATGGAGCTGCGCGACGAGACCGGCTCGAATGCTCTCGAGGCCAATAATCTCATCAACCAGGCGACGATCGCAGTCAAAAAAGCCGTTCCAAATATCGGCATGATCACCGATGTCGCGCTCGACCCCTTCACCAGCCATGGGCATGACGGGATTCTGCGTGGCGACGAGATCGTCAATGACGAAACGGTCGAGCAAGTCGTCCGGGCCGCCATCCTGCAAGCGGAGGCCGGTTCGGACATTATCTCCCCGTCGGAGATGATGGATGGCCGTATCGGCGCCATCCGTCGCGGCCTCGATGCCGCGGGGCATCAGAATGTCGGGATCATGGCCTATGCGACGAAATTTGCCTCCGGCTATTATGGGCCCTATCGCGAAGCGATCTCCACCGCCGGCCTGCTGAAGGGCGACAAGAACAGTTATTACATCAGTCCCGCCAACGGCATGGAGGCGATCCGCGACGCAGCGCTCGACGTGGAAGAAGGTGCCGATATGCTGATGGTAAAACCCGGCCTGCCCTATCTCGATATCTGCTGGCGGCTGAAGGAGAATTTCGGGCTACCGACCTTTGCCTATCAGGTGTCCGGCGAATATACCCAGATCAAGGCGGCGGCCATGAATGGCTGGATCGATGGCGAGCGCGTGATGATGGAAACGCTTCTCTGTTTCAAGCGTGCAGGTTGCGACGGTATTCTCACCTATTTCGCCATCGAGGCCGCACGCAAACTGGCAAAGGGCTGACAGCCGGGCTTATTGTATTCGGTCGTTTTCTTCCCATATTCACTGCTGACACGGCGATTATGCCGAGCTGTCAGACCCTCTCAGGAGAAAACGACCGATGAGCCTGGAACAGAACCCCACCTATGCCGCACCGGATGACTGGCGCGCCTATAGCGGCGTCCTGAGCCGGCGTGTCTTCGCGTTCCTGATCGACTACGCGATCGTTCTCCTCTTGTGCATCCCGGCGGCCGTGATCGTTTTCTTTCTCGGCGTGATCACGCTCGGTCTTGGCTTTTTCCTCTACCCGGCGCTGTTCGTTATCGTCGCGGTGCTTTATTTCGGTGTTTCGCTCGGCGGCCCCTCCCAGGCCACACCCGGCATGCGGGCGATGGGGATTGCGATGGCGCGGATGGACGGGCAGCGAATCGATTTCCTGTTGGCGACGGTGCACATCGTGCTTTTCTGGATCATCAACTCGGTTTTGACGCCGTTGATCCTGCTCGCAGGCCTGTTTACCGAGCGCTCGCGCCTCGTTCACGACTTCCTGCTCGGCACCGTCATCGTCAGAACGCGCTGATATAGGGGAAAGCCACGCAAACGTGGCTTTCAACCCGGCTAATACCTCATCTCGCAGTTGACGTTTTCCGTCATTTTGCCATGCTGTGACATTATACATGTCGCTTGAAGCGCTGCCGACGACCCCGTGAAATTGCGGCGCGCTTTCTAACAGACGCAGGAGGCGATCACGGTTCGATGAACACGCAGGCGACGCCCTCTCCTCAATTCTATCTTACGGCGCCGGCCACATGCCCCTATCTGCCGAACCAGATGGAGCGGAAGGTCTTCACCCATCTCGTCGGCCCGCGCGCCTCGGAAATGAACGATCTTCTGACCCAGGGCGGTTTCAGGCGCTCGCAGAACATCGCCTATCGCCCTGCCTGCGAAACCTGCCGCGCCTGCGTCTCCGTGCGCATCCTGACCGAGCAGTTCCAGCCGACGAAATCGATGCGGCGCGTTCTTGCCGCCAACCGGGATGTCGTCGCCACGGTTCATGCCGCCGAACCTTCCACCGAACAATTCGCCCTGTTTCGCCGCTACCTCGACCACCGCCACCAGTCGGGCGGCATGTCCGACATGTCGGCGCTGGACTATGCGATCATGGTGGAAGACACGCATGTGAACACACGCATCATCGAATATCGCGTGCGCGAACCCGGCTCCGGCATCGATTCCAGCAAACGCGGCGAGCTTCTGGCCGTGGCGCTCAGCGACGTAATGAGCGACGGCCTGTCGATGGTCTATTCCTTCTTCAATCCCGATCTGGAAAAGCGCTCGCTCGGCACCTTCATGATCATTGATCATATCACCCGCACCCGCGCACTCGGCCTGCCGCATGTCTATCTCGGCTACTGGGTCGATGGTTCGGAAAAGATGGGCTACAAGACCCGCTACCATCCGCAGGAGCATCTGACGCCGCGCGGGTGGGAGGTTTATAAGCCGGAAGAAGAATAAATAGTGCGCAAGTATCACGTTGCCTTGAAAACGCTTGCGGAGCCATAAGCATTCGCTTGGTTTGACGACCAAACAAACACAATTGAAAACGTCCCGGCGGTGCCGGGAACGTCAATCAGTTATCACCCACCAAACTTCCCGCTCCGAGGAAAGCCCTTCGGCACGGTGCGGCCCACAGTGGCGCGGTCGGCCAGCCATTCGCGCAATTCCTCACCGACCTTGTTGAACAGGCGCCCAGCCGTATCGGACCAGCTGAGGCCCTCGGCCAGCGCGAAACATTTCACATCCACCACGCCGCCATCCTTGTAGCGTTGCAGGCGCACGCCCTTGCCGCGCGACATTTCCGGCACCTGCGAGAGCGGGAAGGCCAGCAGCTTGCGGTTTTCGCCGACGACGGCGACATGGTCGCCCGTGACCGGCACCGCGAGCTTGGCTTCATCGGGCATGGAGACGTTCATGATCTGCTTGCCCTTGCGGGTATTCGCAACCATTTCGCTTTCCGGCACGATGAAACCGTTGCCGGCAGTGGAGACGAGCAGCAGCTTGCGCGACGGATCATGGACGAAGGCGGTCAGGATGTCCTGATCGTTCTCCATATCGACCATGATGCGGATCGGCTCACCGTGACCGCGCCCGCCCGGCAGCTTGTCTGCGCCGAGCGTATAGGCCTTGCCGCCGGTGGTCAAAAGCAGCAACTTGTCGGTGGTCTGCGCCGGGAAGGCGAGCTTCGGGCCGTCGCCTTCCTTGAAGGTGAGCGCCGAGGTATCGGACATGTGCCCCTTCAGCGCCCTGATCCAGCCCTTCTGCGAGATGACTATGGTGACCGGTTCCTTCTCGATCATCGCCTGCTGGATGGCCTCGATATCGGCATCAGGCGCATCCGCAAACTGTGTGCGGCGACGTCCGATCTCGGTTGCCTTGGCGTATTTCTTTTTGACCTCGCCGATTTCCCAGGCGACGGTCTGCCACTGCTTTTCATCGGAAGCCAGCAGCGCCTCGATTTCGGCCTTCTCGCTGCTGAGTTCGTCGTGTTCCTTGCGGATTTCGATTTCTTCGAGCTTGCGCAGATTGCGCAGCCGCATGTTGAGGATGGCTTCGGCCTGGTTGTCGGTGAGCGACCACTTGGCCATCATCACTTGTTTCGGCTCATCCTCCTCGCGGATGATGCGGATCACCTCATCCAGATTGAGGTAGGCAACCAGAAGGCCGCCCAGAATCTCGAGCCTGCGGTCGATGGCCGCCAGACGATGGCGGGAACGGCGGACCAGCACGTCCTTGCGGTGCGTCAGCCATTCGCTCAGCACCTCGTTCAGCGCCATCACCTTCGGCACTTTGCCGAGCGACAGCACGTTCATGTTGAGCGGCAGACGGCTTTCAAGGTCGGAGAGGCGGAAGAGCGATTCCATCAAAAGCGTCGCATCGACGGTGCGGTTCTTCGGCACCAGCACGATGCGAACGTCTTCGGCGGACTCGTCTCTGATATCTTCCAGAAGCGGCAGCTTGCGGGCGATCAGCAGCTCGGCGATCTTTTCGATCAGGCGCGATTTCTGGACCTGGAACGGGATTTCGGTGATGACGATCTGGTAGCCGCCGCGCCCGAGATCTTCCGTTTCCCATTTCGCGCGGACGCGAAAACCGCCACGACCCGTCTTATAGGCATCGAGAATATTCTCGCGGCTCTCTACGATCACCCCGCCGGTCGGCAGGTCGGGGCCGGGAATGAATTCCACCAGCTTCTCCACCGTCGCATCGGGATGCTTGATGAGATGCAGCGCCGCGTCGCACAGTTCATGGGCGTTGTGCGGCGGGATCGATGTCGCCATGCCCACCGCAATGCCGGAGGCGCCGTTGGCGAGCAGATTGGGGAAAGCGCCCGGCAGTACGACGGGTTCTTCGTCTTCCTCGTTGTAGGTAGCGCGGAAGTCCACCGCATCCTCGCCGATGCCTTCCAGCAACAACGCGGCCACATCGGTCATGCGCGCTTCGGTGTAACGATAGGCAGCGGCGCCGTCGCCATCGATGTTGCCGAAATTGCCCTGCCCGTCGACGATCGGATAACGCTGCGAGAAATCCTGCGCGAGACGCACCAGCGCATCATAGACCGACTGGTCGCCATGCGGGTGGAACTTACCGATCACGTCACCGACGATGCGCGCGCATTTCTTGAAGGCCGAGTTGGGACGAATACCCATTTCGCTCATGGCGTGAATGATGCGGCGGTGCACCGGCTTCAGGCCGTCACGCACATCCGGCAGCGCACGATGCATGATCGTGGACAAGGCGTAAGCGAGGTAGCGCTCTTCAAGCGCCGCCTTCAAATCGACCGGATGAATATTATCGTCTCCGCCGGACGGAGGTACAAGATCTTTTCCCATGGTGCTTGACTAGCGGAAATGCCGATAACCGGCAAGAAACTCAGGGGGCGCACCTGTGGATGAAAGCACCTCTTTCATGCGGTTTTTTATTAACCGCGTTGTAAATGCCGCAATGCCGCCGTCATGGGAATCGATCTACATCCTATAGACCTTTGAATAACAGCGAATATAAGTATCACCATTCGAATTCGGACACGGCACACAGCCGCACGTTGAGGGAAGAAACATCATGAGACTGAAATCCACCCGGCAGGTTCTTTTCGCGAGTGCCGCGCTTCTTACGCTTTCGGCGCCGGCTTTTGCGCTGGATGGCGGGGATGTGCTGAAGAAGATCAATGCAGCCTATGCCGCCCAGGGCGGTGAGATCGCTGCCGGCTCGGTTGCGGTCAACGGCTCGACGGTGACGCTGAACAGCGTGACGTTCAATGCGGCCGCCGATCCGGCCAAGAAAATCCCGGTCGGCAACATCACGCTTGAAGGCGTCGAGGAAAACAACGGCGGTTACAAGATCAAGAACGCCCGTTTCGACAATATCGACTACAAGCAGGAAAAAGTGGAGATCAAGGCAAGCGACATTTACATGTCCGGCCTCGTTATTCCCGCCGATGCGACCACCGGCACCATCGATGCGCTGATGTTCTATGACGAAGCGCATAGCGGTCCGGTTTCCGTTTCCATCGACGGCAAGCCGGCTTTCTCGCTTGAGGAAACCAGCGCGACGATGTCCGTCAGCGATGACAAGGCTTCGATCGGTTTTGAACTCGATGCATCCGGCTTCAAGGCCGATCTCAGCGAAGTCACTGATCCGGCAACCAAGGACGCCGTCGAAAAGCTGAAGCTGCAGGCTCTTTCCGGAGACATGACCATGAGCGGCAGCTGGGAAGTGGCTTCCGGTACTGTTGATGTCGAGGAATACGCCATCGACCTCGATGACGTCGGCCGTCTCAACATGTCGTTCGGTTTCTCCGGCTACACGCTCGCCTTCATCAAGTCGATGCAGGAGACGGTGAAGGCGCAGGCTGCGAACCCGAACAAGGAACAGGCGGACCAGGCCGCAAGCCTTGCCATGCTCGGCCTGATGCAGCAGCTGTCCTTCGTCAATGCCGAAATCAGCTTCGAAGACGCAAGCATCACCAAGCGCGCCATCGATTACGCGGCAAGCCAGCAGGGCATGACGGGCGACCAGCTTGCCCAGACCATCAAGGGCATGGCCCCCATCATGATGGCCTCGCTCAATGTTCCGGAATTGCAGAACATGGTGTCGGCGGCGATCAACACCTATATCGACAATCCGAAGAACTTCTCGATCACGGCAGAGCCGGAAAAGCCGGTTCCATTCCCGATGATCATGGGCGCTGCGATGGGTGCGCCGAACACCCTGCCGAAAATGCTCGGCGTGACGGTGACGGCAAACGAATAGGATGACAAAGCCCCGGTTTAAGACCGGGGCTTTTTTCTACTCAGTGCAACGGCGCTGCCGCCGCATCCTGCTTGTCGTGCAGGGCGAAGCGGTCGATCATATGAGCGCTCGCCTCATTGACGCCGATGACCTCGACCCTTTTGCCGGCCTTTCGGAATTTCAGGACCACCTTGTCCAGCGCACCGACCGCTGAAATGTCCCACAGATGCGCCTGGCTGACGTCAATCGTCACCGCCTCCACCTCATCGGCGAAATCGAAGGCAGCGATGAAACTTTCCGTCGAAGCAAAGAAAATCTGGCCGTCGACGCGGTAGATGCGCTCCCGGCCATCGGCTGAAAGCTCCGGGCGGACGTGGAAGAGTTTCGAAACCTTGCCCGCGAAAAACACGCCGGAGAGAAGCACGCCTGCCAGCACACCCTTTGCAAGATCATGCGTGGCCAGCACCGTGCCGACCGTGACCAGCATGACGATGCTTGACGATGGCGGGTTGCGGCGGAGATCGAGGATCGAACGCCACGAGAAGGTGCCGATGGAGACCATGATCATGACAGCCACCAGCGCTGCCATGGGAATGATGCGCACGAGATCGTCCAGCACCAGAATGAGGAACAGCAGGAAAGCGCCCGCCACGAAGGTGGAGAGCCGGCCCCTGCCACCGGAACTGACATTGATGACGGACTGGCCGATCATGGCGCAGCCGCCCATGCCGCCGATGAGGGCCGACGCGATGTTGCTCGTTCCCTGCCCGATGCATTCCTGGCTCTTGTTGCTGCCCGTATCCGTCATGTCGTCGACGATCTGCGCCGTCAGCAGCGATTCCAGCAGGCCGACGGCGGCGAGCGCCACCGAATAGGGAAAGATGATCTGCAGCGTCTCGAAGGTCAGCGGCACCTGCGGCAGGGCAAAGATCGGCAGCGTCGAGGGCAATTCGCCGAGATCGCCGACCGTGCGGATATCCATGCCGGAGAAAACCGCCACACAGGTAAGGGCGACGATGGCGACCAGCGGCGACGGGATGATCTTCGTCACCAGCGGAAAGAGATAGATGATCGCAAGGCCGGCCGCGATCATGACGTAGGTTTCGACCGGCACGCCGATCAGTTCTGGCAATTGCGCCATGAAGATGAGGATCGCCAGCGCATTGACGAAGCCGGTCATGACCGAGCGCGAGACGAAGCGCATCACCCGGCCCAGTTTCGCAAAACCCGCCAGGATTTGCAGCACGCCCATGAGGATGGTGGCGGCGAAGAGATATTGCAGGCCGTGTTCCTTGACGAGCGTGACCATCAGGACGGCTGTCGCGGCCGTTGCCGCCGAAATCATGCCCGGACGACCGCCGGTAAAGGCGGAAACACAGGCGATGGCGAAGGAGGCGAACAGCCCTACCTTCGGATCGACACCGGCAATGACGGAAAAGCCGATGGCTTCGGGAATGAGGGCGAGCGCCACGACGATGCCGGAAAGGAGATCGCCGCGAATATTGGAAAACCACTCACGTCTGTAAGTCTGAAATCTGTTCATCTGATTTTTTCGCAAAGAATGACGCACCGGCCGGAGCCACGTCCGGTAGATTGAAATGAAATGTCGGTGCTTTGCGTTGTCTGGCGGATCGGCGGCCAGAAGAGCCACCCGGGATTTCACCGGGTCCGTGGTGAGTGGCCCATCTATAAACGGCAAAAAAGCGGGCCGCAAGTTAAGCAGCCCGCTTTTCAGACCATGCGATCTCGCGTCAGGCGGGGTTAGAGGGCGCACTGTTTGAGGCGGCACCGGCTCCAGACCAATCGACTCTGCGCGTCGCAAACATGGTTGCGGCGATGGCGATGAACGATATGACCGCGCCGGCCAGCAGCGCATATTCGTCTTCGTTCAGAACCAGATACATCACGCCATAGGCCACCGCCAGAACACTGAAAAGTGCAAGGCCGTTGCTGCGACTACGGGTGGCGCTGCCAAGATAAAAGGCAATCAGAGCTGCCGTGGAGAACGAGGCCACGGCATAGGCAACGGTAAAACCGGTATGTTCCGCAAGCGCAAGCAGCAGCACATAGAAAACGATGAGCGCCAGACCCGTCAGCACATATTGTATCCAGTGCACAACGCTGCGGCCCTTGAGTTCCACGATGAAGACAGCGAGGAAGACAAGCGAGATGAAGCCGATGGAATATTTCAGTGTCCGGGCGATGACCTGGTAGAACTTCACCGGTTCCACGAGATTGATCGTCATCAGGCTGTTGGAGAGCGGCAGTCGCGGGCCCTCCACTACGCGGTCTATTCCCCTTGCGAGATAGGGAATCGTCCAGCTGGCGTTGAAATCCGCAGCCGTGACCGTTTTGACTTCCGGCAGGAACAGGCCTTCAAAACCGGGATGCGGCCAGTCGGCTTTTGCCGTGAAGCTCGTTGTCTGGCCGGCCGGCGCAACGGCGAAACTGCCGGAGCCGTTGAGCGAGAATGCGATATCGAAATCAAAGCCGCTTTCAATCAGGCTTCTATCGATCGGCCTGTGCACGCCCGCATCGGATCTTATGGAGCTATTTTCAACGGCGCGGCTTGCGATAACGGACATATCGCGCATGCCGGGATCGAACGGCAAAACTGCACCGCCATTTATGCGAACCCCGGCGCTCGACCTGATGCCGGTAATATCCCCTATGCTGAGGACGAGGATGGCGTTGTCGAGGCGTGGAGTGCCGGCGAAACGGGTGAGATCCTGCTGGATGCCCTGCCCGAAGCGGCCCTTGAGCACGAGATCGCCATTATAGACGGGCAAGCTGTAGATCGACAGCTTCTTTTCCTCGGTCGTGAGATCGGCCGTTACCTGAAGCGTTTCCGGCATGACCAGCGCCCACTCTGTCGTGCGGTCCACGATGGTTCGGCCATCCACCTCGCGGCGGCGCTCCACATCGAAGGGCACGGCTAGATAAGGGCCGTTGACAACCTGATCGCCGCCCCACCCGTTCGCGATCCGTGCGGAAACCTCTCTCGCACGCGAGGCGCGCTCTTCCGTCAGCCCCCATACGAGCATGAGCGGAACCAGCAGCACCAACGAGATGAAACCTATCATCAGAAACTTCGCGCCGGGTGAGCGCAGGCTGGCGGCAAAATTGCCGCGCGGCATGGTTGAAGGAAGCGGCGCGGCGGCCGGAGCCGGCTCTTTTTCCGTCTCGTCTATCATTCTGAAATCCTCATAAATATGATCGCGCCAAGACCGGAAAAACTTCGGCTGGCGCCGTCCCAGGTTTAAAATCAATTTGGCTTGCGTGCCCAAGCGGACACGAGACCTATACTGCGCGCTGATTTCGGCTGATTATTCGCGGAATTCGGCAAATCTCGCGGTAAAATTGTGGCGATGCCGGGATTAGCGTAGTGGCAACGGGCTACACCCCCACTGGTAGCTGGATTGGAGCGAAAGTGATGAGGGTAAGCGGCGCTAGAACTTCAGCCGCTCGCGAAAAAACACGAGCGCGACAGCCATGCCGGTTGCCACACCGACGATGACATCGACAAACCGGACGAAACCGGCGATCTGCGGCCCCATAAGCAGGACGAGCATGGCCGAAGCGCCCGCCTGTATCGGCACGACAGCCGGCAGGCCGAACAGGGTGGCGAGGATCATGGCGATGAAGGTTGCCGAGGCCAGCCGAATTTCGGCGAAGTCATGCGGGACGAGAAGAGCAACCTCCCCGACCAGAATGCCGATGGTAACGCCGACCATCAGCCCAAGTCCCTGACGAACATGGCTTGGAATGCCGGGAGACAGGCAGATCAGCGCGCTGATCGCGGCAAAGACGGGTTGCGGATGGCCGAGCCACCGATGCGCGACCCAGAACGCAAAAGCGGCCGCAAGCGCGGCCGCCAATGCACGGGTGAAGGCTGCGCGAACACGTTCGAGCAGCGTCTTCAACATGATCAGTCCTTCTTCGACGGAACGACGCGTAGCGCCAGTTCGCGAAGCTGCGTCGGCGTTGCCGGCGACGGCGCGTTCATCAGAAGGTCCTGCGCCTGCTGGTTCATCGGGAACAGCGTGATTTCGCGCAGGTTCTTCGCACCCACGAGAAGCATGACCACGCGGTCGATACCGAATGCGCAACCGCCATGCGGAGGAGCGCCATACTGGAAGGCACGATAGAGACCGCCGAAGCGTTCTTCCACATCGCTCTGCGACAGGCCAACCTTCTCGAAGGCCTTGACCATCAGCTCGGGCGACTGGTTACGGATCGAGCCGGAGGCGATTTCAAAGCCGTTGCAGACCGCGTCATACTGGAAGGCCTTGATAGAGAGCGGGTCCTGCCCTTCCAGCGCTTCCAGACCGCCCTGCGGCATGGAGAAGGGGTTGTGGGCGAAGTCAATCTTCTTTTCTTCGTCGTTGTATTCGAAGAAGGGGAAATCGACGATCCAGCACATTTCGAAACGGTCGCGGTCGATCAGGTTCAGCTCGTCGGCGGCGCGGGTGCGCGCTTCGCCGGCAAACTTGTAGAACTTGGCGGGATCACCGGCGACGAAGAAGCAGGCGTCACCCGCTTCAAGGCCGAGCTGCTGGCGCAGCGCTTCTGTGCGCTCCTCACCGATGTTCTTGGCAAGCGGACCCGACCCGGCAACCTTGCCTTCTTCTTCCTTCCAGAAGATGTAGCCGAGGCCCGGCTGGCCCTGAGACTGGGCCCAGGCGTTCATGCGGTCGCAGAATGCGCGCGAACCACCGGTCTTGGCCGGGATCGCCCAGACCTGAACCTTGGGGTTGGAGGCGATCATGTTGGCGAAGACCTTGAAGCCCGAACCGTCGAAATGCTCGGTCACGGCTTCCATGACGATCGGGTTGCGCAGGTCCGGCTTGTCGGAACCGTATTTGCGGATCGATTCGTCGTAGGGAATGCGCGGCCACTCTTTCGTCACCGGCTTGCCTTCGGCGAACTTCTCGAACACGGCCGTCATCATCGGCTCCATCGTGGTCCAGACATCTTCCTGGGTTACGAAGCTCATTTCGACGTCGAGCTGGTAGAATTCGCCCGGCAGACGGTCGGCACGCGGGTCTTCATCGCGGAAGCAGGGAGCGATCTGGAAATAGCGGTCGAAACCGGCCACCATCAGAAGCTGCTTGTACTGCTGCGGCGCCTGCGGCAACGCGAAGAACTGGCCTTCATGAATGCGCGAGGGCACGAGGAAGTCGCGAGCACCTTCCGGCGAGGATGCGGTGAGGATCGGCGTCGTATATTCGGCGAAGCCCAGATCGCCCATGCCGGCGCGCATGGCGGAGATGATCTGCGTGCGCTTGACGATGTTCTTGTGCAGGGTTTCGCGACGCAGGTCGAGGAAGCGGTACTTCAGTCGAACATCTTCAGGGTACTCAGGTTCGCCGAAGACCGGCAGCGGCAGTTCCTTGGCAACGCCCAGAACCTCGATCTCCTGAGCGTAAAGCTCGATCTCGCCGGTCGCCATGCCCTTGTTGATGGTGTCTGCCGATCGCGCCTTGACGAGGCCGTCGACGCGGATGACCCATTCGCCGCGCACGGTCTCGGCGACCTTGAAAGCCGGGCTATCAGGATCGGCTACCACCTGGGTGATGCCGTAATGGTCGCGAAGGTCGATGAAGAGAACGCCGCCATGATCTCGCACGCGGTGAACCCAACCGGAAAGGCGAACGGTTTCGCCGACGTCGGACTTGCGGAGAGCGGCACAGGTGTGGCTGCGGTAACGATGCATTTTTTTATCCTGGAACGTGTCGTGGGCCCGTTGGAGGCCAGATGGGCGGCACTGTCGAAATTTGCCGGAAAAGCGCATGGCCAGCCTGATTTGTCAAGGCGAAGCACAACAATGTCGCCTTCAGCCTGTCCTTTCCCCTGCCTTCGCTTTAGATAGAACTAATCCAGCCCGCCAAACCGAGTCGGCCCGCAATGAGCCAGATCAGACCTCTTATCCCGCTTCTCGTCACCGCTGGCATCCTGATCGGCGGCAACGGCCTGCAGGGAACCTATATAGCACTGCGCGGCCTGTCCGAAGGGTTCTCGGCCAGCACCATCGGCCTCATCAGCGCCGCCTACAGCATCGGCTTTGCGCTCGGCTGTATTTCGGTGACGCGGCTTATGCGCCGGATCGGCCATATCAGAACCTTCGCCACCATGGCGGCGGTCGCTTCCGCGGCATCGATCGCCATGCCGCTCATCATCCATCCTGTGTTCTGGATGCTGATGCGTTTCGTCATCGGCATTGCGGTCGCCTGTCTTTTCGCCGTGATCGAAAGCTGGATCAATGCACAGGTCACAAATTCCAACCGGGCGCGCACGCTCTCCATCTATCGTTTCGTCGATCTCGGCTCCGTGACGCTTGCGCAATACATCATTCCCATCGCCGGCATCGGTGGGCCGGTGGTGTTTTCGCTGATCGCGATGGCCCTGTCTCTTTCGCTGGTGCCGATCTCGCTTGCCGACAAATCCAACCCCACACCGCCAAAGCAGATCCCCTTCAATCTTTTTGCGGTCTGGCGCATCTCGCCGCTTGCCGTGGTCGGGTGCGTGGCCGTCGGGCTCAGCATGGCGGCGTTTCGCAATATGGGACCGATCTATGCCGAACAGATCGGAATGTCCGTCACCGCCATCGCCACCTTCATGAGTGCCGGCATCATCGGCGGTGTGGTGCTGCAATATCCGCTCGGCGTCTATTCCGACCGCTATGACCGCCGCATCATCATTCTTGCGACCACTGCCGGCTCCGTCATCGTCGGCCTGTTCCTCGCCTTCTTCGCCGGCGCCGACGAGTGGAGCAACATCATCGGCGTCTTCGTCTTTGGCGCCTTTGCGCTACCGCTTTATTCGCTGAGTTCCGCGCACGGCAACGATCACGCCAAAGAAGGCGAGCATGCGATGATGTCGGCCGGGCTGCTGTTCTTCTGGTCGGTAGGCGCGACGGTCGGACCGCTTCTCGCCTCGCTCCTGATCGACCAGTTCGGCCCCAAGGCGCTGTTCAGCTATACGGCCGCGATCCAGATCGTTTTCATCGCCTACACGCTGTACCGGCTGCAGGTACGCGAAGGTGTTCCCGTCGAGGAGAGGAACTGGCGGTTCCGCTCGCTTTTGCGCACATCCGCCTATTTCCAGAAGCTCGCCGCCCCCACCCCGCCCAAAAAGGCCAACCACCCCAAAAAAGATGAACCGGAGCCCGATCCGCCCGAGAAAAACGATCCTTGAGGCCGGAAAAGCGGGCTTTGTATTGACATGCGCCCGGCAAAGGGAAAGTAAGACGGATAATTTTCACGAGTGGCCATTTGCAATGATTGAAACGACTGCCGCCCTCGCCGAAGCCTGCACGGAACTGGCGAAATCGGAATTCATTACCATCGACACCGAATTTTTGCGGGAAACGACCTTCTGGCCGGAGCTGTGCCTCGTACAGATGGCGAGCCCGACGCTCGAAGTACTGGTTGATCCGCTGGCCAAGGGTCTCGATCTTACGCCGATGTTCGAACTCATGGCCAATCCAAACGTCGTGAAGGTTTTCCACGCCGCGCGGCAGGATATCGAGATCATCTACCATCTCGGCGGGCTTATTCCGCACCCGATCTTCGACACGCAGGTCGCCGCCATGGTCTGCGGTTTCGGCGATTCGATCTCCTACGACCAGCTGGTGCAGAAGATCAAGAATGTGCAGATCGACAAATCCTCGCGTTTCACCGACTGGAGCCGCCGCCCGCTGACCGAAAAGCAGCTGGACTATGCGCTCGCCGACGTGACCCATCTGCGCGATGTCTATCTGGCGCTGAAGGCGCAGCTGGAGCGCGAAGGCCGCTCGCTGTGGCTGACCGAAGAGATGGACATTCTGGAATCGCGCGACACCTATGACATGCATCCCGACGATGCATGGCTGCGGTTGAAATCGCGCCTGCGCAAGCCGACGGAACTCGCCATCCTCAAATTCGTCGCCGCCTGGCGCGAACGTGAGGCACGGTCGCGCAACGTGCCGCGTTCACGCGTGTTGAAGGACGATGGTATCTTCGAAATCGCTCAGCAGCAGCCGAAGGATGCCGAGGCGCTGTCGCGGCTTCGCACCATTCCCAAGGGCTGGGAACGGTCCGCCTCCGGCACCGCCATCGTAGAAACGGTGAATGCGGCGCTCACGCTGCCGAAAGAAGAGATGCCGAAGGCGCCGCGCCACAGCCATGCCCCGGAAGGTTCCGGTGCTGCTGTGGAGCTTTTAAAGGTTCTGCTGAAGCTGACGGCAGACAAGCACGGCGTCGCCGCCAAGGTCATCGCCAACAGCGACGATCTGGACAAGATCGCGTCCGAAGGTGAAAACGCAACGGTTGCGGCACTGACCGGCTGGCGGCGCGAACTGTTCGGCGATGTGGCGCTAAAACTCATCAATGGCGAAGTAGCCCTGCGTTTTGCCGGCAAGAAGGTCGAGGCGGTTGAGGTCGCGGCGAGCGAGTCGTAACCGCGCGCCTTTCTCACCCCAATTTTGCCCGCATCGCGTCCCATCTCTCTACCGATGGTCGCGCGATTTGAGGGTCTTGCCATGAAACCTGCCCGCACTCTGCTGCTCGCCGCACTTGTCGCGGCGGCAGGCATTGTCCTCTCTCTTCCAGCCCGGGCTGCTGAGGAGAAGGTCGATCTTCAGGGTGAATGGACGACAGACTGCCTGAAGATCGGCAAGAACGACCGCCACGGCATCACCATTCGCGATAGTCGCATACATGCAGTGTCGCAGACTTATGCCCGCAACGGCTGCCAGCGACCGACGGTTCAGGTGCGTTACGAGGGCACGCTGGATGGTGGCCTGAAAGATCAGGACAGCCTGCTCTTTGCCCACACCATCACCTCGATCACCATGACGCCGAATGATGGCGATGTCGTCGAACACTATAATCGCGACCCGAAAGGCATGGGTTGCGGCCTGAGCGGCTGGAAAGAGAACATTGCCCTCGATGTCGATGGCCGCACCTGCGCCGCCATCACCTTCGCCCGCAAGGGGGAAACCCTGTTCGACCGCGCCTGGATCGATGGCAACAAGCTGCGTTTTGCTGCCTTTCCGGTCAGATGGTCGAACCGCACGCCCGACGATCGGCCACAATCCCCGCTTGAAACCGTCTATTACAGAACATCCTATTAGAAGCAGTGCCACGTCCGTAGAGGTTTGCGGCAACGGCGCAACAGCCTTACCAATCCTTCATGCAACCTTACCGATTGCTCACTTTTTGCAGCGCTTTTTCCACACTAATGTCGCATATGACCTGAACAGAAGCTTTGCCCGAAGGGAGCGCCGGCTTCCCTTTCCGAGATCAGAACCGACATGAGAAAATTGCTGCCCATTCTGGATTACGTTGTGCTCTTCGTTGCCGTGGCCGGCGCCGGGGTGGCCTACGCCTTTCTGGAATATGGCGGTGGCGCGTTGATCGGCGCGACCTATGCGCTGTTTGCCTGTGCGCCCATTCTCGCCTTTGAGCGCGGTTACATCATGCCCGGCCTGTCGCGGCAGGTGAGCGCCTTGCCGACACCGGCCTATATCGCCGTCGGCCTCATCATCTACGCCATCCTCGTCTTCTGTGGCTTCGGGCTCGGTGGCACGATCCTGTGGTTGAGCGGAATATTTCCTGGCACCTGGAAGCGGGCGGTGCATGCCGAAGTGCAGACGCTGATTTTCACCCTCATCGTTTGCGGCATCATCGTGTTCATCATGCGGGTGCGTGAGCTCCTCGGCCGCGATATCTTCATCGACCTCATTCTTGGGCGCTATCGTCGGCCAGTCAGCGAAGACCGCGTCTTCATCTTCATCGATCTCGTCGGCTCCACCTCTTTCGCCGAAACCCATGGCGACCTGAAGGCCCAGGAATTTCTCGGCGAAATCTTCGCGAGCTATGCCGCGCCGGTTAGAAGGCATGGCGGCGTCATCGATGATTACATCGGCGATGCCGCCATCATCACCTGGCCCTATCACATGGCGATCCGGCGGGCGGCCTGCGTGCGCTGCGTTTTCGACGTTCAGGCGACTATCGAGGAAAAACGGGAGATGTGGATTTCCCGCTTCGGTGAAATGCCGCGCCTGCGTTTCGCCATCCATGGCGGGCCGGTCATCACTGCGGAAATAGGCGTCGACCACCACAAGATCACCTATTTCGGCGATACGGTGAACACGACCTCTCGGCTCGAATCGCTGAGTAAGATGCTCGGCCATCCGGTGCTGATTTCCGCCGATCTCGCCCACCAGCTGGTGCTTCCGAAGGGCGTGCGCAGCGAATATCTCGGCGAACATGCGGTGAAAGGCCGTGGCCAGACGCTCGGCGTCTGCACCCTCAGCCAATATCAGGCCCCTGCCGCATAGGGGCTATCGGCACCCGGAGGCCATCTGCCAGTGACGGCGGTCACAAAATTTCATCAAAGCTTCAAACGGCAATCACCTGCCTGTCATGCAGCGACCCTATCGCTCCTGTCTTCAACAGGTATTGAGAGATATCAGGACAGGCTCGCCAACCGCAGGGAAGCCATGGCGACGATAACGCCACTGCAATATTCCTGTCTCAGCGCCTTTATCCGCAAGACGCTCGGGCAGCTCTGACCCACTTGGACAGGAGTCGGCCACCTCTACAGCTCCGACATAGAAGTCGGAGCTGCGCGTGGATAACGCTTCAATCAAGCGATTTGCGAACCGGCGTGGTTTTGGTCTTTCTGATGTGGCGTATTATTTCAGGCAGTCGTCCAGCCGCTCCTTGCCGCCCCAATCAGCAAACGCCTTCGTGGAGGCGACGATCAGGGCATTCTCGTTGTCGGCATCATATTTTACCGCCGGAATCTTCTTTCCAAAAAACACCCACAGGACATTTGCAGCGTCTACCTGACCGGTAAATCTGTTGTCACGAGTGACATTATCGGTGATCGGGAAACCTGCCAGAGCGCGTGCTAGGGCCGGCGTTCCCTCGCCGATTCTCGGACCGGCGTCACCAACCACGAACGGAACCGCTATCCTTTTATCCTTGCGGATAGCGACGCCGAAGGACCCCATGATAACACCGTTGGAAGCAAGAATGGCGCTTTCAGGAATGACGCCGGCGGGAATTCTCAGCGGATTGACGTAGCGGCGCTGGATGGACTCGTCTTTGATGCTCTGATCGGCGAATTTTGTTGGTGAAACAAAGAAACCGCTGCCGTCCGCTTGTTTGACCGGTACCACCCCTCGCACGACTTCACCGTTCATGGAGACCTCGTCCTTGCCAAGTATCCCGTACCAACGGACCAGGCCTATGGATTTGTCTTTCCAGCCCGCATTCCCGATCCGCGCGACATCGCTCATGAAGGCGCCGGTGCAAGTCGCATTATCGATCGAGCCGTGATATTTCTTGCCGTCAGGCAAATATACCTGACCAGCATTGCATAGATGAATCAACGCCCCGGCGGCGGCATTTTTCGGATGGTAAGCCTTTCCGTATCCGTCAATATTGATGTGTATCCTCGAGTAACCAACCACGCCACTGTCCGTGAGTATCTTTGCCGAACTCAATCCCTTTATGTCACGGGTGATTTTCCCTTCGCATTTCGACTGGGCAGCGGCGTAACTCGATACGAAAATTGCAGCAGTAAAGATTGCCGCAGCACTCAATATTTTCATAAAAGCCTCCTGAATAAAAGTGAAGTGAAACTAATACTTCAATTCTTAGCTTTTCCTGCATGGGTTGCAATAAAAAATCAACCTACAGTTACGCGATCCACGATAAAGATGCAGGCAACAAAGAAAGCCGCCGATCACATCGATCAACGGCTTCAATTGAGAAACATCGCTAATATCTACAATACAGGGGGAATGACGGGGCTGGCGCTTTTAGTCGGTCTATTCGAATACAAAGGCCAGCCGCTTGCCCGTTAGCTTCGCCAGTTGCTGCAAACGGCCATCCAGCCGTTCGCCGGCGAAATCGCAATAATCATGCGGTATCACGAATTCCAGATCGATATCCGGATTGTCGGATTTGCGGAATTTCAGGTGGTCGACGACACCCGGCATCGAGGCGGAGAAGAGGTAAACGACGCGCAGCAGACCGCCCAGCAGCTTGCCGAGTTCCTGCAGACGTTCGCCCGCCATGGCCGCGAGCGGTTCGGTCGTGCCGTTGTCGTTCAGGCCTTCGAAGCGATAATAATTGGCAAGCGCAATATAGGCGCGGCCGGGATGGGTGATGGCCACGAAAGACGAATGGGCGATGATGTTGAGCGCCTGCAGACCACGGTAATCCGGGTGGGCGCGCCAGCTGATATCGGCCAGCAGGCAGGCCGCCTGCCGGTAGCGGCTTTCCTCTTCCGTCTCCTGGATACCGAAGACAGGAAAGGTGCGACCGCTCCAGTCCGCCAGTTCGCGCGCATGTTCCGGCGAGCGGGCGCGCAAAATGGCAAGCTCATCCGCCGCGACCAGCAGCGGATCGGATTCGCGCTCGGCTTCCGTCAGCAGCGAATAGAGATATCCTTCACGCACGCCCTGCGCGGAGAAGGCGATCTTGGCCGGCTTCATCGCCCTCAGAACTTCGCGCATGGCGATGGCGCCAAAGGGCAGGAGCGAACGGCGGTTCTTGGAGACAGCCTGCCAGGCCGGATCCTTGCTATCTCTGGAGACGATGACCTCCTCCAGAAAATTCAGCATTTCTTCCAGCGGCAATTCATATCCCTGCATCATGTGCAGCGGGTAGCCTGATATCTCCATATGCAGCTTGGCGATGTTTCGCCATGTGCCGCCGACCGCATAAAAGGTGCGCCCCTCACCCGCAGCCAGAAGCTTCGCGAAGGATTTGACGTGTTTTCTGGCAATCGTGGCCGCCTTTTCGAGCGAACCGTCCGATTGTTCCGACAACCGCAGGCCACCGAGCGGCAGGGTGATGCCCTCGCCACAGCTCTTGCCCTTGATGTCGATGAGTTCGAGCGAACCGCCGCCGAGGTCGCCGGCGATACCATCGGGTTGATAAAAACCGCTGATCACGCCATAGGCCGAATAAAGCGCTTCCTTCTCGCCTGACAGAACCTCGATCTCGCAGCCGAGAATGGCTTCGGCCTCGCGGATGAAATCCGGGCCGTTTTCCGCCTCACGCGCCGCCGCCGTGGCAAGCACATACAGCTTCTGCGCCTGCGCCTGCTCGGAAAGCACATGAAAGCGCCTCAGCGCCATCAGCGCCCGGGTGACGCCTTCCTCATGCATACGGCCCGTCAGCGCCAGTCCCTTGCCGAGACCGCACAGGACCTTTTCGTTGAACAGCACCGCGGGGGCGCGGGAAAGGCCTTCATATACGACGAGACGAACGGAGTTCGAACCAATATCTATGACGGAAACGGGGGCAAGGCCGGTCAGCCGCCCCTGTGCTTCTGATCGAGTCATTCAGCCTGTTTCTTGCGGGACGAAATCAACCCGGCAATCAATTTGGGCGCACTGGATTTCAAGGCTTCACCACGTCCGGAAAGGCTGGGATTGGTCATGAAATAGTGCTGCGCGTTGAACGGTTCTTCGCCTTTACGCACCTCGATGCGCCTCGACGTTCCGTCCGCAAGTATCTCGTAGCTCTGCTGGTTGTCAATGAGATTGCCAAGCATAATCTGTGAAAGAACCTGCTCATGTACGGTGGGATTGGTAAGCGGAACCAGCGTTTCCACACGGCGGTCGAGGTTGCGCGGCATCATGTCGGCCGAGCCGATATAGACCAGTGCCTTGTCGGATGGCAGGCCGAAACCGTTGCCGAAGCAGAAGATGCGGCTGTGTTCGAGGAAGCGGCCGACGATGGATTTCACGCGGATATTGTCCGACAGGCCCGCCACCTGCGGACGCAGGCAGCAGATGCCGCGGATCACCAGATCGATCTCCACGCCTGCTGCGCTGGCGCGGTAAAGCGTATCGATGATTTCGGGATCGACCAGCGAATTCATCTTCATCCAGATCGCCGCCGGCGCACCGCGCTTGGCGTGCTCGATCTCTTCATTGATGTGCTTCACGATGCGGGCGCGCAGCGTATAGGGCGAAATGGCGAGCTTCATGCCCTCTTCCGGTTCGCCGTAACCCGTGATGAAGTTGAAGATATTCGCCATGTCATGGGCAATCTTCGGGTTGCAGGTGAAGAAGGACAAGTCGGTGTAGATCTTGGCCGTGATCGGGTGGTAGTTGCCGGTGCCGAGGTGGCAATAGGTTCTGAGCTTGCCGTCCTCGCGGCGCACTACCATCGACATCTTGGCATGGGTTTTCAGTTCGATGAAGCCGAACACAACCTGCACACCGGCGCGCTCCAGGTCGCGTGCCCAGCGGATGTTTGCCTCTTCATCAAAACGCGCCTTCAGTTCCACCAGCGCGGTGACGGATTTGCCGGCTTCCGCCGCGTCGATCAGGGCGCGAACGATCGGGCTATCGTTGGAGGTGCGGTAAAGCGTCTGCTTGATGGCAAGCACCTCGGGATCGCGCGCCGCCTGCAACAGGAACTGCACAACCACGTCAAAGCTTTCATAGGGATGGTGAACCACCATGTCCTTTTCGCGGATGGCGGCGAGGCAATCGCCGGCATGTTCGCGCACGCGCTCGGGGAAACGGGCGTTGTAGGGTTCGAATTTCAGGTCGTCGCGCGGTGCACGCACGATTTCCGAGATGGTGTTGAGCGCAAGAAGGCCGGGCAGAACGGCGACGCGGTTGTCCGGCACGCCAAGCTCATGCACCACGAATTGACGCAGAGACTGCGGCATTTCGCTGTCGGTTTCGATGCGGATAACCGAACCGCGGCGGCGGCGCTTCAGCGCGCTTTCGAAAAAACGGACCAGATCTTCCGCTTCTTCCTCCACCTCGATATCGCTGTCGCGGATGATGCGGAACGTGCCGAATCCACGGACCGTATAACCCGGATAAAGCCGGTGAATGAACAGGCCGACCACATCTTCAAGCGTGATGTAGCGGATGGCGTTCTTGTCATCCGGCAAACGCACGAAGCGGTCGAGCGCGGGCGGCAGGCGCAGCAGCGCGGTCATCGGCTCGCGGCCGTTGACGCTGTCGAGCTGCAATCCCATGGAGAAGCCGAGATTGGGGATGAAGGGGAACGGGTGCGCGGGGTCGATGGAAAGCGGGGTGAGCACCGGGAAGATGCGTTCCTCGAATTCGGTCCCCAGCCATGCACGGTCGGCGTCGGACAGCGCGGCGGGACGCACGATGAAGATTTCTTCCTTGGCAAGATATTGCTGCAGGACGGCAAGCGAGGCCTGCTGCTCCATCTGCAGATTGTCGATTTCTTTCAGAATATCTTCCAGCTGCTCGGCCGGCGTCTTGCCGTCGGGCGTCTTGACGGTGATCTTCTGGCGCACCTGTCCTTCAAGGCCGGCAACGCGGACCATGAAGAATTCATCGAGGTTGGCGGCCGAGATGGAGAGAAAACGCAGCCGCTCCAGCAGCGGATGATCCGTGTTCAGCGTTTCCTCGAGAACACGGCGGTTGAACTGCAGCCAGGAGAATTCGCGGTTGATGAAACGCGCCGGACTATCCCAGAGGTTCTCGCCCTCAGCCACCGGCTGAACCTTGTTGAAGTCTTCCTGCGCGATAGCGTCCATGCCCTGTTCCATCCCCTGACCTATTTCCGTGCCGTGATCCTGCTGCATCGCGTGATCGTCCCTCTTGCCCGTATAACAGTTTGACGACGGAACTGTGACAGTCAATCGACGTCCGGCCCGTCGCCCGTCGCCGCATTGTCCATCGCGTTGAGGACTTCCGCCACCAGCGGGCGGGTGATCCTCGTTGCGCGCGAGAGCGCCAGCCTATCGATCCGCTCCACGATCGTCTGCGCCGTATCGAGCGAACGCTCCATCCTGTTGACGATGTAGCCTATGAGTTTGTCATCCATATAAAGCTGCCGGTCGGCAAAGAGTTTTACCAGCACCTGCGCCAGCAGCCCCTCATCCGGTTCACCGGTCTCCACCACGGTCACGGCTTTCAGGCGCGAACGCAGGTCCGGCAGCGTCACCGGCCATGCGGCGGGCCATTGTCGGCTGGTCATCAAAAGCGTCGTGCCGTGCTGGCGCACGCTGTTGATGACATGGAAAAGTTCCGTGTCGTCAAAACCCCGCCGGTCGGCATCCTCGAAAAGAACCGGTCCCGTTTCAGCCGCACGCGCGGCATCCGCGCCCGCCGCCGGATGAATGTCGCGGGCATCGCTGATATTTTTCCAGATATTGGCGAGATGGGATTTGCCCGAACCCGGCGGCCCGGCCAGCACCACGACCGGCGACGGCCAGTGCGGCCATTCATCGATGAGGCTGACGGCAGCCGCAAGCGAGGCGGAAACGAGGAGATCCTCCCGGCCGGAAGCGGACTGGTGCGAGAATGCGAGCGGCAGCTGCTCAGCCTTCGACCGGGCGTTGTCGGTTTTGATTTGGTCAGTCATCGTCAGCTCTGAGAGTCAATCTTCCCGGAGGACGCTTCCCCTTCTTCCAGGGCGGGGTTGGCATCCCAGGGAAGGTTGGCGGCGTGCCCATGGTAAAGATCGCTTTCAAGATACCGCGACAATGCAAAGCGGACAAGCACGCCAACGGCCGCCGCAGCCGGCACGGCGATCATAAGGCCGACGAAACCGAAAAGGGCACCAAAGGCGAAGAGAGCGAACATCAGCCAGACCGGATGCAGGCCGACGCTTTTGCCGACAAGCTTCGGCTGCAGGATGTTGCCTTCGATGAACTGGCCGGAAAAGAACACGACGAGCGTCAGGAAGACATAGATATAGTCCGGCCAGAACTGCACGATGGCGACGCCGACGGCGAGGATGAGACCGACCATGGAGCCGATATAGGGAATGAAGCTGATGAGGCCGGAGAAAAGGCCGATCAGCAGGCCGAAATTCAGGCCAACCAATGACAGGCCGACGGCATAATACACACCCAGAATGATACAGAGCGACCCCTGCCCCCGCACGAAACCGGCAATCGTCTTGTCCATGTCGCGGGCGATCTGGCGCACGGTATGCACGTAATCGCGCGGTATCCAGCTGTCGACCTTGTCGATCATCCGGTCCCAGTCGAGCAGCAGATAGAAGGCGACGACAGGCGTGACGACCAGCAGCGACATGACATCAACCAGCGATTTGCCGGAATTCCAGATCTGCGTCAAAAGCGTGCCGATGAAACCTGCGCCCTCGGTCAGCAGCTTCGAAAAATTCTCCTTCACGGCGTCGATCTGGCTGCTCACCCAATCCGGAAGAAGATTGGTATCGGCGCCGGCGATCAGCTGCTGCAACGAGGAGACATATTGCGGGATGCGCGTGATGAATTCCGACGCCTGGGCGACGATCAACGGAATGATGATGATGAGCGACAGCGCAAAGATCAGCACGAAGGAAACGAGGATGACGACGGTCGCCATCAACCGGCTCAAGCCCCGTCGCTCCAGCCAGTCGGCCACCGGATCGAGAAAATAGGCAAGCGCCATGCCCGCGACGAAAGGAAGGAGAATGGAGCTGAAGACCATCAGGAAGAGGACAAAGACGGCAAGCACACCGATCCAAAAAAACACCTGCCGGCGCAGGCTCGTGCCGCTCACATGGGGTTGCATTCGTTCATCCTTCTGTCGCCGTGCCATCATCGCCCATCATGGAGATAGGATGTGCGTATGCATATGGTCAAGACCGGCGCTGTTGCCCGCGCCATTGTGAAGAGCGCCTGCGGATCACTGCGTCTTCCGCGCAAGCCCTGCATATCGGTAAAATCGCTCATTTCCGGCCAACCTGCCGCAACGGCAAGTTGACCTGGGGCAAATATTGGACAACTATCAAATATTGCCGGGCGGGCGAAAAACGCTCCTCATGCCCGGTGGCCGGAGGCACGATGCAGAGATCAAGTGAAAATGGCATCGCGGAATATAATGCCGGTCTCTTCGACAACCCCGAAGTTGCCGAATGGTACGACGGCCAGCAGCTTTATCTCGCCGAACGCATCATTCTCGAAGACTTCCGCCATGCCTATGCCGGCAAGCGGCTGCTCGATCTCGGGGTTGGCACCGGACGGACGACAAAACCGCTTCTGCCGCTGGTGGACGACTATATCGGCATAGACCGTTCGCAGCCGATGCTTTCGCTGGCGCGGCACAACTTTCCCACGGCCACATTTCTCGACATGGATGTGCGGGCAATCGGCCAATTCGGGGCGGAGCGCTTCGATTGTGTGCTTGGCGCACTCGCCATCCTGAGCGCCTTCGATCATGAGGACCGGCTCGCCATCATCCATGCGGTCCGCAGCATCCTGTCTCCGGATGGTTACTTCATCTTCTCGTTTCATAATCGGCAGTGGAAACGGGCCGGCGGCATGCCGCTGCATCGACGCTCCTGGCATCCGCGCGAGGTGGTGAATTCGCTGCATCCGCAAAGCTGGATCAATTATCTGCGGCTGCAATCCGCCACGCGGCAAACGCCTGAATATGCCATTCTCGCGGATCAGGCGCATCGCTGGAGCGGCCTGTTTTATTTCATCGACCTTGCCGCCCAGACCCGCCAGTTGCAGGATGCGGGCTTCGAGGTGGTCGCCCGTTATGGCGAGAACGGACGGCGGATCGAGGAAAATTCCGATACGTCCAATGATGGCCTGCTCAATCTCGTCTGTCGTGCCGCTTCGCAGTCATCGTGAGCGCCCGACATGGCAGCCCTGCCAAAGCCGTTAAAAACCGGAGCTTTTGCCACTCAAACCCTTGCATCAGGCCCCGTCCCGTGCGAATGGCGACGCCAAAGGAACCAGCGGAGACGAGAGCCATGAGCCAGTCGGGCAAGAACGGTCTTACCTATAGTGATGCGGGTGTGGATATCGACGCCGGCAACCTGATGGTCGAAAAGATCAAACCGGCGGTGCGCTCCACGCGGCGTCCCGGCGCAGACGGCGAAATCGGCGGCTTCGGCGGCCTGTTTGATCTGAAGGCGGCGGGTTTCACCGATCCGGTTCTGGTCGCCGCCAATGACGGCGTCGGCACCAAGCTGAAGATCGCCATCGACGCTGACTATCACGACACCGTCGGCATCGATCTCGTGGCCATGTGCGTCAACGATCTCGTCGTCCAGGGCGCAGAGCCGCTGTTCTTCCTCGACTATTTCGCCACCGGCAAGCTCGACCCCGACCAGGGTGCGGCCATCGTTTCCGGCATTGCCGCCGGTTGCCGCGAATCCGGCTGTGCGCTGATCGGCGGTGAAACCGCTGAAATGCCGGGCATGTATTCCGATGGCGACTACGATCTCGCCGGCTTTGCCGTGGGTGCGGCCGAACGCGGCCAGCTTCTGCCGGCCGGTGATATTGCCGAAGGCGACGTCATTCTCGGCCTCTCCTCCTCCGGCGTTCACTCCAACGGTTTTTCGCTGGTGCGCAAGATCGTATCGATTTCCGGTCTCGACTGGAGCGCGCCCGCCCCCTTCGCCGACGGCAAGAAGCTCGGCGAAGCGCTGCTGACGCCGACCCGCATCTATGTGAAGCCGCTTCTGAAGGCGATCCGCGAGACCGGCGCGCTGAAGGCGCTTGCGCACATCACTGGCGGCGGTTTCCCGGAGAATATTCCGCGCGTTCTGCCCAAACATCTCGCCGCCGAGATCGATCTTGCCGCAATCAAGGTTCCGGCCGTCTTCTCCTGGCTTGCCAAGACCGGCGGCGTCGAAGCCAATGAAATGCTGCGTACCTTCAATTGCGGTGTCGGCATGATCGTCGTCGTTTCGGCTGAAAATGCCGGCAAGGTCACCGACGCGCTCACGGCGGAAGGCGAAACTGTCTTCCCGCTCGGCCGCATGGTCGCCCGCGAAGAAGGCGCGCATGGCACGATCTACAAGGGCACTCTCGGCCTATGATGAGCGCCGCCTTCTCGTCCGGCCGCAAACGTGTCGTCGTTTTCATCTCCGGCGGCGGCTCCAACATGGTGTCGCTGGCCAAGGCCTGTCAGGCGAAGGATTTTCCGGCCGAAATCGCCTGCGTAATCTCGGACAAGGCGTCCGCGGGCGGGCTGGCAAAAGCCCGGGACCTCGGCATTGCGACTCTGGTGTTCGAACGCAAAACCTATGGCAGCAAGGCCGAACATGAAGGTGCCATACTGGCCGCACTTGGCGAGATCGCGCCTGATATCATCTGCCTGGCCGGTTACATGCGGCTGATATCGGGGGATTTCATTGCCCCCTATGAAGGCCGGATCATCAATATCCACCCTTCCCTGCTGCCGCTCTTTCCCGGTCTTCACACCCATCAGCGGGCCATCGACAGCGGCATGAAGATTTCCGGCTGCACCGTGCATTTCGTCACCGAAGGCATGGATGAAGGCCCCACCATCGCGCAGGGCGCGGTGCCGGTGCTTTCCGACGACACGGCCGATACCCTTGCGTCACGGATTCTGACAGTCGAGCACCAGCTTTACCCGCTGGCCCTTAAATTGCTTGCTGAAGACAAGGTGCTAATGGAAGGCGGAAAGACTATCTTCGCTGCCGACGAAATTAAATCCGAGCACCGAAGCCTGATATCCGCCTCATAATTTCTTTATTACTAAATTACAAAACGAATAATATTGTAATTTATTCTGAATAAACCGATCATTTACCATAATCATCTTTAATGGCGTCAACGGCCTTTCATTTCAGGCCCTCCGGTCATTCAGGAGCGATTATGCCATTTTCGAGATTTTCACTGCCGATTTCGCTCGCCTTGGCCATGAGCACGACCGTGCCAGCAATGGCGGAACCGGGCGGCATAACCGCCTCGCTGGATGCGGGCGTTCTTAACATCAAGGCGACAGAGACTTTCTACGACGGAAGCCATAAAAACAGTCAACTCGACTGGAAAACGACGAATGCTATGGCCCTGCGCGGATCGCTCGGCTTGGAGCTCTCGCCCGACTGGCGCGTGAAGGCGGAAGGACGCGTTGGTTTTGAAGGTGACGGCTATTTGACTGACTATGACTGGTTGCGTCCCTACTACAGGGATACCTCGAAGGATGGCTGGAGCCATCGTTCACAACACGACGACACGCGCCTCGATCATTATTTCTCCGGAAGCCTGGAATTTAACCGGACATTGCTGGAAGATTCGCTGCAATATATGAGCGCTGGCATCGGTTTTCGCTACACGGATGTGAAATGGTCCGGATACGGGGGTACGGGAACCTATAGCACAGCGGCCTTTCGCGACAGCCCGCGCGCATGGAAAGACGATCTGAAAGTAATCACGTATCGGCAACAAATCCCCGTTGTCTATGGGAATCTCAGCGGGGGCAGGAAGTTCGGTAACTGGTCGCTCAATGCCGGCCTTGAAGGCGGTGCGATGGTGTATGCCAAAGCGACGGACGACCACTGGCTACGAAATACCCGATTCACTGACAAGTTCGATATCGGTGGCATGTTCGGATTGAAAGGTGGCGTTGCTTACAATCTGACCGAAAACGCTTCCATCTATCTCGACGGCGCTTATGAATATACCGGCTTCGGCCATGGAGATAAAACTGCGGTGCCCATCGGCGGCTCCAACGGCTTCGTTTATAAAAACGCAGGCGGTGGCGACATGCAGTCGCTTTTTGTGGGAGCCGGGGTGAAAGGCCGTTTTTGATTTCACGCACCGTGTTGGTCGCGGCACGACCTACTTGGCCAATCACTTGACCAACCTCGCCTACGGGCCTATTTATTACAAACAGGATTGGGTTGGGCTGCAATGACGATTACGATCAAGATCGGTGAAGCGAAAACACATCTCTCGGAGCTTCTTGTGAAGGTAGAAGCGGGAGAAGAGATCATCATTGCCCGAGGAAACGAGCCTGTGGCACGCCTCGTCAAAGCAAACGACCTAAAATCTCGAGAGCAGCTCATCGCTGCAATTCGCACCGAGCGGTCGCGCCGAAAGAGTGTGACGGCGGATGAAATCAGGACGTGGAAAGAGGAAGGCCGCAAATAATGGCCTTTGTTGTGGACGCCTCGGTTGTCGCGGCATGGTTCCTGCCTGATGAGGATAGTGCCGTTGCCGACGAAGCACTGGCGCGGCTGAAAACGCAGGACGCTTTGGCACCGGATCTTCTGTTGCACGAGTTGCGCAACATATTGCTGTCAGCCGAACGCCGGAAGCGCATTTCTGCAGATGACATCTTTGCTATACTGATGCGTTTTTCCAGTCTGCCGCTCACGCTCTCCCCCAGCACGGATCATGTTTCAATCATTCGCCTGGCACAAAAACACGCTCTCTCCGCCTACGATGCCGCTTATCTATCGCTTGCAATCGCGCACAACGCGCCTCTCGCAACGCATGACAGGAAGCTCGCAGCAGCGGCCAAGATGGAGAGCATGGCCTTCGTTTAAGGCTTGCTCAAAACCGCGCGATTCAACATCGCCCATTGCAGCAGGATGATCGTCTTGGAATCGGTGATTTCACCTGATGCGATCATCGCGAAGGCCTCGTCGAGGCCATAGGTCAGAACCTCCAGATCCTCGCCTTCGTCCTCCAGCCCGCCGCCGTTGCCGGCTTGCACGTCGAGGTCGATGCGCGCGACGAAGAGGCTCACCTTTTCCGTCAGCGTGCCGGGGCTCGCATACATATCGAAGAGATACTCGACTTTTTCGACCGCATAACCGGACTCTTCCATCGCCTCGCGGCGAATGGCATCGGCGGCATCGTCGTCATCGAGAAGCCCCGCCGGTACCTCGATCATGAAGCTCGGGTCATCGTTCACGAAAGCGGCGGGGCGAAACTGGCGCACCATCACCACGCTGTCGCGTTTCACGTCATAAAGAAGAATGGCGGCGGCGCTGCCGTGGTCATGCACTTCCCGCACGATGCGCATCGTCCTACCGTCAGGCATACGCTGGTCGAAAATGAGCTTCTGCATGTGCACGAAGCCCTTCCACACCGTTTCTTTTTCCACCAGCCGGATTCTGCCGGTGTCCAAGTCGGTCGGAAGATTTTTCGCCTGCGTCTGTGTCAACGGATATGTCCTTGCCTGTCGTGGGATTGTTTCAGACTGCCTGTGTTGCGGTGCAATATCAAGCCTAGCCGGCCTCGCAAGCCTCGTCGTCGCGGCGCAGCCACACCTTATTGTCGTGAAACGCCGCGCCGCCATAAGGGGCGACGGCATCGGCACCGGTCAGAACATTGATGCCCTCACCGTCCAGATGCGCCTTGTTCGGCCACAGGCCCTCGGCAATCAGCACGCCCGGCCTTGCGCCCTCCACGATCTTCGCATGGAGGCGCACTTCGCCGCGTGCGTTGCCGATGCGGACGATATCGCCATCCGCAATATCGTTGCGGGCAGCATCTTCGGGACAGACCATCAATTCCGGACGGCCTTCCTTCTGTACGGAGGTTTTGGTTTCCGCGAAGGTGGAATTCAGGAAGTTGCGCGCCGGTGAGGTCGCCAGCCGGAAGGGATGGTCCGCATCCGCGACCTCGATGACATCGACCTGATCGGGGAATTTCGGAAACTCGGAGACAGGCCCCATGACGCCGATGTTCTTCGGCGGCTTGTTCGGAGACGGTCCGGTTGCCCATTCCGGGCTGAAGCGGAACTTTCCGTCGCCATAACCAAAGCCCTCGAGATAATGCGCCACTTCAAACGGCGGCTGCGCGTCGATCCACTTTTCTTCCGCCAGCGTGTCGAAATCGCCCCAGCCACTGGTTTTCAACATGCGATCGACGTGATCGCGGGCCGAAAGGCCGAAGCCCGGCATATGGTCGATACCGAGGCGTTTTGCCAGTTCCTCGATGACGAAGAGGTTGGTGCGCACCGTTTCCGGCGGCTCGACCAGCTTGGGCCCGAGCAGAATGTGGTTCTGGCCGCCGGCGCGATAGATATCGTCATGTTCGAGAAACATGGTGGCCGGCAGCACGATATCGGCCACGTCAGCCGTCTCCGTCATGAACTGCTCATGCACCGCTACGAAGAGATCGTCGCGCAGGAAACCCTGTTTCACCAGCCGCTGTTCGGGCGCGACATTGACGGGATTGGTGTTCTGGATGAGCAGCGCCGTCACCGGACCGCCATGACGCAGCGCTTCCGCGTCCCCCGTCAGCACGCGGCCGATCTGCGACTGGTCGAGCTGGCGCACATCAGGGTCGGCGTAGGAACTGCCCATCAGTTCCGCCTTGTTGAGCCGGAAGATATCGCCATTATTGTGGAACGCGCCGCCGCCCTCATATTGCCAGGACCCGAGCACAGTGGCGATCGAAAGCGCCGCATGCATGGCGACCGCGCCATTGCGCTGGCGGGCAAAACCGTAACCCAGCCGGAAGAACGTCTTTTTCGTGGTGCCGACAAGCCGCGCGAAAGCCTCGATCTCCTCCACGGAAAGACCGGTGATTTCGGATGCCCATTGCGGCGTCTTCGACTTCAGATGTGCTTCGAGCCCCGCCGGATCGTCGGCGAAGCGAGCCATGTAATCGCGGTCGGCATAACCGTCGCGGAAGGCAATGTGCATGATGGCGCAGGCCAGTGCGGCATCCGTGCCGGGACGGACGACGAGGCGCATATCCGCCTGTTTCATGGTCGGATTGTCGTAGATATCGACAACGACGATCTTCGCGCCGCGCTCCTTGCGGGCTTTCACCGCATGGGTCATGACGTTGACCTGCGTGGCGACCGCATTTGTACCCCAGATGACGACGACATCGGCCTTGCCGATCTCGCGCGGATCTGGACCACGGAGCGCACCGGTGCCCATCACATAACCCGTCCAGGCCATGTTGGTGCAGATCGAACCGAAGAAGCCCGAATATTTCCTGGCGTGGCGCAGCCGCTCGATGGAATCGCGCTGCACCTGCCCCATGGTGCCGGCGTAAAAATAAGGCCAGATGGCCTCGGCGCCGTGGCGGGCTTCGGCCTTGACGAAAGCGTCGGCCACCTCGTCCAGCGCCGCTTCCCAGGAAATCTCCTGCCAGTCGCCTGCCCCTTTTGCGCCCTTGCGGCGCTTCGGCGTCAGCAAACGGCCGGGATGGTAGATGCGCTCGGAATACCGCGCCACCTTGGCGCAGATGACGCCGGCGGTATATGTATTGGCATTGGCTCCGCGCACGCGGCCGATGCGGCCATCGGCATTGATATCGACCTCCAGCGCGCAGGCGCTCGGACAGTCATGCGGACAGACCGTATGGCCAATACGGACTTCGGCCCTGGAGGCGGCTTTTTCAGCGGAAATCGGGGTCGCAACGTTCATGTCTTTTGTATATTGCATCAATGATGCGGCAAAAAGGCCGAAGTGACGTCCATCAAGAATATTCATCCTGACCATTCATCCCGGTAAACGGCAAGCGAGACATATCCATGAACTACCGCCACATCTATCACGCCGGCAATTTCGCGGATGTCCTCAAACATGCCGTTCTCACCCGCCTCGTGCGTTATCTCCAGAACAAGGACAAGGCGTTTCGGGTGCTGGACACCCATGCCGGCATCGGGCTTTACGACCTCACCTCGGAAGAGGCGCAAAAGACTGGCGAATGGCAGACCGGCATCGGCAAGCTGATGGAGGGCGATCTGCCCGCGCCCATCGCCGAATTGCTGGAGCCCTATCTTGCCGCCGTGAAGGAGCTCAATCCGGAAGGCGGCATACAATTCTATCCCGGTTCGCCGAAACTCGCCCGTATGCTGTTTCGCCCGCAGGACCGGCTTTCGGCCATGGAACTGCATCCGGATGATAGCCGCGCGCTGGCACGGCTCTTCGAGGGCGATTATCAGGTTCGCGTCACCGAACTGGATGGCTGGCTGTCGCTCGGTGCGCATCTGCCGCCCAAGGAAAAGCGCGGCCTCGTCCTCGTCGATCCGCCCTTCGAACTGGAAAACGAATATCAGCGGCTGGCCGATGGCCTGAACAAGGCTTACCGGCGTTTTTCCACCGGCACCTATTGCCTGTGGTATCCGTTGAAGAAAGGCGCGCCGATCAAGGATTTCCACGAGCGGCTGCAATCCTTCGAGATTCCGAAGATGCTGTGCGCGGAGCTTTCCGTCCGAAGCGACCGGCTGGATGGCCTGAGCGGTTCCGGCCTCATCATCGTCAACCCGCCCTATACGCTGAAGGACGAGCTGCACACGCTGCTGCCATTCCTAAAAACGGTGATGGCGCAGGATCGGTACGCATCGCACCGCGCCTTCTGGCTGCGCGGCGAGGAGAAGCCGGAAGAGGATTGAGGTTCTACCGCAACCCTTCCCGCTTCTGCGCCTGCGCAAGCTGTGATCGTTCAAAGAACAGGATCACGAACAGCGCCATGATAAAGGGAATGATGAGGTAGAACAGGCGGAACACCAGAAGTGCGGCGATGACATCCGCAGGGTTCATATCCGGCAGGCCGGTGACGAAGACCAGTTCCAGCACGCCGAGCCCGCCCGGCGCATGCGAGATGAGCGCGGCCGAAAAAGACACCAGAAATATGCCGAGAATGACCATGTAACCGGGATTCCCGGCCTCCGGCAGCGCAAAATAGATGATACCGGCCGCGCCGATCAGCTCGATCGGGCCAATGACCAGCTGTTGCGCCACCAGCTTCGGCGCGGGGTATGGCAGCACGAAGGAGCCGATTTTCAGCGGCTTCAGTCTGAGCAGGCTGCCGAGGACATAAAGGCTGACGAAGAGAAGCAGCACAATGCCCGTCGTGGTCGAGGCTTCGACGGGCAGGATGCCGGTGAACCGTTCGGTGATGTCAGGCTCGTATAACAGCACCAGACCGATCAGCATGATCGTGCCGATGAGGAAGGTGAAGGAGCAGAGGCCGACGAGGACGCCCACTTCCGCAACGCTCAGCCCCTTGGAGGTATAAGCCCGGTATCGCACCACCGCCCCCGAGAATACGGATGCCCCGACATTGTGGGACAGCGCATAGGTGGTGAAAGAGGTGAGCGTGATGAAGAACCAGTTCACCTTGCGGCCAAGGTGTTGCAGCGCGATGCGGTCGTAATCGGCAAGCGCGGCATAGGCCAGCAGGGTTGCAAGGCCGGAACACAGCCAGTCCCGCACGCGAATGGCTTTCAGGCTGTCCCAGAGATCATCAAGCGACAGGCCACGCAATTCGTGAAAGAGCAACCAGGCGGAAAAACCGATCGTCGCGAAACCAACGACGGGCCAGATGTATTTTTTGAATTTCATGCGGTCATGCCGCCTATTTCCCCCAACATCGCCGCAGCCCTGTTTCCGTCTTTCGCGGAAGATTCGCCCGACTTTATTCGTTATGCGGCGAAGCTTTCAACCTTTTTGCCCGTTTGCCTCGTTCACAAATTTATGTAAGACCGGATCATCGCCCGACGGCGATAAGAGGTGGTCCAGTCTCCGGGGAACATGCACCGAATGAAACGATATGCAGGTTTCATCGCCTTGGGTCTTCTGTCGCTTGCGGCACTGTGGTTTGCGCAGGAAAAACCCGCTTCGAAAGGACCGGAAACCGACCGGCAGACCCCGGCTCAGCAGCAAACCGCTGCACGCCCCCAACAGAATACGGCCCGGCAGAATGCGGACAATGCCCACCCCCCTCGCGGTGCGGGTTTCGATTTCTACGTGCTTTCCCTGTCCTGGTCGCCGGCATTCTGCGCCAGTTCCGAAGGTTCCGGCAACCGCCAGCAATGCGGCAGTGACAGGCGTTACGGTTTCGTGGTGCACGGGCTGTGGCCGCAGAACGAGAACGGCTATCCTGAATTCTGCCGAAGCAGCGAACCGGAACGGGTTCCCGACGCGATCGGCCGCAGCATGTTCGACATCATGCCGTCCATGGGCCTGATCGGCCACCAGTGGCGCAAACACGGCGCCTGCTCCGGCCTGTCGCAGAAGGATTATTTTGCGGCGACACGGGCGGCGTTCCAGGCCATCACGTTGCCGGAGAAAATTTCCTCCGGCGCGCAGGCCAATACGCTCTCCGCCGATGCCATCGAAACCGCCTTCAGCGATGCCAATCCGGGCTTGTCGAAACGCGGCGTCTCGATCAGTTGCGACGGCAGGCGACTTGAGGAAGTGCGCATCTGCCTCAACAAGGACATGACCTTTCGCGATTGCCCTGAACTGGACCGCAAGGGCTGCCGCGCCAGCGCCACCGAGATCATACCCATACGCTGATTACGCCATATCAACCCCATAGGACCCGACCATGGAACTGCTTTATTCGCCCGCCTCCCCCTACTCCGCCAAGGTGCGCATGGCCGCCCGCCATCTCGACATTGATGTCACCTCCGTGCGCGTCGACACCAATGCCGAACCGGCCACGCTGATGGACAACAATCCGCTCGGCAAAATCCCGGTTCTGCTGCTGGATGAAGGCGGCTCGGTCTATGACAGCGTGGCGATCATGCATTATCTCGACCGCCTTTCGGGCGGCAAGCTTTACCCCAAGGGGAACGGCAAGCGTACCGAAGCCGAAATTCTGGAAGCGCTGTGCGACGGCATCATGGATTGCCTGCTCGCCATCGTTTACGAGCGGCGTTTCCGCCCGGAAGATAAAATCCACCAGCCGTGGATCGACAAGCAATGGAGCAAGGTGGTTCGCGGGCTCGATCACCTCAACGCCAACCTGCCGAAGACAGGCAAGAAGCTGCATGGCGGCCATTTCGCCCTTGCGGCGATGATCGGCTATCTCGACCTGCGTTTTGCCGGTGAATGGGCCGAGGGACGCGATGCGCTGGCAGCGTGGCCAGAAACCTTTGGCAAGCGTTTCGACGCCTATGCGGAAATGAAGGCTGCCGCCTGAGGCCAGGTGAGCAGGATGCCCGGCTTCGTCGGCCGGGCATCCTGTCTAAGAGCGAATCTCAAAAACAAAAAGCCGGAGCATGGCCCCGGCTTTTCTTTGACCGATCCGAGAAGGATCAGAACTTGACGCCGATACCGGCCTTGACCGAGTGGTCGTCAAAACCACGCGAGAAGGCGTCGTTGCCGAGCGTGTAGTCCTTCTTCTGGTAATCGCTGTAGCGATATTCCAGACGAGCGGTGATGTTGTCGGTAACCATGGCTTCAACACCGGCACCAACCGTGTAACCGAGAGCCGTGGCGCTGTCCTTGTTGACGCCGTCACGAACCTTGTTGTCGGAGACAGCAAGACCGGCCGTACCATAGAGCAGGAACGGGTTCATGTCGTAACCGACGCGGCCACGCAGCGAGCCGTTGACGCCCTGCTTGCCTTCGACGGCGCGACCGGCAACCGTACCGGCGGAGCCCTTCTCGTCGCCCAGGTTCACGTCTGCTTCAGCACCGTAAACGATCTGGCCGCTCTGCATGTTGTAACCACCGTAGAGGCCGCCACCGAAGCCCTTGGCGTCACGGCCGTCATTGCTGGAGCTGAAACGGCCCCAGTCATAGTTGACCGTACCACCGAGGTAGGCGCCGGACCAATCCTTGACCGCGGCGGGCTGGTCGTAGGCTACCGGTGCCTGCGGCACTTCATTTACGGCGTCAGCGGCGTGAGCAGCCGAAAAACCGGCGGCTGCCATGGTCGAAGCCATAAGGGTTGCTACGAAAATACGCATGTTATTCTCCTTTCAGGACCGCTCTGCACTCAAAACATTGTTTTCAGACGCGGTAAAATCGTCGGGTTAATTTGCCCCTCTGGAAACTGAACTTGATGGGAGAATGCGGAGATCAAAGAGCCAAAATGTGAATTGTTTGGGGCAGAGGCGTGACTAGAATTAGACGTTGCCTAATTGCCACAAGGGTTTTATTAACCCTAACAGAAGCCTAACCAGCAATAGATCGCCTTTAAACTTAGTTATATTCAAATTAAACCGAAATTGCATTGTGAATAAAAAATCGCCCAATTCTTTTGGGGCTGAGTGACAGCTTGCGATTTGCATTTATATCCAGCAAATAGGGCGTGTATGAGCAAATGCAGGTCCGCCGTGAAAGAACATATACCGAAGACAGTCTTGATAACGGGCGCCGCCCGCCGGCTCGGGCGGGCGATCGCTACCGATCTCGCAGCCCACGGCTTTGCGATTGCCGTCCATGCCAATGAATCCATGGCGCAGGCGGAGGAATTCGCTAACGAAATAAGGCAAAAAGGTGGCAGAGCCGCTGCCGTTCAGGCGGATCTGACACAATCTGCCCCCACCATGGCGCTTGTCGAAAAGGCCGCCGCCGCGCTTGGCCCGATCGGCGTCGTCGTCAATAATGCGTCGGTTTTTCTCGCCGATACCGCCGAAACGCCCGATCCGGCCGTTTTCGATGCCCATTTCGCGGTGCATGTGCGAGCCCCTTCCCTCATCGCCGCCGCCTTTGTCGAGCAACTGCCTGCGGATAAATCCGGGCTGATCGTCAATATCATCGACCAGCGTGTGCTTGCGCTCACACCGCGTTTTTACTCCTACACACTTTCGAAATCGGCGCTATGGACCGCCACGCGGACCATGGCGCAGAGCTTTGCGCCGCGTGTGCGGGTCAATGCCATCGGGCCTGGCCCCACCTTCAAAAGCGAAAGACAGGCGCCCCAGGACTTTCAGGCGCAGATCGACGGCCTTATATTAAAGCGTGGTCCCGCGCCGGATGAGTTCGGCCGGACGATTCGCTTTCTTTACGATACGCCGTCGGTCACCGGACAAATGATCGCGCTCGACGGCGGCCAGCACCTTGGCTGGGAAACCCCTGACGTGGCGGAGATAAATGAATGAACGGAAAGAAGCTGCCTGATGGCGGTATTCTGTTCGATGAAACCGACGACGAAGACGACGATGCCAACCTTGCCGCAACCGACACGGCCGAGGCATCGAGCAGCGTTGCCGGCATGGACTGGAATGCGGGCTGGAGGAACGAATCTGGCCTGAAGGGCATGGATCTCATCGGCGAATTCGTCAAACACCTGCCGAATTCGCCGGGTGTCTACCGCATGTTCAACGAGGCCGGTGACGTTCTTTACGTCGGCAAGGCGCGCTCGCTGAAGAAACGTGTCGGCAACTATGCGCAAGGCCGCGTGCATTCAAACCGCATCGCCCAGATGGTGCGTTTCACCACCCATATGGAATTCGTCACCACCCGCACGGAGACTGAGGCGCTTCTACTGGAAGCGAATCTGATCAAACGCTTACGGCCGCGCTTTAACGTGCTTTTGCGTGACGACAAGTCGTTTCCCTATATCCTCATCACCGCCGATAATCGCGCTCCAGCGATCTTCAAGCATCGGGGTGCACGGGCGCGCAAGGGCGATTATTTCGGACCCTTCGCGTCGGCCGGGGCCGTTGGCCGCACGATCAATTCGCTGCAACGCGCCTTTTTGATCCGCACCTGCACCGACAGCGTGTTCGAGACCCGCACGCGCCCCTGTCTTCTCTACCAGATCAAGCGCTGTTCCGGGCCCTGCACCCATGAGGTGAGCGACGAGGGTTATGCGGAACTCGTCAAGGAAGCCAAGGATTTCCTGTCCGGCAAGAGCCAGAGCGTCAAGACCGCGATTGCGCGGCAGATGAACGAGGCATCAGAGGATCTCGATTTCGAGCGCGCTGCCATCTATCGCGACCGGCTGGCGGCGCTCTCGCACGTCCAGAGCCATCAGGGCATCAACCCCGCCGGTATCGAGGAAGCGGATGTCTTCGCCATTCACCACGAAGGTGGCATTTCCTGCATTCAGGTGTTCTTTTTCCGCACCGGCCAGAACTGGGGCAACCGCGCCTATTTCCCGAAGGCCGATCCCTCCCTGCCCGGCTCGGAAATCCTCAACGCCTTCCTCGCGCAGTTTTACGACGACAAGCCGGTGCCGAAGCAGATTCTGCTGTCCGAAACGGTGGAAGAACAGGAGCTGCTGGCCGCAGCACTTGGCGAAAAGGCCGGGCACAAGGTAACGATCAGCGTACCGCAGCGCGGCGAGAAGAAGGACATTACCGACCATGTTCTGGCCAATGCCCGCGAGGCGCATGGCCGCAAGCTGGCGGAAACCTCGTCTCAGGCGCGGTTGCTGAAGGGTTTTGCGGAGACCTTCGGTCTTTCCACCGTGCCGCGACGCATCGAAATCTACGATAACTCGCACATCATGGGCACCAATGCCGTGGGCGGCATGGTGGTGGCGGGGCCGGAGGGTTTTGTCAAAAACCAATATCGCAAGTTCAACATCAAATCGACCGACATCACCCCCGGTGATGACTTCGGCATGATGCGAGAGGTGATGACCCGTCGCTTTTCGCGCCTTCTGAAGGAGGAAGGCAAGCCGGACCGCGAACGGATGCCGACACCGGAAGAAGCCGCCGACATGCCGTTCCCCGCCTGGCCAGATGTGATCCTGATCGATGGCGGCCAGGGGCAGATGACGGCGGTGCGGGCCATTCTCGACGAACTCGGCATTCGCGACTGCGTGACGGCCATCGGCGTGGCGAAAGGTGTGGACCGCGAGGCGGGGCGCGAGCGCTTTTTCGCGGACGGACGCAGCGATTTTTCCCTGCCGCCGCGCGATCCCGTGCTTTATTTCATCCAGCGCATGCGCGACGAGGCCCACCGCTTCGCCATCGGCTCACACCGGGCGCGACGCAAGAAGGAAATGGTGCGCAATCCGCTGGATGAAATCTCGGGAATCGGGCCGGGGCGCAAGCGCTCCCTGCTGCAGCATTTCGGCACGGCCAAGGCGGTTTCCCGCGCCGGCCTCAACGATCTGATGACTGTTACCGGCATTTCCGAGACGGTGGCGCGACAAATTTACAATCACTTCCACGAGAGCGGCGGCGATTGACGCAGAACGGTGAGACCGAACTGCTAAAAAAACATAATGACGTGTTGACGCTATGCCCTAGCGGCGGCATCAAGACAGCTGATCTCAGACTGACAGGTTTCCCATGGCTTCGCGCGCATACAGCATTCCCAACCTCCTGACCTATGGCCGCATTCTCGCGGTTCCTGTCATCGTCTTGTGCTTTTTTATCGAAGGGAAGCTGGAAAGCTCGGATTTCGCGCGCTGGACGGCGCTCTGGCTGTTCATCATCGCTTCGCTGACCGATTTTCTTGATGGTTATCTGGCCCGCATCTGGAACCAGACGTCCAATATCGGCCGCATGCTGGACCCGATCGCCGACAAGCTGCTGGTCGCCTCCGTGCTGCTGTTGATGGCGGCGGATGGCACCATTGCCGGCTGGTCGCTCTGGGCTGCCATCACCATTCTCTGCCGCGAAATTCTGGTTTCTGGCCTGCGCGAATATCTGGCGGCGCTGAAGGTCAGCGTTCCCGTCACCCAGATCGCCAAATGGAAGACCACCATCCAGATGGTCGCCATCGCCTTCCTGCTCGCGGGTCCTGCGGGCGACAAGGTGCTGCCCTATACGACCGAAATGGGAATTACGCTTCTGTGGCTTGCTGCGGCGCTCACCATGTATACAGGTTATGATTACTTCAAGGCGGGCCTCAAACACATCGTGGACGAAGACTGATGACACGGATCGTTTATTTCGCCTGGGTTCGCGAAAAGATCGGCACGGATGAGGAAGAGCTGGATATCCCTGCTTCCGTCACCACCGCCGGCGAGCTGATCGCCTGGCTTGCGACGCGCGGCGAAAATTACGAAGCCGCCTTCGAGTTTCCGAATGTGATCCGCGTCGCCGTCAATCAGGAACACGTCGAGCACGACGAAAGCATCGTCGGCGCCCGCGAGATCGGCATCTTTCCGCCCATGACGGGGGGATGAGCGGATGCAGCCGACCGTCCGTGTTCAGTCAGAGAATTTCGACGCTGCGGAAGAAACCCGCCGGCTGACGGAAGGTGATAGAAGCATCGGCGCCGTCGTGGCCTTCACCGGGCTCTGTCGGGATGACGGCGGCACGCTGGCCGCACTGGAACTCGAACATTATCCCGGCATGGCGGAAGCGGAAATCACCCGCATCGCCAAACTCGCTATGCAGCGGTTCGGCCTACTTGGCCTCACCGCCATCCACCGCCATGGCAAGATCGCGACAGGCGAAAACATCGTCCTCGTCATCGCAGCTTCATCGCATCGACAGGCCGCCTTCGATGGCGCCAATTTCGTAATGGATTATCTAAAGACATCCGCCCCGTTCTGGAAAAAGGAACATGGCAGGGATGGCACGACGGGCGACTGGGTGGCTGCGAAGGCGACCGACGATACGGCCAAGGGCAAGTGGCGATAGTGCCTGTTCTTTTTTCGCATTTCCGGGCGGAAAACCGGAGCCCACTTTTCCTGGAAATGCTCTAAGGCGCTTCAACCCTGCTGCGCATGACGATCAGCCAGCCGACCAGCAAAGCCAGAACCGCCGCATCCCGCCAGGCGACCGGGCCGTAACCGACCCAGAATGTTTCCGCAAAACCGACGGCCGCCGCCCCCAGGCCGCAGATGAGCGGGCTGGCATATCCGCCCGCCGCCGAGATCAGCACGACTTTCAGACCGAAGACGAGACCCGCGCCGAAATCCATGGTGCCGTAATAAAACGTCGCCAGCACACCGGCGATGGCCGCAACGAGGCCCGCCGCGCAATAGGACATCAGAAATATCCTGCCCGCATTCACCCCGAAGAGCGAAGCGGCAAGGGCGTCATCCGACACCGCCTTCCAGCGCCTGCCGAAAGCGGAACGGCGAAGATAAAGCGAGCCTGCGAGAATGAGCAGGACGAAGACCGCCGTGTTCAGCATCTGCATCGGCGTCAGGGTTACCGCAAAGCCGCCCTCGGTCCAGAAACGCACCGGCTGCGATAAAAGCGGCGGCAACCATAGTTGCCTTGTATCGGCGGCAAGTCTCGCACTTTCCGTAAGCGCAATCAGCACGCCGATGGAGGCGACGGTCACCGCATTGGGAGAGGCCTTCGCCAGCGGCCGCATCACCGCCCTGCCGATGAAACCCGCCGCCCAAAGCCCGCCGAACAGGCCGGCCGCTGCCCCCAGCGCCAACGTTGCCGGCAGAACCAGCCACAGCCGGTTCCAGCCGAAATCTGCAAACAGGAGGCAGGTCTGGCCAGCAAAGGCGAATACGGCGCCATAGGTCACATCGGCGCGTTTCGTGACCGAAAAGGCGATGGCGTATCCGAAGGCCAGAACCGCATAAAGGGCTGCGACGGGCACGGCATTCAGCAATTGTTGCAGGAAATAAGCCAAGCCCGTCCTCCCGTCACGATTATAACTGTTAAAATGCTTTTTGATAGTTATAATATGTGCATGACATTTCGCTGGACGGAACATCGTTTTGCAGGTGGAGCATTGGCGCTCGATGTCGCCAACAGCGTGATCCTGCGTTCGGACGCGGCAAGAACGCTCGACCGTTTCGCCGTGTCGGAGCAGATCGCCGCCTTTGCCGAAGCGGCGACGCGGCTTGGTGCGGAACGGGACAGGTTTCCTGCTCTCATCGCGCCGGAGGCGGACAAACGGCCCATTTTTCTCGAACTGCGCGAGGCGATAGACGATCATTTCCGTTCGTCTGTCTCCGGCGGGGCCGATGATGATGGTAAACTGGCCCGGTTTCTCTCTGCGGGCGGCACGGTGCTGCGGGTATTCCCGACGTCCGAAAATCTCGCCAACGCCACCGTCCATTCCGCCCTGTCGCTGCTTGCCAGCGAGACACGGGAACGGCTGCGGATTTGCGGCAATTGCGGCTGGCTGTTCATCGACCGCAGCAAGAACAGAAGCCGTATCTGGTGTGACATGGCGGTGTGCGGTAACCGGCAAAAAGCCAGCCGGCATTATCACCGCAAGAAGGAGGTGCAGCCATGAGAATTGCCCTGCCCCTGCTGGCGATTGCGGCAATGCTTTCTCTTTCCGGTTGCCAGCGCGATGAACCGCGTGAAGTGGCGAAGCTTTCCGGGCGCATGTTCGTCTTCAATTACCGCGTCGCCATCGCCACCTATCTGGTGACGCTTCAGCGCATCGCTCCGATCCGCGATGGCAGCAGCGTGGAAGCGGCTTTCGAAAACCCGCGCGGCGGCCCCGATCTCACGACCAGGGAGAGAATTTTTCCGAAAGACGAAAAGATCACCGTTCAGAGCCCGCCGGTCGAATGCGTGAAGCAGGACCGGCCTTACCGGGTCACCATCCGCATCAAGGGGCCGGATGGCGATGTCATGCAGACGATCGAGACCACGATCCGCTCCGATACCGACCAGTCGGCTTTACCGGCCAAGCCGCTGGTGATCGGCCCGCTCTATACGCCCAATCCCGAGGTGTTCAAGCCTGACGGTACGACAGATATGCGGCCGGTTCAGGGGTGCCCGGCGTCGTAACAAAAAATTGCAATCTTTCGGGATGCCTATAAGAGGTGGCAAACCTCTCTTCCGTCATGCCGGGCTTGACCCGGCATCCAGCAGCCGCGCGTCTGCGTGGCGTAAGAGTCTTTTTCGATCAAAGACTTGATCGCACTGGACCCCGGATCCAGTCCGGGGTGACGGAGTATGGAGCGAGGTCTCCGCCAAAAATGCATCGTCTTGCGGACAGCGCTCCAAAACAAAAAAAACGGAGCCTTTCGGCCCCGTTTCTTCGAGTCTTTTCAACGGCCTCAGCCAATCGCCTGAGAGGGCGATTCAAGCCGTTTAGATTTTGAATCAGCCGACGATTTCGGTTTCGGCGAACCAGTAGGCGATTTCCTGTGCAGCGGTTTCCGGAGCGTCGGAACCGTGTACGGAGTTTTCGCCGATCGAAAGCGCGAAGGACTTGCGGATGGTGCCTTCAGCGGCCTGGGCCGGGTTGGTGGCGCCCATGATTTCGCGGTTCTTGAGGATGGCGTTTTCGCCTTCCAGAACCTGAACGATGGTCGGGCCGGAGGTCATACCTTCAACGAGTTCGCCGAAGAAGGGGCGCTCTTTGTGAACGGCGTAGAAGCCTTCGGCTTCGCGCTTGCTCATCCAGACGCGCTTGGAGGCGACGATGCGCAGACCGTTGTCTTCAAATACCTTGGTGATCGCGCCCGTGAGGTTACGCTTGGTTGCGTCCGGCTTGATCATCGAAAATGTGCGTTCAATCGCCATGTGTCCGTTTCCTTTTCCTTCAGAGAAAGTGGGCGGTCTTTACCCGCCCAAAGGCCCGAAAACAAGGGGGATCAACGAGATTGCGACGATGACGGCAGACATTTCACGCCGCTGTCACACTGCGGCCCTTGGCATCGTAGAGATCAAGGCAGCCTTCGAACCAATCCCGCACCGGATCATTATCGGCAAACAGATCCGCCCCGGTGGTGATCCGCGCCCATTGCAAGGCACCAAACACGATGTAATCCGCAAACAGCGGCGAGGTGCCACCGATGAATGGCTGGAAGCTCAACATGCGGCGGATCGGCGCAAGCAATGCCGGAAAGGCTGCGATTTCCGCCTCGCGGTTTGCCACCACATCCTCGAGCGGGCGGCCGAGCGCTTTCGTGCGGCTATCGCGGAAATAATGGCGATCCGGCTCGTCCAGCATATTATGGATATCGAGCACGGCAATGCGGACGATGGCCGGGTGAAGCACCGTCTGCGACCAGCTTTCGACAAAACGGGCCATCGCCTTGCCGCCCTCCCCGTCAAACAGCGAAGGCCGTTCCGGGTAAGCCTCGTCAAGATAAAGCGCGATTTCGAAACTGTCGCTCACCAGCTGGTCACCATCGCGCAGGATCGGCACGGTCTTCGAAAAGCCATCCTCCACCGTCGGGATGACCGTGAAGGGCAAGGGACGTTCCTCGAAATCCAGCCCCTTATGGGCCAGCGAAAGCACGGTTTTCCAGCAATGGGGAGAGAACGGTCGGGAAATATCGCTTCCGCACAACGAGTAAAGCGTTCTGGAAGTCGTCATGGGCTGCCCTCTTCTGCAATATCGATGAAGCGATATAAGAGCGGCCGGGCCATGAAATCAAATCAGGATTTGTCATACAATCCCTCAGGAAACGCGTGTGATCCGTGGATCTGTCCGACGTGGAAATTTTCGCTTCGCAACGCCAAAACTTTTCGCGGATTCAGTCAATTTTAAACCGTTGCTTGTAAGAATAGCCGCATTCCACAATCGGTTATCGCCGGTCTATTCATAATAATCTATCGGTATTGGGGCTGTCAGTGACGACATCGGCGGGTGATAAGAAACGTGATCAGGCAAGAAGTTCTCTTGTCGTTACCAAAATCACGCAATTCATCGCCAAGATGAACATTGCGCCTTTACCGCGCAATTACGAACTGATCTATGAAATATTGTCGGGCCACAATCCGGCCATGGGCCGCGACATTCTCGCGCTCGGCAACGCGCCGCAGCAGCATGAGATCGATCTTATCGGCCAGCGGCACAACCTGCCCGGTTTTTCCCGAATCGAGGCCGAACAGATGGCAAGCGCGGCCTTCGATACGCTGACGCAGATTTCCGCGCGGCTGGAGGCGAGCCTTCAGCGCACCGAAACCTTCATGGATGGCCTCCAGCAGGGCGAGGATGGTGAGCCGCCGGCAACGGAGCGTTTCCTGGAGCTTTTGGGCGACATTCATGAGGAGCAGACGAGCCTTCGGCATTTCATCGCCATGGGGCTAGTGAAAATCCGCGAAGCCGAAAGAAACCGGGTGGAACTTCAGGCCGCCTCCCTGCGCGACAGCTTGACGGCGCTTCCCAACCGGGCCGCCTTTCTGGAAAAGCTCGGCGCCCTTTTTGCGAAGGATCGGGCCGCGTCCGCCACCTCGCTGGTGTTGCTCGATATCGATCATTTCCGCGAAATCAACGGTAAATATGGTTCTTCCGCCGGTAACAAGGCGCTGCGACGGCTCGCCGCGCTGTTTCGCAAGACCGTCAAGAAGGACGATTTCGTCGCTCGCATCGGTGGCGATGAATTCGCCTTTCTGTTTGCCGGCGTGCCGCAGAATACGGCCGAGGCCATTGCCGAGCGGCTGCGGCAAAGCGTGGAGGCCCTGCGCTTCGCGACCAGTGGCGGTGATGGCGAGCATCTGACGGTTTCGATCGGCGTCGCGGAGGTGGATGGTACCGCCACAGCCGGGGAATTTTTCGGCCATGCCGAACTCGCTTTGCTCTCGGCACGCAGCGGCACGCGCAACTGCGTTATCGGCTACTCGCGGGAGGTGGCGCAGCACAGCCGCAACAGCTATCTGGCGCAGCTCGGCTCCTGAAGCGGCATTCTCTCACGGTGTGGCGCGGAGGCTCTTGCCTTGGCCAGACAGTTCGGCCAAAACGGCGCCATGATTACGATTACCGATCTTTCCGCCCGCATCGCCGGGCGTCTGCTTCTTGACCATGCCAGCGTGACGCTTCCCGCCGGTGTGAAGGCGGGTCTCGTCGGCCGCAACGGCGCCGGAAAATCCACCCTGTTCCGGGTCATCACCGGCGATCTTGCGGCGGAAGGCGGTTCGGTGACGATCCCGAAACTCGCCCGCATGGGCCAGGTGGCTCAGGAGGCGCCCGGCACGGAAGAATCACTGATTTCGATCGTGCTTGCCGCCGACAAGGAGCGCAGCGCACTTCTCGCGGAAGCGGAAACCGCAACCGATCCCCACCGGATCGCCGAAATCCAGATGCGGCTTGTCGATATCGATGCGCATTCGGCCGAAGCACGCGCCTCCAGCATTCTTGCTGGTCTCGGTTTCGATCACGAGGCGCAGCTGCGCCCCGCCTCCTCCTTCTCCGGCGGCTGGCGCATGCGCGTGGCGCTCGCCTCTGTGCTGTTTGCCGAACCGGACCTGTTGCTGCTCGACGAGCCGACCAACTATCTCGACCTCGAAGGCACGCTCTGGCTGGAAGATTATATCCGGCGTTATCCGCATACCGTCATCATCATCAGCCACGACCGCGATCTCCTCAACAATGCCGTCAATTCGATCGTGCACCTGGATCAGAAGAAGCTGACCTTCTATCGCGGCGGTTACGACCAGTTCGAACGGCAGAAGGCCGAGGCCGATGAATTGCAGATGAAGGCGAAGGCGAAAAACGATGCCGCGCGCAAACATCTGCAAAGCTTCATCGACCGTTTCCGCGCCAAGGCCACCAAGGCACGGCAGGCGCAGAGCCGCATCAAGGCGCTGGAGCGCATGGGCACCGTTGCCGCCGTGATCGAGGATCACGTCCAGCCAATCACCTTCCCGGAGCCGGAAAAGCAACCCGCCTCTCCCATCGTCGCCATCAATGGCGGTGCCGTCGGTTACGAGCCGGGCAAATCCATCCTGAAACAGCTCAATCTCAGGATCGACAATGACGACCGCATCGCGCTGCTCGGCTCCAACGGCAACGGCAAATCGACCTTTGCGAAATTCATCTCCGGCAGGCTTGCGCCGCAGGCGGGCGATCTTCGCGTCGCCTCGGGCCTCAAGATCGGTTTCTTCGCGCAACACCAGCTGGATGACCTCGTGCCGGATCAAACGCCGGTCGAACATGTGCGCAAGCTGATGCCGCTGGCGTCTGAAGCGCAGGTGCGGGCGCGGGTGGCGCAGATGGGCCTTGCGACGGAAAAGATGGCGACGGCGGCGAAGGACTTGTCCGGTGGCGAAAAAGCCCGGCTGCTGATGGGGCTTGCAGCCTTCCATGCGCCGAACCTGTTGATCCTCGACGAACCAACCAACCATCTCGATATCGACAGCCGCCGCGCACTGATCGAGGCGCTGAACGATTATAGCGGCGCGGTCATCCTCATCTCGCACGACCGCCACCTGATCGAGGCGACGGTGGACCGGCTGTGGCTGGTGGCCGATGGCACGGTCAAGACCTTCGAAGGCGACATGGAGGAATATCGCGATCTCGTCGTCTCCTCCGGCAAAAAGAAGGATGACAAGACCGAGGCCGCCGCCGACCAGACCTCGAAAGCCGACCAGCGCAAGGCCAATGCGGAAAAGCGCAGCCAGCTGGCGCCGCTCAAGAAAAAGATCAACGAAATCGAATCCCTGACGGCAAAGCTTGAGAAACTGATTCAGTCCCTCGATAAGGAGCTGGCGGACCCTGCTTTATACGAAAAAGCACCCGCCAAGGCCGCGCTGAAAGTGAAGGAGCGCGGCGAGGCCGCTGCCAAGCTTTCGGACGCCGAGGAGCAATGGCTGCTGCTTTCGAGCGAATACGAGGATGCGATGGCATCGTGATGATGCGATAACGACGGGAGGCTCATATGCCCCCCGTCCCCGCCGGATGAGCCCCCTCGCTGTCTGCGGCTGCGAGGGTAACTCATGGCGACGTCCTACCGCGATGTGTTACGCGCATCTCCTCTGGCGAAACAGGCGCTGAAGCGGGACAGCAGGCGAATAGAGATAGCCCTGGCCGAAACGGATTCCCATCTGCATCAGTATCCGGCACTGCTCTTCGGTCTCTATGCCTTCCGTCACCAGCTTGGCGCCATATCGTTCGGCGCTTTCGAAGGCGAGCACGACGGCGTCCCTGAAGCGCGCCTGGTCGAGCCTTGATGTCATCCAATGATCGATCTTCACCTCTTCGAAGGGAAACCTTGCCAGTAAGGTGAGCGCCGCGTAACCGGTGCCAAAATCATCGAGTGCCAATCTTATGCCAGCCGCAATCAGCGTATCGAAGTTGTGTTGCACGGCATCGATGCTCGGCATCTTGCTCATTTCCGTCACCTCGATCGATAGACGGTGCGCAGGCACCGCCGCCGTCAGCAGCAATGCCACCACCCTCTCCCCGAAACATGGCATCGCAAGGGACGAAGCGGAGACATTCACGGCAAGATGAAAATCAGGATCAACATCCTGTAACTTCGCAAGGTCTCGAACCACCGCGTCGATGGTCGACCATTCGAATTCCGCCAGCAGTCGGTGACGCTCGGCGATTTCCAGCACGTAGTAGGGCGAAAGCGTTTGCCCATGCGCATCGACCGCACGTAAAAGCGCCTCGGCGCCAATCATGCGGCGAGTATGGATTTCAAACTTCGGCTGGTAAAGTATCGGCGGGTTTCCATTCTTGATCCACCCGACCAGCATCTGCCGGACACCCTCGTCCCGCGCCGCCTTTTCGGCAAAAGAAAAGGGGAATATCTGCACGACGCTTTCGCTTCTCTGCAGGGCGAGGCTGAGGTGTTTGAGAAATGATGCGATGTTCTGATGGGAGAGCCTATCCAAATTCGCTGCCCCGATCTTCAGATGCGGAACTGGGCCTGCCTCGGTGGAGCGGGAAAAAGCGATCAGCGCCTCATGTAGATGCATGACCAGATGGGCGCTCTCCGATTTCTCGAATGAGACCCCTTCTATGAGGACCGCGAGCGTTGCATCGCTGAACATGAAGCTTTGCGGCGTCTGGAACTTCGACAGGAGCCCATTATCGCCATCGCAGATTTCTTGCGCCAGTTTGGGCCAGAATAAATCCGCCCAGTCCTCGCCCTGATAGGCTGCGACATCGGCGATGTTGACGATTTCGATCAAAAGAAGAGCATGGGGAGCCGAAGGCGTCCGTTGAATGACCAGTTCGATATGATCTCTAAGGGCACGCCGGTTGGGCAGGCCCGTCGAGGAATCTGTGCGTGCCGCAAGATCGCGTTTCTTTGCCGCCTCCCGCGCCCGCGCTTCACTGCGCAGCAGCAGAAAAAGGCACGCGATCATAGGCAGACCCACGGATGAGCCGACAATGCGCCGCCCGACGTTACTCAGAAACACCTCCTGACCAATCATGTCGAGACCAAAGGTCAAGGACACAGCAAGCAAGGCGGCGAAAATCCTGATCGCGAAGACGCCACCAATCTCCAGAATGCCGAGGTCGGTCAGGCTTCGGCCGCGCATCCACGCATACATGGCAATGCCAGACGCCGAGATGACGCTCATGTCCAAAATGGCAGCGCCGAATAATGCCGGACCACCGAACAGGAAGCGCCCTGCGGAAATCAACGCGAAACCTATCAGCCCTCCCTGCCAGGAGCCCAACACCCCGGCAAGAAACAGCAGGTCGGAGCGGATATAGGGCTTCGAGGGCAGCTTGATGAAGTCGGAGACCAGCATCGTCAATAAAAAACCGGCCACTCCAAACACAAAGCCGTAGTAAATTCTGTAACGCGCGTCAGTGATTGCCACGTCTCGTCGCAACAGCATCAATATGGACACCATACCGACAACAGCCGCGGCCTGAAGAAGCAGAAATGGAAGCTCGGCCGCTGAAGCGGATGCCTGGGTGAAGATCAATTCCATCATCGGCAATTCACCGCCGGATGACGGCAGCAGCGGAATTGCAGCACGCCTTGATAAGGACGCTGGATTTCGCGTGCGGTCAATTGGTAAAAAGCCGACCTAAGCGTGGGCAAGGGCATCGCAGACACCGCCTACACTTACGTTTTGCAATATAATCATCAAGCCCCGCCCTGAAGGAAAAATCAAAATAAAATAAATAACGAGCAATAATCTGTTGGAGATTACCGCAAAAGAGCATAATTGAAATATAAATTTCAATGAAATGACGCTTATCCAGAAAAATACTTACTGCACTGCACCTATTATTAATTTCGAATATACAGTTAAATATTACGCCACATCCCGGCGATACAAAAAATGACGCGACGGGCTGGATCATCGCCTTGCCCCTTCGGCTGTTTCTGCTAAAAACCCGTAAAGTCACACTTTATCCCATGCAGCACTCAAACGGATTCCTCTCCATGTCAGCCACCAAGCTTGCCATCGTCGGCGTCGGCAAAATCGTTCGCGACCAGCATCTTCCCGCCATCGCAGGCAATCCGGATTTTGAATTGATCTGCACCGCGAGCCGCCACGGCACCGTGGACGGTGTTTCTTCCTATGGCACCATCGAGGCCATGCTGGAGGCAGAACCGGCGATCAATGCGGTTTCACTGTGCATGCCGCCGCAATATCGTTACGAGGCGGCTTACGCGGCGCTGAATGCCGGCAAGCATGTTTTCCTTGAAAAACCTCCGGGCGCGACACTTTCGGAAGTGCAGGATCTCGTTCGCCTGGCGGATTCGAAGGGCCTTTCGCTGTTTGCCAGCTGGCATTCCCGTTATGCACCGGCGGTCGAGGCGGCGAAGGCGTTTCTGGCCTCGACGAAAATCGACAGCGTGCATGTCATCTGGAAAGAGGATGTTCGCCATTGGCACCCGAACCAGGCCTGGATCTGGCAGGCGGGCGGTCTCGGCGTGTTCGATCCCGGCATCAATGCGCTGTCGATCATCACCCATATCCTGCCGCGCGCGCTGTTCCTGACCAAGGCGACGCTGGAATTCCCGGAAAACCGCGACGCCCCGATCGCAGCCGACCTGCATTTTTCCGACGTTGCGAAAACGCCTGTCCATGCCGAATTCGACTGGCGCCAGACCGGCAAGCAGAGCTGGGATATCGTTGCCGAAACGGCAGCGGGACAGATGGTGTTGTCCGAAGGCGGCGCGAAGCTCTCGATCAACGGCGAGGAAAAACTGTCCCAGCCGGAACGGGAATATCCGGCTCTTTACGAGCGCTTCGCCGAGATCATCAAGGCGAGCCGATCGGACGTTGACCTCGCGCCATTGACCCATGTGGCCGATGCCTTCCTGCTCGGCCGCCACAAATTCGTGGATTCCTTCTACGACTGAGAAGCCTGAACGCTTCCCGGAATACAAGCCTCAGAGGGCGCGGCTGACGAAGCGGTCGCGCCCTGTTTTTTTGGCTTGTTACAGGCTTAATCGCCGCTGCGACAGAAGTGCCGTCCGATCCTTGGCGGATCAGGCCTTTTTCTGCCAGCGACCTTCCGGCGACTGCTGCCAATAGGTCAGGGAATGCCCCTCTGCCTTCAGCGTTTTCCAGTGGTTACGCGCCATTTCCAGCTGGTAGGCGTCATATCCGTCGAACATGAACACGACACGCTCATAGGTCTCCACCGGCGGCGGCTCGGCGCCGTCGACCAGAAAGCGCACGTTTGCCGCATTGCCGTTTTCGACCGATGCGGTCAAAAGAATCGGCTGGCTCTGCGGTGCAGGTGAAGCGTCGGTGGCGTGCGGCAGGAAACTATCGTCGCGAAAGGTCCACAGATGTGTCTCGAGGAAATCGCGGCGCTCCTCGTCCACCGTCTGGATCGCGACCTTCCAGCCGCGTTCCAGCGATTTCTCGAGCAAAGGCGGCAGCGCGTCCTCCAGCTTCGATTCCGTCAGATGGTAGAACAGAATTTCAGTCATTCGCAGACTTGCCGCTCCGCTCGCTTCAATCTTCGTAGTGGGCACGAACGAGTTCGTTCAGCAGACGCACGCCGTAGCCCGATCCCCAGGACTGGTTGATCTCGGTCAGCGGCGAACCCATGGCAGTACCGGCAATATCAAGATGCGCCCACGGTGTTTCGCCCACGAAACGTTTGAGGAACTGCGCGGCAGTGACGGAGCCCGCCAGCCGGCCGGAACTGTTCTTCATGTCGGCGAATTTGGAATCGATGATCTTGTCGTAATCCTTGCCGAGCGGCATGCGCCACAGCTTCTCGGCCGTCGCCTCTCCCGCCTCAGCAAGCCGCGCGGCCAGTTCGTCGTCATTGGAGAAAAGACCGGCTTGCAGATTGCCGAGCGCGACAGTGATCGCGCCCGTCAGCGTGGCGAGGTTGATCATGAATTTCGGGTTGAAGCGATCCTTGGTGTACCAGAGCGCATCGGCCAGAACCAGCCGGCCTTCGGCATCGGTATTGATGATCTCGATGGTCTGGCCGGACATGGAGGTGACGATATCACCGGGACGCTGGGCATTGCCATCAGGCATGTTTTCCACAAGGCCGATGACGCCGATCACATTTGCCTTGGCCTTGCGGGCCGCGAGCACATGCATCAGGCCGGTGACCGCAGCAGCGCCGCCCATATCACCCTTCATATCTTCCATGTTGAGGCCGGGCTTCAGCGAAATGCCACCGGTGTCGAAAACGACGCCCTTGCCGACGAAGGCAATGGGTTCATCTTTCTTGGAACCGCCGTTCCACTGCATGACCGCCAGCCGCGGCGGGCGGGCCGAACCCTGCGCAACACCGAGAAGCGCATTCATGCCGAGCTTCTTCATCTCCTTTTCGCCGAGAATCTCGACATCAACGCCGAGCTTGCGCAATTCCTCAGCCTTTTCGGCGAATTCGACGGGACCAAGCACGTTCGGCGGCAGGTTGACGAGATCACGCGCCAGTACCACGCCGCCAGCCACGGCTTCCGACACGGCAAACGCCTTTTCCGCGTCCTTATGGGCGGCGGTTACGATGGTGACGTCGACTTTCTTCGGCGTCTTTTCGTCATCGGATTTCTTCTTGGTCTTATAGGCATCGAAACTATAGGCGCGCAGCAGCAGGCCCAGCGCGAAATCCGCGGCCGCTTCGGCGCTCACCTCAACGCCCGGGGCATCGAGATAGATAACGACCTTGTCCGACTTCTTGAAATGGGCAGCCGCGGTGCCGCCGGCGCGCAGCCAGTCATGGGCGACCAGCTTCGACGGCTTGCCGAGCCCGATGACGAGCAGCCGGTCGGCGGCGGAACCCTGCGGCGCGATGACGTCGAGCGTCGCCATCGCCTTTGCGGAAAAGCCGGAAATCTTCGACGCCCTCTCGATCACACCACCCGGATCAGCCTCGGAAGCACCGGCGACGGCCTGCGCCTCGCCCGAGGCCTGCAGCACGATGGCCAGGGCATTTTCCAGCGAGGCGGAATTGGCGAAAGAAATATCGAATTTAGCGGACATGTTTTCCTGCTCTTCTTCTACAACTTGCACGATGCGCGTGATCATGGCCTTTTCGGCCCGGGGCGCAACCCCGCATTCTTTAAAGGCCTACAGTCGTTAAAGGAAAGGCATTTTTGTGGACGACGATATCACGTCATGAAACCGACAGCTTGTTCCACAAAAAGACACAGGGCGTGGAAAAATCATCGCGCAAAACATATTTGTGAGCATGCCGGAATAGCCAATCGCCAACGATGCTATTAGATAGGCGGAAATTCGGCGAGCGATCGCACGAAAAAACAATGTCGAACAGGGCCGTATGAAGCTTCTCGAGAACTATATCCTGCGGCGGACAACGCAGATGTTTCTGGTCGCGCTGTTGCCGGTGCTGGCCATCATCTGGACCATCCAGGTTCTCCAGAGAATCAATCTCGTCACCGATACGGGCCAGTCGATGGGTTCCTTCATGGCGCTCGCGACGATGATCCTGCCGACGCTTATCCCCGTGGTGCTGCCTTTCGCGCTTGTCATCGGCATCACCCAAATCTTCACGACGATGAACAATGATTCCGAGCTTGCCATCATCGATGCGGCCGGAGCGCCGCGTTCGGTGATGTATCGCCCGGTTCTCATTCTGGCCGCCGTTCTCAGCCTGTTTTCCTTCACCATCACCAATTTCATCGAGCCGCCCGCCCGCAATTCCGCGCGGCAAATGGTGGCTGCCGCCTATGCCGATCTCTTGTCTTCGGTCATCGAGGAAAAGACCTTCCGCACTATTCAGGACGGCCTGTATGTGCAGATCGCCCAGCGGCAGGGCCGCATCCTCAAGGGCCTGTTCGTGGCCGACCGTCGCGATCCGAATTTCGACCTTATTTATTATGCCAAGGAAGGCATGATCGATGAAAGCGGCACGTCGCTGACCATGCGAGACGGCGAAGTGCAGCAGAAGACGCCCGACGGCAAGGTCTCGATCGTCAAGTTCCTGTCCTATGCCTTCGACCTTTCGACCATGTCGGAAAAACAGGATTCGGAGCCGTCGCTTTCGCCCGGTGATGCGAGCCTCAGCTTCCTTCTCTCGCCGGACGAGAACAATGCGAGCTACAAGCGCTCGCCGGAGACCTTCCGCAGCGAGTTGCACAAGCGTCTGTCGGACTGGATGTTCGCCTTTTCCTTCGCGCTGATTTCGCTCGTCATCGCCGCCGATTCCCGGTCGCACCGCGAAGCGCGCCTGCATCCGATGGTCGCAGCGCTGGTGACGGCCTTCATGCTGCGCTGGCTCGGTTTTTACGTCACCAACCAGATCAAGCAGAGCGCTGCCTTCATTCCACTGGTCTATGCCGTGCCGGGTCTCAGCGGTGCCGCAGCTGCCTTCGTACTGATGACCGGCCGCAAGCCGAAAATGCCGAAGGTGATCGCGGATGCGGCGGGTCGCCTGCGCCGCCTCTTCTCCAGCCGAATGGCAAAAAACTCGGGGAGCGGTAGCCTATGATTTTCAACACGCTCGCCCGCTATTTCCTGAAGCGATATCTGATCACCGCAGTCTGGTTCCTGCTCGGCGTATCGTCGATCATCTATCTCGCCGATTTCAGCGAAACGGCTCGGCGCATGTCCGGCCTGCCCGGCTACTCCGTTCCGGCCGCCCTCGGCCTGACGGCGCTTCGCCTGCCGCTGATCCTGCAACAGACCGTTCCCTTCATCGCGCTTTTCGTCGGCATGACGACGCTGATCTCGCTCAACCGGCGTTACGAACTGGTGGTGACGCGTGCGGCCGGCATTTCCGCATGGCAATTCATCCTCCCTTTCGTGCTCGGTGCGGTTTTCATCGGTATCCTGTCGATCATGGTCCTCAACCCCATCGCCGCATGGGGCCAGAACAAGTCGCTGGCCATGGAGGCCGGCCTGCGCAACGAAGCAGGCGGCGGCCGCCAGCAGGAGATCATTCCGTGGATGCGCCAGTCGAGCGGCGGCCAGGATACGATCATCGGCGCCAAGAGCTTCGAAGACAACGGAACGATGCTTCTCGACGTGGTTCTCATCGACCTCGACAAGGACGGAAACATCGTCTCGCGGAAGGATGCGAAGTCGGCTAAATTGGAAGATGGTTACTGGCTTCTTAACGGCGTTTCGGAAACGCGCGCCGGACATGTGCCAGTTCGGCAAGAAAGCACACGGATCAGTACCAATCTGAGACGGGAATTCGTTCAAGAGCGCATGACGCAGACGGAAACCGTTGCTTTCTTTGACCTTTCTCACAAGATCGAAGTTGCAAAGTCCTTTGGACTATCTTCAAAGGCGCTTGAGACGCAGTATCATTTCCTGCTATCGACGCCCCTGCTTCTGGTCGCGATGACCTTGATCGCCGCGACCGTTTCATTAAAGTTCAGCCGCTTCGCCCAATCGCGCTCCGTGATTCTGGGTGGAATCGTTTCCGGCTTCGTGCTTTATGTAGTAACCGTGCTCGTAAGGGCATTCGGGAGTGGTGGTGTTGTCCCTCCCAGCGTCGCTGTCTGGGTTCCAGTCATCGTGGCGTTGGCTTTGGGGGCAACCATTCTGCTTCATCAGGAGGACGGCTAGTGGCGGTATATGACCGCGGGAATATCAGGCGGCTTTGGACGGCCCTTCTGACAGGTGCCGCTGTGTGCGCGTATTTGGCATCCAGCCCGGTCGCTTTCGGCCAGGATGGACTGCTCGCGTCGGCAAGCCAAGACGATTCGAAACTCCTGCTTACAGCAAATGAACTGACCTATAACCGCGATGCCCAGCGCGTCATCGCGAAGGGTGTGGTTCGCATGAAATATTCGGGCTACCGCATGGTGGCCCAGCAAGTGGAATACAACCAGCAGACCGGTCGCGTGATTGCCCATGGCAACATCGAACTGGTCGAGCCGGGCGGCAACAAGATCTATGCCGACGAAATGGACGTCACCGACGATTTCGGTCAGGGCTTCGTGAATGCCCTGCGCGTCGAGACCACGGACAATACCCGTATCGCGGGCGAAAGCGCCGAGCGTCTCAACAGCGACATGATGGTCCTCAACAACGGCGTCTACACCGCCTGTTTGCCTTGCGCCGAACGCCCTGAAAAGGCGCCGCTATGGCAGGTCAAGGCTGAGCGCGTCATTCAGGACGGCAAGACCCATACGGTGCGGCTGGAAAAGGCCCGCCTGCAGCTTTTCGGCCATTCGATCGCCTATATCCCGTTCCTCACGGTTCCGGATAATACGGTCAAGCGGAAGTCCGGTTTCCTGTTCCCGCAGATGAGCATGACCAACAAGCTCGGCTTCGGTATCGGTGTCCCCTATTTCCAGGTTCTGTCCGATACGTCCGACGTCACGGTCACGCCGACCTATTACACAAAACAGGGCCTGCTTCTCCAGGCCGAGTTGCGCCAGCGTTTCGAAACCGGCATGCACACGCTGACGATTGCCGGCATCAGCCAGCAATCCTCGGATACGTTCATCTCCGGAACGAGTGACGCGTTGAACGATGAGCGCGGCATGGTGGCGACGAAGGGTGATTTCAGCATCAATCCCCGCTGGGCCTTCGGCTGGGATGCCATGGTGCAGACCGACAATAACTTCTCGCGTACCTACAGCCTGAAGGGTTACAAGAACGACGTCCAGACCAACCAGATTTATCTGGCCGGCACTGGCGAGCGCAACAGCTTCGATGCCCGCGGTTATTACTTCAACGTTCAGGACACGGATAATTCGGAGCTCAAGGAACGCAAGCAGGCGATCGTTCATCCGGTCGTAGACTATCGTTACTTCCTGCCGGACCCGATCTATGGCGGCGAGCTTTCGCTGACCACGAACTTCACGAGCATCAGCCGTACGACGCAGGATTCTTACGCGATGGGCGGTTTCCCGCGCTTCAACGGTCTGGAAGGCTCGTATACGCGCCTGTCAACCGAAGCGGAATGGAAGCGCACCCTCACGATGGATAGCGGCCTGCAGATCACGCCGATCCTTGCAGCGCGCGGCGACGCGCTGTGGACCGACATGACCGCGGCGAGCTTCACCTCCGGTGGCACCTCCTATGCTTATGAAGGCATGATCCATGACGATGCGGCGTTGCGCGGCATGGTCACCGGTGGCCTTGAAGTGCGTTATCCCTGGCTGTTCACGGCCCTCAACAGCAGCCATGTGATCGAGCCGATCGCGCAGATTTTCGTGCGGCCGAACGAGCAATATGCCGGTCGTTTCCCGAACGAGGATGCGCAGGCCTTCGTATTCGACGCTACCAACCTGTTCGAGCGCGACAAGTTCTCCGGCTTCGACCGCATCGAAGGCGGCACGCGTGCGAATATCGGCTTCCGTTATAACGGCACGTTCGACAATGGTTACGGCATTCGTGCGATTGCCGGTCAGTCCTTCCATCTGGCGGGCGACAATTCCTTCGCCTCCTACGACCTTCTGAATGTGGGCGCCAATTCCGGCCTCGAATCCGATCGTTCGGATTATGTCGCCATGGCTGCCTTCGATGCACCGATCGGTCTTTCGCTGTCCTCGAGCCTGCGTCTCGACAAGGACAATTTCGAAATCAACCGGTCGGAAACGGGCATCAGCTATTCGGATCGCCGCATCAACGGCAAGCTCAGCTACACGCAGGTCAAGGCACAGCCGGAATACGGCTATAACGAAAACCGCGATATCATCCAGGCTTCCGGTTCGCTGCGCATGGACGACAACTGGTCGCTGTTCGGCTCGATCAACTACGATCTGAACGGAAAATTTGCCGCCGAGCGCCGTATCGGCATTGCCTATCAGGACGAATGCACGATCTTGACGGTCAGCTACTCCGACGAGGGTAATATCAATTCCAGCCGCCAGGCCGCCAATGACTGGTCGATCAATGCGCGCCTCGCCTTCCGCACGCTCGGCGACGTCAGCGTCGGTTCGGCCAATGAGGACTGGAATGACATGGACATCGGCTGGAAACCAAACAACTACTGAGTTTAAAGGCAGGTCACGTAACATCGTGGCCTGCCTTTTTGCCATTTGGTCAGTAAAGCCACGGTTTCGCCGCAACAACACGCCAGTGTCGGCCGGACATGAAACCTATCGGGTTTTCTTTCAACAAACCGACACATTGCCGTCTTGTGGATCGCGATGATATATACGTGGCAAATTCGTGTTGCGGATGCGCAAGGTGCAGGTCTGAAAAGCCGGGGAGTTCGATATTCCCCGCTTCGGGCGGAACAGATTGGCGGAACAGGGCAAGGACCCTGGCCGACGAAAGGGAGAAGCATATGATGAATTTCGGAAAGTCGGCTTTGCGTGGCGCTGCTTTTGCCTTTGCGATTTTCGCCGTTCCCATGGCCATTGTGCCTTATGCCGGCCAGGCCTTCGCCGACAGCACCGTCAAGATCGTCGTCAACAAGACCCCCATCACCAATGATGATATCGCAAGACGCGTAGCCTTCCTCAAGCTGCAGCGCCAGTCCGGCAATCTCAACGAAAAAGCCCGCGAGCAGCTGGTCGACGAGGCATTGAAGCGCGAAGAGATCGGCCGCGTGAAGATGTCGGTCAGCACGCAGGACGTCGACGCCGCATTCGCGCGGTTTGCCGGCAATAATAAAATGAAGCCCGAGCAACTGACGAAAGTGCTTGCACAGGCAGGCGTCGGCGCCGAGCACTTCAAGGCCTTCATCGCCGTTCAGATGAGCTGGCCGCGCCTCGTCAACGCCCGTTACGGCGCGCGCGGCAAGATGTCGAACCAGGATCTCGTCACCCGCCTGAAGGAGCGCGGCGAGAAGCCCGTGACGACAGAATATTTCCTGCAGCAGGTCATCTTCGTCATCCCGGAAGCGAAGCGCAACGCCATTACCGGCAAGCGCAAGGCCGAGGCTGAAGCCTCGCGCAAGCGCTACCCCGGCTGCGACCAGGCCATGAGCTTTGCCGCAACGATGCGTGACGTGGCAATCAAGGACCTTGGACGCATTCTTGCGCCGGAGCTTCCGGAAGACTGGAAGGCGCTGATCGAAAAGACCAAGGAAGGCGGCACCACCGGCACGCGTGTGACCGAGAAGGGCGTCGAATATCTGGCCATCTGCAAGCAACGTCAGGTTTCCGACGACTATGCCGCGGAAATGGTGTTCAAGGCCGAAGACCTGATGAAGGCCAAGGACGGCGAAAACCCGAACGAGAAGAAATATATCGAGGAACTGCGCAAGAAGGCGCAGATCGTCAACACCTGATATTAATACGAGAACCGGGTCTTTCCGTGACACATGCATCCCTGCCGCTTGCCCTGACACAGGGAGATCCAGCCGGTATCGGCCCCGATATCGCCATCAACGCCTGGGCGAAGCGCCGGGAGAATGGCGTGCCGCCGTTCATCTTCATCGGCGACCCCGATGTGGTGGCAAGCCGCGCGGCGATGATCGGTGTGCCGGTCAATATCGAGACCTGCGATACGGAAGACGCTGTCAGCTTGTTCGAGCGGGCTTTCCCCATCCTTCCCCTTCCTGTCGGTTTTGAAGTACAGGCGGGTCAGCCGCATGTCGGCGCTGCCCATGCGACGATCAAGGCCATCGAGATGGCCGTTTCCCTGACGGTCGAAGGCAAGGCTGCGGCTGTCGTCACCAACCCCATTGCGAAATCCGTGCTTTACGAAGCTGGTTTCGGTTTTCCCGGTCATACGGAATTTCTGGCCGATCTCGCCCTGCGCCAGACGGGCAAGCCGGTAACGCCGGTGATGATGATTGCCGGCCCGAAGGTTCGGGTCGTGCCGGTAACCATCCATATTCCGGTGAAAGACGTATCGGCCGCCCTGACGGAAGAGTTGATCGTCACGACATGCCGGATCATCGATACCGATCTGCGGGAAAAATTCGGCATAGCGGCGCCGCGTCTGGCTGTCGCAGGCCTTAACCCGCATGCGGGTGAGGATGGCGCGCTGGGCACAGAGGATCGCGATGTGGTTCATCCGGCGACCATACGGTTGCGGAAAGACGGCATCGACGCTTTCGGTCCCCTGCCCGCCGACACCATGTTCCACGATGCCGCCCGCAAGCGTTATGACGTCGCGGTGTGCATGTATCACGATCAGGCACTCATTCCGGCCAAGGCGCTCGGCTTTGACGATTCGGTCAATGTCACGCTGGGTCTGCCCTTCATCCGCACCTCGCCCGACCATGGCACCGCCTTCGGCATTGCCGGCCAGGGCATTGCCAATGAGGCGAGCCTCGTGGCGGCGCTGACGATGGCGGCGGAGATTTCCGTCCGCAGCCGGGTTGGCGCTTAATGGCCGCCATCGATGGACTGCCACCACTGCGCGATGTCATCCAGCGCCATGGGCTCGATGCGAAGAAATCGCTCGGTCAGAATTTCCTGTTCGACCTCAATCTGACCCAGAAGATCGCCCGCACCGCCGGGCCGCTCGATGGGGTGACGGTGATCGAAGTCGGCCCCGGTCCCGGCGGCCTTACCCGTGCCATTCTGTCGCTCGGTGCGAAAAAGGTCATCGCCGTCGAGCGCGACAGCCGCTGCCTGCCCGTTCTTGCGGAAATCGAAGCGCATTATCCCGGACGGCTCGAGGTCATCGAGGGCGATGCGCTGAAGACGGATTTCGAAGCGCTGGTTCCCGCCGTGGAGCCCGTGCGCATCATCGCCAACCTGCCCTATAACGTCGGCACACAATTGCTGGTCAACTGGCTGCTGCCGAAGGCGTGGCCGCCCTTCTGGCTCTCCATGACGCTGATGTTCCAGAAGGAAGTCGGCCAGCGTATCGTAGCCGAAGAAGGCGACAATCACTACGGCCGTCTTGGCGTTCTCGCCGGCTGGCGCACCGTTTCGGAAATGGCCTTCGACGTTCCGCCCCAGGCATTCAGCCCACCGCCAAAGGTGACTTCGACCGTCGTGCACCTTTTGCCGAAGGACAAGCCATTGCCCTGCGACGTCGCCAAGCTTGAAAGGGTCACGGAAGCAGCCTTCGGCCAGCGCCGCAAGATGCTGCGCCAGAGCGTGAAGAGCCTTGGCGGAGAAACGCTGCTGGAAAAGGCCGGGATCGACCCTACACGACGGGCGGAGACATTGTCGGTGGAGGAATTCGTGACGTTGGCGAACTGCCTTTAAGGCAAGGTCAGGCAGACGGCAACGACGGAGGTTGCTTGCAACTCTGCGCTCTACTATTGTGTCCATATATGGTCATTTTTGGAGGCAAATATGTCGAGCATGAGCGTTGCCGAAGCAAAAGCCGGTTTTGCCACACTGATCGATGAAGCAGCGAAGGGCGAGTTCGTGACGATCACTCGTCACGGCAAACCGGCAGCGGTGCTCGTTTCCGTTGAGGCGGCCGAAGCAGCAAAAAAGGCGCTGAAGACACCGCCCGCCAATTTCGGTGATTTCCTGCTAACCTATCCGGGCGGCGTGGATCTGTCGCGCAATCCATCGACCATGAGGGAAATCGATTTTGAGTAACGGCTTCCTGCTCGATACCAATATCATATCCCGATTTGCTCCCGACAAGCCCATCCCATCCGAAGCGACCCGCACATGGTTCCATGTGCAGGGCGAGGCCGATACACTTTATCTGTCAGCGATGACCGTTACGGAAATCCAAAAGGGAATAGGATATCTTGTTCGCAAGGGCGCCGTCGATCGCGCCAAACGTCTGAACGGCTGGCTGAGTTCTCTGACCGAAAACTTCGGAGATCGAATATTGCCAATGGATGTCGCGGTTGCCCGTGTAGCGGGAGCGATGGAGGATATTGCAAACAGCAAAGGCCGTCATCCCGGCCTTGCCGACCTGATCATTGCCGCCACCGCACAAGTCTATAATCTGACCGTGATAACCGAAAACCTGAAGCACTTCATTCCGTTGGAAATTCAAGTCGATTTGCCGGCCTCACTCCAGAAATAGAACAAAACGGCTTCCCTCAGAGCTTCGGCTCTTCCTCAAGCAACGCCCTCACGAAGTCGAACATGCCGTGGCGGCGGTCGCGGCGGACGCGTTCGGCCTTGACGATCGCTTCTATGCCCTCGAAGGCGGCCTGCAGGTCGTCGTTGAGGATGACATAGTCATAGTCGCGCCAGTGTTCGATCTCTGAGCGGGAATTGAGGAGGCGGGTCTTGATGACCTCTTCGGTATCTTCGGCGCGGCGGTGCAGGCGTGACTGCAACTCGGTCATGGTCGGCGGCAGGATGAAGATCGAAACGACGTCAGCCTTCATCTTGTCCTGCAGCTGCTCGGCGCCCTGCCAGTCGATATCGAACAGCATGTCGCGGCCGGCGGCCATCGCCGCTTCGACCGGCTCGCGCGGCGTGCCGTAGAAATTGCCGTGGACTTCGGCCCATTCCAGCAACTCGTCACCGTCGCGCATGCGCTCGAAATCACGCTTGGAGATGAAGTGATAGTGGATGCCTTCGATCTCGCTCTGGCGGCGCGGACGCGTCGTGACGCTGACGGAAAGGCTGATGTTCTTGTCTTTCTCGAGCAGGTTGCGCGCGATCGTGGATTTGCCTGCGCCCGATGGCGAAGAAATCACCAGCATCAGCCCTCTGCGGGCAATCGTGACGGGAGAATTATTCACCGGGACCATGGGGTCTACTCCAGATTTTGTACCTGTTCGCGAAACTGGTCGATCACCACTTTCAACTCTATGCCCGCTGCGGTTACCGCACTGGCATTCGATTTGGAACAGATTGTATTCGACTCGCGGTTAAATTCCTGTGCAAGAAAATCGAGCTTGCGGCCGACAGGTCCGCCATTCTCCAACAGTTCGCGTGAAGCCTCGACATGGGCACGCAGCCGGTCGATCTCTTCACGCAGATCCGCCTTGGTGGCGATCAGCGCCGCCTCGGCATGCAGGCGGTCGCGGTCGAGCCCGTGCACGCCGTCACCAATGAGCGCGATCTGCTGGGCGAGCCGCGCCGCGATCTGCTCGGGCTGGCGGGATGGATCATTCTCGATGATGTCCGCAAGCTGCTCGATGCGGTTGATATGGCCGGACAGGATGGCGAACAGCGACGCCCCTTCCCGCTCGCGCATGTCCTTCAGCTTCTCGACCGCGACAGCGAAACCGTCGAGCACATCGCTGTTGCGTGTCGCCTGCGCTTCGGCATCGTCTTCCGCCTCGCGAAAATCCACCAGCCCGCGTATCGTCAGCAACGTATCGAAGCTCAGCGGCTTGTCGTCGACAACATCGCCAAGCTCCTTCTTGAGCGCCAGAACAGCGGCGAGCGCGTCGCGGTTGATCACGGCCTCGAGCCGGTTTTCCGCAATCGCCAGCGTCAGGCCGGCCTGAATATTGCCGCGGGAAAGATGCTCTCCCGCAATTTCGCGCAGGCCGGTTTCCAGGGCTTCGAGACCGGTCGGCAGACGCAGGCGCACATCGAGCCCCTTGCCGTTCACCGAACGCAATTCCCATGCCCAGCGGTAACGGCCGGAGGTTCCTTCGCTGCGCGCAAAGCCCGTCATCGATTGCAATGTCATATCTGGAAGCCCCCCGGTCATGCCGTGCGAAACCGGGCCTTGTGAATGACAAGGCCCGGTCGAGATTATCAGTTGTTGGCAGGTTTTTCCGCCTCGGCGCCGCCCGGTTGACCGTCCACGATGACATCGGGATTACCGCCGGAAGCAGCCTTCTCGGCCTCGATCTTGCGCCAGCGGCGCACATTGGCGTTATGCTCTTCGAGCGTCTTGGCAAAGACGTGGCCGCCGGTGCCGTCGGCCACGAAATAGAGGTCATCCGTGCGCCATGGATTGGCGACTGCCTCAAGCGCTGCCCGGCCTGGATTGGCGATGGGAGACGGCGGCAGGCCCTTGATGACATAGGTGTTGAACGGCGTCTGCTTCTGCAAATCCGACTGATAGATCGGCCTATCGGAAGGTTTTCCGTCGCCACCGAACAGGCCATAGATGATCGTCGGATCGGATTGCAGGCGCATGCCCTTCTTCAGACGGTTGTAGAAGACGGAGGCGACATGGGCGCGCTCGTCATCCTTGCCGGTTTCCTTCTCGACGATCGAGGCGAGCGTCACGAATTCCTCGACGGTCTTGATCGGCAGATCAGGATCACGACGTTCCCAGATCATGTCGATCAGCTTGCCCTGCGCCGCACTCATCTGGCTGATGATTTCTTCGCGCTTGGTGCCTCGGGTGAAGCGATACGTATCGGGGCGCAGGCTGCCTTCAGGCGGCAGCGTCGCGGGCAGTTCGCCATCCAGCACCTCATCTGAGGCAAGGCGCGCGAACATCTGCTTCACGGTCAGGCCTTCCGGCAGAGATACGGAATAAAGGATCGACTTGCCGGATTCGAGCAGCAGCATGATGTCCTTCATCGATGCGCCGGCCTTGATCTCGTATTCGCCGGTTTTCAGCGTCTGATCCTTCTGCAGATAGCTGCCGGTCATGAGGCGGAAAACGCGGGCGTTGGAGATGATGTCGTTACGCTCGAGATTATTGGCGATCTCGATGAGGCCAGCACCGTTACGGACGGTGAAATGGGTGTTCGTTTCGAGCGGACCGGGCTCCTGGAACGCATTGATCATGTAATAGAAGGCGGCAATGGCCAGTACACAGACGGCAACGGCAAGCGTCATCAGGAAATTCAGGAAGATCACCAGCTGCCCGTGGGCCTTGCGGGAGCGCTTCGGCGGCGCCGGCACTTTTTCCGGCCGCAGCGCCTCGGTCGGGGACTTCGGAATGATCGGGCCGCGATTGCCTTCGCCCGCGCCGTTTTGTCCTGATGGTCCCTGGCTGTTCTGATTCGTGTCGCTCACCGTCGGTCCTTTTCAGTTCGGCGTTGTCAGCGCTTTTTGCGCAGGTAATGCGGCAAAAACAGGTTCGGAATGCCGTCCCGCACCACATGGAGATATCGTGAAGCCCTGATATTGCGCTTCACGAACATCGTTTCGGACAAAGCCGATGGAGGAAGCCGCCCGCAGCCGGAAATCACCCGGCCCGGCAAACGCCTTCCATAAACGACTACAATATCGGCGCGAAAATCGGAATGGCTTTCGCAAGCCGCAATACGTTCTTCAAAGGAAAGAACATCCTTGTCAGCGTCCGGCAGGAGAACGCCGCAACCGCCTTGGACAGTTTGTGGCACGGACACCATCGCGACGGCAAACTGCCGTCGCGATTATGCTTCGTAACGGCGCAGCACGAGCGAGGCGTTAGTGCCGCCAAAACCGAAGGAATTCGAAAGCGCCACATTGACCTGCCGCTTGCGTGCCTTATGCGGCACGAGGTCGATCTTCGTGTCGACATCGGGATTGTCGAGGTTGAGCGTCGGCGGAACGATGTTGTCGCGGATGGCAAGAGTGGCGAAAATCGCCTCGATGGCACCTGCAGCACCCAGCAGGTGGCCGGTGGCCGACTTGGTGGACGACATGGAAATCTTCGGAGCCGATTCGCCGACGAGCCGTTCGACCGCGCCAAGCTCGATCGTGTCGGCCATGGTGGAGGTGCCGTGGGCATTGATATAGTCGATATCGTCAGGCGTGAGGCCCGCACGTTTCAGCGCCATGGCCATGCAGCGGTACGCGCCGTCTCCGTCCTCGGAGGGAGCCGTGATGTGGTAGGCATCACCGGAAAGGCCGTAGCCCACGACTTCGGCGTAAATCTTAGCGCCACGCGCCTTGGCGTGCTCGAGTTCTTCGAGAACCACGATGCCGGCGCCCTCGCCCATGACGAAACCGTCGCGGTCGCGGTCATAGGGACGCGAGGCCTTCTGAGGATCGTCATTGTGCTGGGTGGAAAGCGCCTTGCAGGCGGCAAAGCCGGCAAGCGCAATGCGGCAGACCGGCGATTCGGCACCACCGGCGACCATGACCTCGGCATCGCCGAGCGCGATCAGCCGGGCGGCGTCGCCGATAGCGTGTGCGCCAGTCGAGCAGGCCGTTACCACGGAATGATTCGGGCCGCGCAGCTTGTGGCGAATGGAAACCTGGCCGGATACGAGGTTGATCAGACGGCCGGGAATGAAAAATGGCGAAATGCGACGGGGACCCTTGTCGCGCAGCGTGTAACCCGCCTCGACAATGCCTTCCAGACCGCCGATGCCGGAGCCGATCAGAACGCCGGTGGCGATCTGGTCGTCATCCGTTTCCGGATGCCAGTTTGCGTCGGCAAGCGCCATGTCGGCGGCGGCCATACCGTACAGGATGAAAGGATCGATCTTGCGTTGTTCCTTCGGCTCCATCCAGTCATCAGCATTGAAGGTGCCGTTGGAGCCGTCGCCGACGGGAATGCGGCAGGCGATCTTTGCGGGCAGGTCTTCGACTTCGAATTCAGTCACGAGACGGGCGCCGTTCTGGCCGGCCAAAAGCCGCTCCCAGGTCACTTCCGTTCCGCATCCAAGAGGAGATACCATGCCGGTACCGGTGATAACGACACGCCTCATCGCCAATGCTCCGCCCTTATCCAAATCATCGGTCTTTCTGCAACACCGGGCACCATGGGATGGCACTAACGGCAGGCTGCAGTATGTCTAAATCTTTGCATGAAGGTTACAGGCGGCGTTGTTGCGGCCCGTGACCCTTGCGACAGCAGGAAAGCGCGCCTTTCGGAACACCTACCGTCTGCCTATAAAACATTGGCCCGGACAAGCCGGGCCAAGACGGGAAGATATGTCACCTTCCCGATGAAGGTCGATCAGGCCTGGGCCTTCTCGATGAACTTGACGGCGTCGCCGACAGTCAGGATCGAGTCAGCTGCGTCGTCGGGAATTTCAACACCGAATTCTTCTTCGAAAGCCATGACCAGTTCAACGGTGTCGAGCGAATCAGCGCCCAGATCGTCAATGAAGCTGGCGCCTTCGACAACCTTGTCGGCGTCAACGCCAAGATGATCAATTACAATTTTCTTTACGCGTTCTGCGATATCGCTCATGTCGGTTTCCTCGACCTTTATTTTGAAAGGGAATGCCTTTCGGCACCCTGCCCTGTTAGAAGCCCTCATGCGCCGTTCAAATCCGGCACCGCTGGCAAACCCGTTCAACCCGGTCCAAGCTAGACATCGTCACGCAAAATCGCAACGGCTTCCTGTCTCTCCGGGACGACTGTTCACAGTCTTGGCCCGCTTAACATGGTTTCAATCGGTCGAAAAGCCTGAAAACGCGCTAAGCACAGCGTATGACAGGCAATTTCGCCGAAAACCGGCAAGCGGGGCCTTGCGGCGCAAGCTACCCAACAAGGTGCTTAAACAGCGCCGCAATCCTTTTCACGACGGCGTGGAGCGCCGTCAGATCATCGCCATGCCGCCGTTGACGTGCAGGGTCTGGCCGGTCATGTAGCCCGCCTCGTTGGAAGCCAGGTAAAGAACGGCCGACGCGACCTCGGCGCCGGTGCCCATGCGCTTCATGGGAATGGCGCCCATGATGGCGTCTTTCTGCTTGTCGTTCAGCTTGCCGGTCATCGCGCTTTCGATGAAGCCTGGCGCCACGCAGTTGACCGTGACGTTGCGGGTGGCGATTTCCTGCGCCAGAGACTTCGAAAAACCGATCATGCCAGCCTTGGAGGCGCAATAGTTGGCCTGACCGGGATTGCCGGTGACGCCGACGATGGAGGTGATGTTGATGATACGGCCGAAACGGCGGCGCATCATCGGATGCGTCAGTTCACGCGTCAGGCGGAACATCGCCGTCAGGTTCACCTCGATGACGTTGTCCCAGTCCTCGTCGCTCATGCGCACGAAGAGACCGTCCTTGGTGATGCCGGCATTGTTGACGAGAATGTCGACGCCTTCCAGCTCGGCTTCGGCCTTTTCGCCCAGCGCCTTGACTTCGGCGCGATCGGCAAGGTTGGCCGGGAAAATCTTGACGCGGTCGCCAAGTTCCGCCGCCAGCGCCTCGAGCTTTTCAACGCGCGTGCCGTGCAGGCCAACGGTTGCGCCCTGGCTGTGCAGAAGGCGGGCGATTTCTTCGCCGATGCCGCCGGTCGCGCCGGTTACGAGAGCCTTGCGGCCTGTCAGATCAAACATTGTCCGTTCCTTCTTTATGGCAAGTCCGCGGGTAGTTTTGCGGTTCTGCATCGGGAATTGTCAAAAATAAAAAGCCGGTGCGGGGCGAAGCCCGCCTCAGCCGATAAGCGTGGCAAGAAGCTCGTCGATATCGGCCGCACCATTAACGGCAACGCCGCTCACCGTTTTGTCGATGCGGCGGGCAAGGCCCGTCAGCACCTTGCCGGAGCCGATCTCGTAAAGCTGCGTGATATTGTTGGCGGCAAACCATTCCACCGTCTCACGCCAGCGCACCTGGCCCGTCACCTGCTCGACCAGCAAGGCGGCGATCTCATTGGCATCGGAAACGGGAGCGGCGCGGACATTGGCAATAACAGGCACCACCGGATTGTGCTTTTCGACTTTCGCCAGCGCCTCGCGCATCGCTTCTGCCGCCGGCGCCATCAGCGCGGAGTGGAAGGGTGCGGAAACGGGAAGCATGATGGCGCGCTTGGCGCCCTTTTCGGAAGCGATCGCGGCGGCTTTCTCGACAGCGGCCTTGCCGCCGGAAATGACCAGCTGGCCGCCGCCATTGTCATTGGCGATCTGGCAAACGCCGAGAATGCCGGCTTCCTCGCAGATGGCGGAAACCGCATCGTGCTCGAGCCCGATGATGGCAGCCATGGCGCCCTCGCCGACCGGCACGGCGGCCTGCATGGCATTGCCGCGAATGCGCAGAAGACGGGCAGTATCGGCAACCGAGAAGGTGCCGGCTGCACAAAGCGCCGAATATTCGCCGAGCGAATGTCCCGCGACATAAGAAACCGTATCGGACAGCTTCAGGCCACGCGCTTCCAGAACGCGCATGACAGCCATCGAGACGGCCATGAGGGCCGGCTGGGCGTTCGCGGTCAGCGTCAGCGTCTCTTCCGGCCCGTTCCACATGATGTCGGAAAGCTTCTGGTCGAGCGCCTCATCGACTTCCTGGAACACGGCGCGCGCTTCCGGATAGGTGTCCGCCAGCTCCTTGCCCATACCAACGGTCTGGCTTCCCTGACCGGGAAATGTGAATGCAATACCCATGGGATGTCGTCCTTCTTGTCTGGCCTTGCCTTTATTCTTTCGGACTTCCATTCACATTCCCGCCAGCGAAGTCAAGCTTGAAGCCCTATAACGGGCCATTGCCCGGGGTTTTACAAACCTGTTTTCCCCTTTCTTTTAGTCATATTTTTTCTTGCACTGCGGCAATTCCCGATTAGTTTCACACCACCTTCCAAAACTGGCCAAGCACCGGGATACCTCCATGAAACAGAAACTATTGGGTCGCACGGGCATCTCCGTGTCTGAAATCTGCCTCGGCACCATGACGTGGGGCACGCAGAATACCGAAGCCGAAGCGCATGCGCAGATGGATTACGCCATCGAAAACGGCGTCAATTTCTTCGACACCGCAGAGCTTTATCCCACTACCCCCGTCTCGGCCGAAACGCAGGGACGGACGGAAGAGTATATCGGTGCGTGGTTCGAAAAGACCGGCAAGCGTGACCAGGTCGTACTCGCCACCAAGGTTGCCGGCTCAGGCCGCGACTATATTCGCGGCGGTCGCGACATCGATGCCGCCTCGATCCGCGAGGCGGTGGATACCAGCCTCAAGCGGCTGAAGACCGATTACATCGACCTCTACCAGATTCACTGGCCTAACCGCGGCACCTATCATTTCCGTGGCGCCTGGGGTTTCGATGCCTCCGGCCAGGACACCAAGCGCACGCTCGCCGAAATCACCGAAAAGCTCGAGACGCTCGGCGAACTGGTGAAGGCCGGCAAGATCCGCGCCATCGGCCTCTCCAACGAAAGCGCCTGGGGCACGCAGAAATATATCGATATCGCCGAGGCCAAGAGCTTGCCGCGCGTCGCCACCATCCAGAACGAATATAACCTGCTCTATCGCAGCTTCGACCTCGACATGGCGGAAGTCGCCCATCACGAAGATGTCGGCCTGCTCGCCTATTCGCCGCTGGCAGCCGGTCTGCTGACGGGCAAATACCAGAATGGCGCTCGCCCGGCGGGCTCGCGCGGCACTATCAACAAGGATCTCGGGGGCCGGTTGCAGCCGCTGCAGGAAGCGCCGGTCAAGGCCTATCTGGAACTTGCCGCCAGGCACGGAGTGGACCCGGCCCAGCTCGCCATCGCCTTCTGCCTCACCCGCCCGTTCATGGCCTCGGTCATCATCGGCGCGACGACGACGGAACAGCTGAAGACCGATATTGCGGCGGCCGATGTGGCTCTGTCGGATGAGCTGTTGAAAGGTATCGCAGCGATCCATAGGCAATATCCGATGGCGATCTGAACCAGTTTCAGACCGGAAATTCAAATAAAACCATCTTTCAATACTGATTAAATTCTGTATTATCACGTTCACCGGCGCATATATCGATATGCTCCGGTGAACTTTTTATTTTCATAGAAGAATTGACTGGATTTTTCACAAAAACAACAAATATACTACAATTGGGAGAATTCGATGGCCAAGACAGTCGCAGATATTCTCAATATTACCGATCAGGAGTGGAACCACTGGGGAAGGTCCACATGGAACGTCTCTACTGGATCCAAGCACATCCGGCACAAGGATGACGATCCCATATTCGCAAAATACGTCATCAAGAACTATAATGCCGTCGGAGGCGGGACGCCGACAGAAGACGATATTATGAACGACCACTATTTCTGGTCAGCCGTCGGAATTTCCTATGTCTTCCATGCCGCGCAATTCAGCAAGAAAGAGTTTCCATTCGCGGAATCGCATTCCGTATGGATTCGCCATTTCATAAAGGCGCGCCAGCAAAACTCGCCAAATGCCCTCTACCACGGATACCGGCTGAAGGAGGCCGGCGCGACCCCGGATGTCGGCGATGTCGTCGGCTACACCTATGACAAGGTCAGTTTTCAGCAGGCCCAGGGTTACTACGACAAGGTCGGCAGCTATAAGTCGCACACCGATATTGTCGTCGCCAGGCGGCCGGGCGAAATCGACGTCATAGGCTTCAACGTTCTCGACTCTGTGACGAAGAAAACGATCCCGCTCAGTGAAAGCGGCCACATCGCCGATACCAAGCATAAATGGTTCGTCGTTCTGAAGAAAAACGCGCTTCACTGACAAAGCCATTGCCAAAACGCGAAAAATCCGTATAAGCGCGCTGTTCACAACACCCGGTCCAATTGGCTGGTGGCTGAACGGAGGGCTGGTTTCGGTAACGAAACAGCAGGAACCATAAGGTTTTTCCGGCCTCCCGTGTCTCCGCTCTCGACCGTCTCGAACAACGCTTTTCTTGCTTTAAGGCTTCATCGCCTAACCAGGAGCAGTCGTTGAGGCTTAGCGCCGTTGCCGGGTGAAGGACGAAACGCAAGAAAGGCAAAGCTTAAATGGCTCTTTACGAACACATCTTCCTTGCCCGGCAGGATATTTCTGCCCAGCAGGTCGACGCACTTGTCGAGCAGTACAAGGGCGTTATCGAATCGTTCGGCGGTAAAGTCGGACGCGTCGAGAACTGGGGTCTGAAGTCCCTCACCTACCGCATCAAGAAGAACCGCAAGGCTCACTACGCTCTCATGGACATCGACGCTCCGGCGGCTGCAGTTCATGAAGTCGAGCGCCAGATGCGCATCAACGAAGACGTTCTTCGCTACATGACCATCGCCGTCGAAGCCCACGAAGAAGGCCCGTCCGCGATGATGCAGAAGCGCGATCGTGACGACCGCCCGCGCCGTGACGGCGACCGTCCGGACCGTGGCCCGCGTGAAGATCGTGGTCCCCGCGCGCCGCGCGAAGGTGGCTTCGGCGACCGCGAAGACCGTCCGCGCCGTCCGCGCGAAGACCGTGCATAAGGAGAATTGACCAATGGCTGATACTTCCTCTTCCCAGGCACGCCGCCCGTTCCACCGCCGTCGCAAGACGTGCCCCTTCTCCGGCGCCAACGCTCCGAAGATCGACTACAAGGACGTTCGTCTGCTGCAGCGCTACATTTCCGAGCGCGGCAAGATCGTTCCTTCCCGCATCACGGCCGTTTCCCAGAAGAAGCAGCGCGAACTCGCCCAGGCGATCAAGCGCGCCCGTTTCCTCGGCCTGCTGCCTTACGTCGTAGCGTAATGAATTGAAGCGAGGCTGCGTTTTGTCGCGGCCTCGTTTTATCGAGCTGCTGACTCTTAATCAGCGGGTCGAGATTATAATCCTTCCGCGTTGGGCGCGGATCGATACTCTAAAAACCCATGTTGGGGACGACGCTCCTTAAGGAGCGATCCTCTAACTGCTTAAGTTTCAGCAGGACAGCGAAGTGCAGAAGTTGAACCAGACAGTGCTGATTTCCGGCGTTCTCGCCGGCATATGCGCCGCGTTTCTAACGCTTGGCGCAACGGCACAGTCGTCGCTTTCTTTCCTGCTCTATGCCGGTTCGGCCATGCCCATCTTCATCGCCGGCATGGGCTGGGGCAACCGCGCCGCCATTATCGCGATCATCACCACGGCCATCATCGGCGCGCTCGTCATGTCGCCGCTTTTCGCACTGACCATTGCGATCTTCACGCTGATTCCGGCCGGCTACCTTTCGCATCTTGCCAATCTGGCGCGTCCGGCGTCTGAACTCGGCGGCCCGGACGATCTGCTCGCCTGGTATCCGCTTTCCGGCATCGTGCTGCATCTTTGCATTCTGGTCTCTGTCGCCGTCGTCATTCTCGGCTGGATGATCGGTTACGGTCCTGATCTCGTCGCCCGCATGGTCGATATCATGATGACCTCGGTGCAGAACCGCGAACCTTTGTTCGAACCCAATGCCGAGGCGCTCGCCCAGACGAAATCGCTGCTGGTGCTGATGCTGCCCATCGTTCAGGGCGGTCTTTGGGTCATTCTTTTGTTTGCGGCCTATTATTTCGCAACGCGGCTGGTAGGCTCCTTCGGCAAGGGCCTTCGCCCGCGCGAAGACATTGCTTCGGCGCTGCGCATGCACCGCAATGCCATCTTCATCTTTCTCGGCGGCATCGTCGCCATGTTCTTCGGGGCCGTCGCCGCCATGGTTGGTGCCGTCATCTGCGGAACCTTCGGCGCGGGCTTCCTTATGGCAGGTTACGCCTCGCTGCACAAACGCGCGCGTGGAAAGGACTGGCGTCTGCCGGTTCTCATCCTCGCTTATCTCTCGGCGGTCTTTGTCTTTCCGCTGTTCATCATTCTCGTGTTCGGCTTGAGCGACGTGCGCAGCACGATCTCCCTCACCCCGGCGCGGAAAACCGACACAACGAACGAAACCAAACCATAGAAAGGATCAAGAAGATGGACGTTATTCTTCTCGAACGCATCAACAAGCTCGGCCAGATGGGCGAGACCGTCAAGGTTCGCGACGGTTATGCCCGTAACTTCCTGCTGCCGCAGGGCAAGGCGCTGCGCGCCAACGCCGCCAACAAGACCCGTTTCGAAACCGAGCGCGCAACGCTTGAAGCCCGTAACCTCGAGCGCAAGTCGGAAGCCCAGAAGGTTGCCGAAGCACTCGAAGGCAAGTCCTTCATCGTCGTCCGTTCGGCTGGCGAAACCGGCCAGCTGTACGGTTCTGTTGCCGCCCGTGACGTCGTCGAAATCCTCGGCGCGGAAGGCTTCAACATCGGCCGCAACCAGGTTGAACTGAACACGCCGATCAAGACCATCGGCCTGCACAACGTTACCCTGCACCTGCACGCCGAAGTCGAGCTTCAGGTCGAGCTGAACGTTGCCCGTTCCGCCGAAGAAGCCGAACGCCAGTCCAAGGGCGAAAGCCTCACCTCCGCTGACGCCATCTACGGCGTTGACGAAGACGCGCTGCGTCCGGAAGACTTCTTCGATCCGGAAGCTGACGGCAACGAAGACGACGAATAAGATTTTGGCTTAACGGCCAAAAGGAAAACCCCGGATGGCGACATCCGGGGTTTTTTGGTTTTTGCGGTCGGAGTTTGCGGAGAGGTTACCCCCCTCTGCCCTGCCGGGCATCTCCCCCTCAAGGGGGAGATCGGCAGGAGGCGCTACCACCGCTTCATTCGCTAACGTTGAGATGGGCGAGACCTATCCACGAGTCGATCTCCCCCCTTGAGGGGGAGATGTCCGGCAGGACAGAGGGGGGTAAACCACGCCCTCCAACCTTTACCGACTACCTCGCCGCCGTCTCAGCCCCATCAGGCGCCTTGCTCTTATCCACATGCACCACCACCGACATGCCCGGCGACAGATCCGCCGCGAGCGGCTGATCCGCGTCAATCACGATCCGCACGCCAAGACGCTGGGCGATCTTCACGAAATTGCCGGTCGCATTGTCGGGCTTGATGACGGCGAATTCCGAGCCGGTGGCGGGCGAGAAGCGCTCGACGTGGCCGGTCAGCTTGCGGCGATGCAGCGCATCGACAGAAATGGTCACCGGCTGGCCCACCTGCATGCCGGCAAGCTGGGTTTCCTTGAAATTGGCTATAACCCAGACGTCATGCGGCACGACGGCCATCAGCTGCGTGCCGGCGGTGACATATTGGCCGGTGCGCACACCGACTTCGCCGAGCCTGCCATCCACGGGCGCGTGGATTTCGGTATTGGCAAGATCGATGCGGGCGAGTTCGACGGCCGCTTCGGCGTTGGCGACGGCGGCCTGCAGCGAACTGCGGTTGACGATGATGGTCTGCAAATCCTGTCGCGAAACCTCAAGCGCCGCTTTCGCCTGCGAGAGCGATGCCCGCGCCTTTTCAAGCGCCGCATGGGCTTCTTCCTGCAGGCTGGAGGTTCCGGCGCCGCTCTTGATGAGATTATCCTGCCGGTCGGAGGCGAGCTGCGCCTGCTTCAGCGAGGCTTCGGCGCTATCGACTGCCGCTTCGCTGGAACGGATATTGGCATTGGCGGCATTTTCCTGCTGGCGGGAATTGTCGAGGGCTGCCTTATGGGTATCGAGCGTAGCTTCCGCCTGCGCCTGTTTCTGGCGATAGATGCGGTCATCGATCTTCGCCAGCAGGGCGCCCTGCTTGACTTCCTGATAGTCCTTCACCGGGACATCCACGACATAACCGCTGACCTGCGGGCTCATGGTCGTCACATAACCGCGCACGAAGGCGTTGTCGGTCATTTCGACGGTGGAAAGAAACGGCGGCAGCCGCCAGGCGTAAAGCACGAGCGCCACACCGGCGAGGCCGCCGAGCAGCACGAGAATGGAAACGGGGGTAAAAAACTTCTTCAGCATAATGTCACTCTTGGAGGTTCAAGACTGTAGCGCCGGCGCGGCATCGACTTTGTCCCGGAAAAGGAACGGACGGATGCGCATCCAGGCAAGGTGGAGCAAAAGCGCGGCCAGTGCCAGCGCCGAAACGACTGAGATCAACAGGAACGTGTCATTATAGGCAAGCACATAGGCTTCCTTGCTGACCTGCTGGCCCAGCAGGGACAACCCTTCGGCCTTCAGCAGTGCCGGGTCGGTGATGACATGGCTGTAGGCGCCGGAAAGCTGGGATACGCGCTGGGCGACCACGGGGTTGGTGAGCAGGACATTTTCCACCAGAATATTGGAATGGAATTTCTCCCGCAGCGTCACGAAGCTGCCAAGCAGCCCGGTCATCAGCATCGAACCCGTGATCTGGGTGAACAGGAAGATGGCGATGAAATTCACGAGATAAGGCGCGCCTCTGCCAAGTGCTGCGGCAAAGCCCTTGGACATGACGGGCGGCAGGAACATGGCGGCGCCGAAGGCGATCATCATCTGGCTGAGATACATCTCACCCGGCCGTGTCAGATTGGTGGACTGGCTATCCATAAACGAACCGGCCGCAATCAGCGTCAGCGCAATCACATGGGCCGTATCAACATATTTCGTCAGCATCAGCCAGGCGCAGGCGGCACCGCCGAGAACAGTCGCCAGCAGCACCAGCGCATAAAGCGTCGTCGTCTGGTCGTTCAACAGGCCAAGCTGCTGGTAAAACCCGACCGCCGTTGAGGATTGCTCGGAGGAAACCGCGCGGTAGACGAGCAGCACGGCAATGACATGCAGGTTGGTTTTCGAGAAAATCCAGCGCAGGTCGAGCAGCGGGTTCTTACGCGGCAATTCAATGAAGGCCATGAGGGTCAGAAGCGCAATCGACGTCGCCAGAAGCGCGCCCAGCCACCAGGTTTCGAACCACCAGTAGAACCGGCCGAGGGTGAGCATCACCGCAAGACAGCCGAGACCGCCCGCAAACAACAGATAGCTCAGAATATCCATACGCTCGATGACCTTCGCACGCGGCGGCGGCGTGACTTTCAGCACATAGATCATCGCGAAGGCGATCAGCGCAAAGCCCACTTCCATGGAATAGAGTGCGCTCCAGCCCCCGATTTCCAGCAGGGATGGCGAAACCATGCGCGCGATCGGTGCCGACAGCAATGTGCCCGTCAGCGCGATGCTGAAACCCAGCGAGAATTTCCGCGCGGGCGGAAAGGCCTCGAGAATATAGAGGAACCCAAGCGACGAGATCGGGGCGGCGGCCATGCCGCTGACGAAACGGATCACGGTTGCCGAATGCAGGTCCGTCACGAACAGGTTGAGACAGGAAGCGACGACAAAGGCGATAATCGAGACTTCGGCAAAGGGTCGCAGGCCATATTGCGCCCTGACCTTGAAGAGTGCGATGGAGAAGGTGGCATAGGGCGCCATATAGGCGGCGGAAAGCCAGGCCGCCTCGGCAACCGTGGCGGAAAACTCGCCCTGAAGCTGGTAGAGATTGGCCATGACGAGGTTCATGCCCAACCCTTGCGTGATGAAGAACGACAGGCCGGCGAAGATGAAGCACAGCCGCAGCCATACCGGCCGCTCCACCGGTTGCGGCGCGGCGGGAGCGGCGGCTTCAGGGGCGGTCTCTCCCGGACCGGAACCGCTTACCGTTGTGGTGGCGTTCGCCTCTTCCTGTGGAAGGCCGTCCGGCTTGACGGTCGCCTCGGCATTTTGGGAAGCGGCCCCATCCGTTGTCTGCGGCGATACGGTGCTCACGATTGCACCCTCCCGGCCGCGAGATTTTGCAGGTTGGCCGAAAGCCTGCGCATCACATCCAGCGTCATCGCCAGATCCTCAGACGAAATATCGGCGGTGATTTCCGAACGCAGCGACTTTGCCACCGCCTGCACCGTGCCGGAGGTCTTCTCACCTTCAGCCGTCATGTGGATGCGTTTGGCGCGGCGGTCGTTTTCATCGGAGCGACGCTCGATGAGGTTCTGTTTCTCCATGCCGTCGAGCACCCGCACCAGCGTCGGGGTTTCGATTTCCATTTCCTCGGCAAGTTCCGTCTGCGTCAGCGGACCACGCCGCGAGAGCGCAAAAAGCGCACGCGCGCGGGCCAAAGTCAGCCCGCTTTCCCCTACCCGCGCATCGAAAAACGCGCGCAGTTTGCGGGTGAAAGCGGAGACTTCATCCAGAAGCTGTTCCTTGTCGGTCTCGCGGGACATATCAGCAAGCCTTATAATTAGCATACTACTTATTTTCTACCTATTTATTCGTAAGACTGACGATTTTCAAGTTTCTTTCATGTCGGGTCTGCCATGCGGTAAACTCATGGCAGCGAATCACGTTGCCGGAAAATTCCGGCACCTTGTCCCCACCCCCTGTGGATTGCTGGGGACAACTGAAGATGTGATCCAGCTTTGCGGAACGGACACCAGCCTGCCGTATAGTGTTGCAACAATATCATTGACTGCCATGCCCCAGGAAGCCAAACCCAGGGTTTAAGGACAAAGGCAAAGGGAGATCGCGCAAACCATGAACGACGCTGTGAGAAAGATCACCCCCGCGCAGCCGGCGGAACCGCATTACCGCGAGGCGCCGAATAATATCGAGGCCGAACAGGCGCTGCTCGGCGCCATCCTCGTCAATAACGATGCCTATTACCGCGTGTCGGACTTCCTGAAGCCCGTACATCTCTACGAACCGCTGCACCGCAAGATTTTCGAGGTGGCGGGCGATATCATCCGCATGGGCAAGACCGCCAATCCGGTGACGATCAAGACCTTCCTGCCCGCCGATGACAAGATCGGCGACCTGACGGTGGCGCAATATCTCGCCCGTCTGGCGGCCGAAGCCGTATCGATCATCAACGCGGAAGATTACGGCCGGGCGATCTATGATCTCGCGCTACGCCGCGCGCTGATCCAGATCGGCGAGGATGTCGTCAACATCGCCTATGACGCGCCGCTCGACATGCCGCCGCAGGCGCAGATCGAAGACACCGAACGCCGCCTGTTCGAACTGGCGGAAACCGGACGCTACGACGGCGGTTTCCAGTCGTTCAACGATGCAGTGGCGCTGGCGATCGACATGGCGGGCGCCGCGTTCGAACGCGATGGCAACCTTTCCGGCATTTCCACCGGCATTCACTCGCTCGACGGCCGCATGGGCGGCCTGCAGCGTTCCGACCTTATCGTGCTGGCGGGTCGTCCGGGTATGGGCAAGACCTCACTTGCCACCAACATCGCCTATAATATCGCCGCCTCCTATGAGCAGGAAGTGCAGCCGGACGGTTCGTTCAAGGCGAAGAACGGCGGTGTCGTCGGTTTCTATTCGCTCGAAATGTCGTCCGAACAGCTGGCCACCCGTATCATTTCCGAGCAGACGGAAGTCTCCTCCTCGAAAATCCGCCGCGGTGATATCACCGAGGCCGATTTCGAAAAGCTCGTCGCCTGCTCGCAGATGATGCAGAAGGTGCCGCTTTATATCGACCAGACCGGTGGTATCTCCATCGCCCAGCTTTCCGCCCGCGCCCGCCGCCTGAAGCGCCAGCGCGGCCTCGACGTTCTGGTCGTGGACTATATTCAGCTGATGACCGGCGCCGGCAAGAGCGGCGAAAACCGCGTGCAGGAAATCACCCAGATCACCACGGGTCTCAAGGCGCTGGGCAAGGAACTCAACGTTCCGATCATTGCGCTCTCACAGCTCTCCCGTGCGGTGGAAAACCGCGAAGACAAGCGTCCGCAGCTTTCCGACCTGCGTGAATCGGGCTCCATCGAGCAGGACGCCGACGTGGTGCTTTTCGTGTTTCGTGAGGAATATTACGTCAAGAACATGGAGCCGCGCGATATTTCCGATCCCAAATATGCCGAATGGGAAGCCTTGTTCGACAAGGTGAAAGGCACTGCCGACGTCATCATCGCCAAGCAGCGTCACGGACCGACCGGTACGGTGAAACTCGCCTTCCAGTCCGAATTCACACGCTTCGCCGATTTGGCCGATCCGAGCTTCACCCAGTACGAAGAACACTGATCCAAAACACAGCGAGGGTGACGTATTTTCACCCTCGCTGCGCGCTTTGCATTGCAGACGCAGAGTCCGGAGTCTTTTCAGGACTTTGCCGCGATTTTCTTACAATCCGATTCCGCGCAGCAGCGCTACGCACGCAACGCCGAGGGCTGCTGCCGGCAGCAGGCTGAGGCGCAGCGCCGCGACGGCGGTTATTGCGCAGGCGATGGTTTCCGCCAATCCGCTGGCGAGCGCCGTCGGCGTCACCACGGCCATCAGAACGGCAGGCGGCACGACGCCGAGCGCTTTTTTCAGACGCGGCGTCAGGGTGAAATGACTGACCAGCAGCAGGCCGCCAAGGCGCGTTGCAACGGTTGCCACCATCATGGCGAGGATCGTCAGCAGCGTGTTCGGGTCGAGCGTCATGCCGGCTGCTCCACCTCTTCCTCACGACTGAGGGCGGCGACGGCAAGCCCTGCCAGCGCCCCGGCGGCGATATACCATGCGCCCGGAACCAGCGTGTGGGTGAGATAGGCTGCGGATGCGCTCGCCAGAAGCACGAAGCCGGTTTCCCTGCCCTTCCAGAAACCCATGAGCAGCACGATGAAGACGGCGGGAAAGGCGAAATCGAGACCTATAACCGACATGTCTCCCACCACCGCACCGAGCAGCGCGCCAGCAAGCGTCGCAAGATTCCAGACCAAATAGATGGAGAGCGCGGCACCGGCAAAAAAGGCCGCCGTGAGCCTGCCGGCAATGACCCGGAATTCCGCCAGGGCCCAGGATTCATCGGTCAGCACCAGCATCGCCGCATATTTCCGCCAGCCCTTGAAATCATCCAGCTTGCCGGCAATGGAGGCACTCATCAGCACATGGCGCAGATTGACGAGAAGCGCCGCAAAACCGAGCGCACTCCAGCTGGCCGGATGAGTCCAGAGATCCATGGCGACGAATTGTGAGCCGCCGGCAAAGACCAGCAGCGACATCAGCGAGGCCTCGAGCGGGGACAGGCCCTTGCCGATGGCGACCGCGCCGAACACCACACCGATCGGCACCATGGCGACCAACAATGGCGCGGCGGCCCTCAGCCCCGCGATAAGTTCCGCGCGTTTTCCCGATATGGACATCACATTCTCCCTTTCAGACGAAAGGGATTACGCCTGAGACATGCCGCAGTCTTGAACGAAAGTGACGTTGCGGGAAGGAAAGGCGAGCGGCAGGTCACCCCGCCCGAAATTGTCCGGGTGTTATGCCCGTACGCGCCTTGAAATGCCGGGTGAAATGCGCCTGATCGGCAAACCCGCACAGCGCCGCCACCTCGGCCGGCATCTCACCGGCACGCAGAAGCCGACGCGCCCTGCGGATGCGCACATCCGTGAGATAGGCATGCGGGGTGATGTGGAACTCCTTGCGAAAAGCGCGGATGAGATGCGCCCGGCTGAGACCGGCGATCGATGCCAGTTCCTCGAGGCCAATATCGCTCTCGTAATTGTCGGTGAGATAGTCCCGGGCGGTATGAACCGCCGTTTTCTCACGGGTCTCGACCGGCAGGATGATGGCGCTGCCGTGCCTGCCGAACAGGGCCGCCAGAACCGAGAACATGCCCTCATCCGCCTCCAGCGCCCCGGTTTTCGCCTCCAGCCGCCGGTGCGCCATCTGGAAGGAGGCGGCCATCTGCGGATCGCGTGGCAGGAATTTGGGGAAGGACGGCGTGCCGTGAAACGCCCTGCCCGTTACATCCTCGATGATGTCGCGCAGCAGTTCCGTGTCGGGATAGATCATCCTGTAACGATAACCGCCGCCGCCCGGCGCGCCGTCGTGAATCTCGTCGGGATTGATGAGATAAAGATGCCCCGGCCCCGTCTGTTCGGTGGTGCCCTGGATGGTGGAGATCTGCGAGCCGCTTTCGATCGCGCCTATGGAAAACGTGTCATGCGCATGCGGCGAATATTCATGGGTAAGAAACGTTGCGCTCAGGCACTCCATGCCGCCAAAACGCCGGTCACGCCAGAAACGCGTGGTTTCCGTCGTGGCAACGGGCATGACATCCAGAGCCTGTTCCTGCGAAACATTGTGCATGAGCGAAGTTTAAATCATTCGATCCTTACCGTCTTGAACAAAAGTGCTAGGGTCTGGCCGGTTCCAAATCAACCGGACACGATGGCATGACAGACGACTTCGAAGACAGCTTTCCCGAAAACGAAACCGATGCTTTCGAGCAAGCCCCGCTGCGATTGACCGTCGATCTCGGCGCACTCGCCGACAATTGGCGGGACATAAAGAAGCGGTCTGGAAGCGCGCGGGCGGCAGCCGTCGTCAAGGCCGATGCCTATGGTCTCGGCATCGAGGATTGCGGCGCGACGCTCTATCATGCCGGCGCACGGGACTTCTTCGTAGCGACGGTGGCCGAGGGTGCAACGCTGCGTTCCTATGCTCCGGAAGCGCGCATCTTCGTATTGTCAGGCATCTGGCAGGGCCAGGAACGGCAGGTGTTCGATAATGATCTGGTGCCGGTACTGGCCTCCGAGGAACAGCTGTCCTTCTGGATGGCGACGGTCGCCGAGCGTGGCGACCACCCCTGCGCGCTGCATGTGGACACCGGTTTCAATCGCCTCGGCCTGCCGCTCGACGACGCGCTGTTCCTTGCCGACGACGTGACACGGCCGGCGAGTTTCGACCCGGTTCTGGTGCTGTCGCATCTCGCCTGCGCCGATACGCCTTCTTCGCCGATGAACAGGGCCCAGCTCGAATCATTCCGCAAGGTTAGCGCCGCTTTCGAAGGTATCGAATCAAGCCTGTCGGCTTCCGCCGGGGTATTTCTCGGCCGTGACTATCATTTCGATCTCACCCGCCCCGGCATCGCGCTTTATGGCGGCGAGGCGGTCAACGGTGTAGCCAATTCGATGCGGCCGGTGGCGAAGGCCGAGGCGCGGATCATCCAGATACGCGAAGCGGGTGAAGGCCAGACCGTCAGTTATGGCGGCAGCTTCCTGCTGAAGCGCGCAAGCCGGCTTGCCATTGCATCCGTGGGATATGCGGATGGATATCAGCGTTCGCTTTCCGGTTCCGGCATTCCGCTGCGTGAAATGGGCCACGGCGGTGCCTATGGCGTGGTCAATGGTCATAAAGTGCCCGTCGCCGGCCGCGTGACCATGGACCTCACCATTTTCGACGTCACGGATGTTCCGGCAAATGCCATCCGCAGCGGCGACTATATCGAGCTTTTCGGCCCCAACGTTGCCGTCGACGAGACCGCACGGGCGGCCGGCACCATCGGCTATGAGATGCTGACGGGGCTTGGTCTGCGCTATGAGCGGCAATATCTGATGGCGGATGACTGAGGTCCGCCTTTAGCGCTTGGAAAGCTGATGCGACCTGTGCTAAAAGAGAACAAAAGGAGATCGAAATGCCCGAAATCCATTTGAGCGAGCAGGACGAGAAGTTCATCGAGGAGCAGGTTGCCGCAGGCATCTATAGCGATGCGGATGCGGTGATTTCTGCCGGTCTTCGCATCCTCGGCAGTAAAGAAGGCCGCTTCGTTGAGCTTCAGCGGTTGATCCAAGAGGGGCTGGACGATGTGGAAGCCGGCCGGGTGATGGAATTTTCCAATGCGGATGACTTTACGGCACATATCATAAGGCTCTCGGAGGAGCAGAATGAAGCGAAGGCGTCTAGTGGTCACCGCACGGGCGCTGGACGATCTTCTCGCCGTTCATAATTATATCGCGCAATTCAATCCTGTGGCCGCGAGGCGTTTTCTGGACGACATCAACGTCAAAATGATCTCGCTGGCGCAATACGGGATAACGGGCGTACCTCGTAGCTTCGCACCGAATTTGCGGGCTTTCCCCTATCGTGATCGATGCATCTATTTCGTTGTCGATGACAAGAAGATGTATGTGCTGCGTGTGCTGCACGGCCATCAAGACATTTCCGCCGACGATTTCAAACAAGAAGAAAACTGACAAAACATGGCCAAAGCCAAGACTCAATTCGTGTGCCAGAACTGCGGCACGGTGCACAACCGCTGGGCGGGAAAATGTGAAGGCTGTGGCGAGTGGAATACCATCGTCGAAGAGGACCCGATGGGCGGCATCGGCTCCGGGCCGGGCAAGACACCCAAAAAGGGCAGACCCGTCACGCTCACCTCGCTTTCCGGTGAGATTGAGGAAGCGCCGCGCATTCCGACCGGCATCAGCGAACTCGACCGGGCGACCGGCGGCGGTTTCGTGCGTGGTTCGGCGGTCCTGATCGGCGGCGATCCGGGCATCGGCAAATCGACCCTGCTGATGCAGGCGGCCGCCGCCCTATCGCGTCGCGGACATCGCGTCATCTATGTCTCGGGCGAAGAGGCGGTGGCGCAGGTGCGCCTGCGCGCCCAGCGCCTGGGTGCGGCGGAAACCGACGTGCTGCTGGCCGCCGAAACCAATGTCGAAGATATTCTCGCAACGGTTTCCGAGGGCAAGCGGCCCGATCTGGTCATCATCGATTCCATCCAGACGCTGTGGAGCGATACCGCCGATTCCGCGCCCGGCACAGTGACGCAGGTGCGCACCGGCGTGCAGGCGATGATCCGCTACGCCAAGCAGACAGGCGCGACCATGGTGCTTGTCGGCCATGTGACCAAGGAAGGCCAGATCGCCGGCCCGCGCGTTGTGGAGCACATGGTCGATGCCGTGCTTTATTTCGAGGGCGACCGCGGCCACCACTACCGCATTCTGCGCACGGTCAAGAACCGCTTCGGACCGACGGATGAAATCGGCGTGTTCGAAATGTCGGATCGCGGCTTGCGGGAAGTGTCCAACCCTTCCGAACTGTTCCTGGGCGAGCGCAACGAAAAATCGCCCGGCGCCGCCGTCTTTGCCGGCATGGAAGGCACACGCCCCATTCTGGTCGAGGTGCAGGCGCTGGTTGCCGCCACTTCGCTTGGCACGCCGCGCCGCGCCGTGGTCGGCTGGGACAGTTCGCGGCTTGCCATGATCCTCGCCGTGCTGGAAGCCCATTGCGGCGTGAAGCTCGGTCAGCACGACGTCTATCTGAACGTTGCCGGTGGATACCGCATTTCCGAACCGGCAGCGGATATGGCCATCGCGTCTGCGCTGGTTTCCTCGCTTGCCGGTCTTGCTCTGCCCGCCGATTGCGTTTATTTCGGCGAGATCAGCCTGTCGGGCGCGGTCAGGCCCGTCTCGCACACCGGCCAGCGATTGAAAGAAGCTGAAAAACTTGGCTTTTCCGCCGCACTTCTGCCGTCTGCTTCGGCTGAATTGCCGAAAGGCGGCAAGGGGCGCTGGACGGAAATAGAAAGCCTTCCGGACCTCGTGGCGCGCATCGCCGGCTCCGGCAACCGGTTCAAACAGGTTGAGGACGACGAATATTGATCCTTTCGCCAAGGGAAACAGTGGTGTAAGAGGATCGCAAAATTGGCAAGGCAGCGTCTGACAAGGCGTCGCACCTCCGGAGTTGGTATATGCCCATTACAATTTTCGACGGCATCGTCATCGCCGTTGTTCTTTTCTCCGCCCTCCTTGCGATGGTGCGCGGTTTTTCACGTGAGATTCTGTCGATTGCGAGCTGGGGCGGCTCGGTCGCCGCGGCCTATTATCTTTATCCGGTCCTGCTGCCCTATGCGCGCAACTATACCGATGACGACAAGATCGCCATTGCCGGTTCTGCCGGTGTGGTCTTCCTTGTCTCGCTGATCGTGATTTCCTTCATCACCTCGCGCATTGCCGATTTCATCATCGACAGCCGCATCGGTGCGCTGGATCGCACGCTCGGTTTCCTGTTCGGCGCGGCGCGCGGCATCCTGCTGCTCGTCGTCGCGGTCGCCTTCTGGAACTGGCTGGTGGATGTGAAGACGCAGCCGGAATGGGTGACACAGGCCAAGTCCAAGCCCTTCCTCGACGGGCTGGTGGGCAAGCTGGAAGCGGTTCTGCCTGACGATATCGAGCCGCAGATCCGCGCTCGCATCCTTGGAAAACCACAGGAACCGACAGCAGCGCAGACGCCTGCGGAAGATGTGCCGGCAACAAATCAACCGGCAACGAATAATTGACACAGTGTCGCGCCTTGCAATGCATGCAAGGCGCGCTATTTGTGCTAAATATCAAGCACGACACAGATGGGCCGACCGGGAGAGATACTCACCGGAGAGGTCTTTCTTTTTTCTCGGTAGAGAGCAAGGGCAAGCCGGATGATTGAGCCGCTTTCGCATTCCACATTCCATGGAACCACTTTCAAGGAAGAGATCGACGGCGATACGCTGCATGAAGAATGCGGCGTTTTCGGCATTCTCGGCCATGCCGATGCCTCGGCGCTGACCGCTCTCGGTCTGCATGCGCTTCAACATCGCGGCCAGGAAGCAGCCGGCATTGTCTCTTTTGATGGCAAGCGCTTCCATCAGGAACGCCATATGGGCCTCGTCGGCGATCATTATACCGATCCCGCAACCCTTGCCCGCCTGCCCGGCTCCATCGCGATTGGCCACACGCGCTATTCCACGACAGGCGAAGTGGCGATGCGCAACGTGCAGCCGCTGTTTGCCGAACTGGAAGAAGGCGGCATTTCGATTGCCCATAACGGCAACTTCACCAATGGCCTGACGCTGCGCCGCCAGATCATCGCCACCGGCGCCATCTGTCAGTCGACGTCGGATACCGAAGTCGTACTGCACCTCATCGCCCGCTCGCGCCACTCTTCCACTGCCGACCGCTTCATCGATGCTATCCGCCAGATGGAAGGCGGTTATTCGATGCTGGCGATGACGCGTACCAAGCTGATCGCCGCGCGCGACCCGATCGGCATTCGCCCGCTGGTCATGGGCGAGCTTGATGGCAAGCCGATCTTCTGCTCGGAAACCTGCGCTCTCGATATCATCGGCGCGAAATTCGTGCGCGACGTTGAAAACGGCGAAGTCATCATCTGCGAAATCCAGCCCGATGGCTCGATCACCATCGATGCGCGCAAACCTTCCAAGCCACAGCCGGAGCGTCTCTGCCTGTTCGAATATGTCTATTTCGCCCGCCCCGATTCCGTCGTCGGCGGCCGCAATGTCTACACGACCCGTAAGAACATGGGCATGAACCTTGCCAAGGAAGCGCCGCTGGAAGCCGATGTCGTGGTTCCGGTTCCCGATGGCGGCACGCCGGCAGCGCTCGGTTTTGCGCAGGCAAGCGGTATTCCCTTCGAATATGGCATCATCCGCAACCATTATGTCGGCCGCACCTTCATCGAGCCGACGCAGCAGATCCGCGCTTTCGGCGTCAAGCTCAAGCATTCGGCCAACCGGGCGATGATCGAAGGCAAGCGCGTGGTGCTGGTGGATGATTCCATCGTGCGTGGTACCACCTCGGTCAAGATCGTGCAGATGATCCGCGAAGCGGGCGCCAAGGAAGTGCATATCCGCGTCGCCAGCCCGATGATCTTCCATCCGGATTTCTACGGCATCGACACGCCTGACGCCGACAAGCTGCTCGCCAACCAATATGCCGATGTCGAGGCGATGGCGAAATATATCGGCGCCGATTCGCTGGCCTTCCTGTCGATCGACGGGCTGTACCGCGCCGTTGGCGGCGAGAATCGCAACCATGCGCGTCCGCAATTCACGGACCATTATTTCACCGGCGACTATCCGACCCGTCTTCTCGACCAGAACGGCGAGGCCATGGGCAGCAAGATTTCCATGCTCGCCAGCAACGGCTGATTTTCAAGAACGACAAAGCGGCCACCGGCTTCCGGGGCCGCTTTTTTCATGCCTTTTGTTCAGGCCGGCGCGTGCGACGATATGATCGCTTGCGAAAGGCCAGCGGCTTCGTAGAAGGAAGCGCAATCAATTCGGGGGAGACCATGACTATCGATCTCAAGGGCCGCATCGCTCTCGTTACCGGCGCTTCGCGCGGCATCGGCTATTTCACGGCACTGGAACTGGCCAAGGCCGGTGCGCATGTCATCGCCTGCGCCCGCACGGTCGGCGGCCTTGAGGAGCTGGACGACGCGATCAAGGCGGTCGGCGGCACGGCAACGCTGGTTCCCTTCGATCTCTCCGACATGAAAGCCATCGATGCGCTGGGCGCCAATATCTACGAGCGCTGGGGCAAGCTCGATATTCTGGTCGCCAATGCCGGCGTTCTCGGCGTGATTTCCCCGGTTGGCCATATCGAGGCGAAGGTCTTCGAGAGGGTCATGAACATCAACGTCACCGCCACCTGGCGGCTGATCCGCTCGGTCGAGCCGCTGCTGTTGAAGTCGGATGCCGGCCGCGCGCTCATCCTGTCTTCGGGAGCCGCCCATAGCTGTCGTCCTTTCTGGGGTGTCTATTCCACCTCCAAGGCTGCTGTGGAAGCACTCGCCCGCACCTGGGCGGCAGAAACGGAAAAAAGCGCGCTGCGCATCAACAGCATCAATCCCGGCGCCACACGCACGGCCATGCGCGCCCAGGCCATGCCCGGCGAAGATCCGGCCACCGTGCCGCATCCGTCCGAGGTCGCCGCAGCCATCCTCCCCCTCGCCTTGCCGTCGTTGACCGAGACCGGCAAGCTCTTTGTCGTGCGGGAAAACCGTTTTGTGGACTACCGCCAGCCGGAATAGTTTTTCAACGCCGAGGGTCGACACGTCTCCACGGTTGCTCTTGACCGGACGATACCGCCGCGCCATAACGCAAGTTATGAAAACGACGATCTGCACCTGCTGCTGAAATAATTTTTGCTGGTTCGCCACCGGCCGGATCGTTTTCGTCTCCCGCAAGGTCCAACAGACAAACGGTCCGGTCAGGACAATTGACTGCCTTTAGGGAATTGCCGCATGTCCTTGCGCCTTAAACTCCACAACACCCTGACACGCGAAAAGGCGGAATTTGCGCCGATCGACCCAGACAATGTGCGCATGTATGTCTGCGGCCCGACGGTCTATGATTTCGCCCATATCGGCAATGCACGCCCGGTCATCGTTTTCGATGTCCTCTACCGGCTGCTGCGCCACGTCTATGGCGAAAACCACGTAACCTACGCCCGCAACATCACTGACCTGGATGACAAGATCAATGCGCGGGCATTGCGCGACTATCCGCATCTGCCGCTCAACGACGCCATCCATGCGGTGACGAAAAAGACGGCGGACCAGTTCCATGACGACGTCGCCGCACTTGGGTGCCTTCAGCCGACTGTGGAGCCACGCGCCACCGATTATATTGCCGAGATGATCCATCTCATCGAGAGGCTCATCGAACGCGGCCACGCCTATAAGGCGGGCGGCGAGGTGCTGTTCGACACCCGGTCGATGGCCGACTACGGGCAGCTTTCCAAACGCCCGCTGGACGAACAGCAGGCGGGGGCGCGTGTCGCGGTGGAGGCCCATAAGAAAAATCCCGGCGATTTCGTGCTGTGGAAGCTCTCCTCCGAGAGCGAACCGGGCTGGGAGAGCCCATGGGGGCTCGGTCGTCCCGGCTGGCACATCGAGTGCTCGGCCATGGCCGGTCGCTACCTCGGCGAGGTATTCGACATTCACGGCGGCGGGCTCGACCTCATCTTCCCGCACCACGAGAACGAAATCGCGCAATCGCGCTGCGCCCACGGCACCCATGTCATGGCCAATGTGTGGATGCATAACGGTTTCGTGCAGGTGGAAGGCCGCAAGATGTCGAAATCCGAGGGCAACTTCGTGACGATCTACGAATTGCTGCACACGGAAAAATTCGGCGGACGTCAATGGCCGGGCGAGGTTCTGCGCCTTGCCATGCTGATGACGCATTATCGCGAGCCGATCGACTTTTCGGTCAAGCGCCTGGAAGAGGCCGAACGCCTGCTCGCCAAATGGCCGGCAGCCGAAACCTCCGACGCCTTGCCGGATGACACCGTGCTGGATGCGCTCGCCGACGACCTCAACACGGTTGCGGCCGTGCAGGCGCTGCATGCGCTCGCGCATGCCGCCAATCTGGACCCATCCAGGCTGCCCGCCTTTGCCGCAAGCGCGGCCCTGCTGGGTGTTCTGCCGAAGAAGACGGAAATGGACGAGGCCATCGTTTCGGCCGTGGATGCGCTGGTGGAATTGCGCCTTGAAATGCTGAAGGCGAAGAACTTTGCGGAAGCCGACCGCTTGCGGGACGAGCTTTCCGAGAAGGGCATTCAGCTGAAGGATGGCAAGGACAAGGAGACCGGGGAGCGGACGACGACTTGGGAGTTGAAGCGGTAGGGAGCGGTTAAGGCTGCGGCTCGCGGTTTGCCCCCCTCTGCCCTGCCGGGCATCTCCCCCTCAAGGGGGGAGATCGAACTGCGGCTAGGCCCTCGTCCATCTCGAAGCTTGAGGATGAAATGACGGTAGAGCGTCTTGCCGATCCCCCCCTTGAGGGGGAGATGCCCGGCAGGGCAGAGGGGGTAAAGCTCCACGACACGCTCTTGCTTTCGCCCACACCATGTTCCAATCTCGCAGCATCCCTTCTAGCCCGCGAGCATCTCCATGCCTCACGCCAAGGTCAAACCCCAACACCGGGAACATGCGCGGCAGATGCGAAAAGCTCTAACCGACGCCGAACTGAAATTCTGGAACGCGGTCCGTGCTCATCGTCTTGCAGGTCTCTCTTTCAGACGTCAGTTGCCAGTCTCCGGATATATCGTTGATTTCGCTTGCCCGTCGCATAAGATCATCGTCGAGCGGGATGGGTTTCAGCACGCTGAAGACGCTGCGGCAGCTTACGACCGGCAAAGAACACAAACGCTTGAGGAACTAGGCTGGACCGTCCTCCGTTTCTGGAACGATGATATCCTCAAAGACATCGACAACGTCTGTCTCCACATTATCCGAACGGTAAAGGAGAACCAACCATGACCACCCATACCGGCGGATGCCAATGCGGCGCGGTCCGTTTTCGTGCCACTGGCGACCTGAAAGACAATTCCATCTGCCATTGCCGCATGTGTCAGAAGGCCTTCGGCGCCTATTACGCGCCGCTGGTTTCGGTGCGCAACGTGGAATTCGAATGGACGCGCGGCGAGCCGAAACGGTTTCAATCCTCCAGCGTCGTCAAGCGCGGCTTCTGCCCGGAATGCGGCACGCCGCTGACCTATGAGGCGCCGGATGGTATGGCCGTTGCAGCCGGCGCGTTCGACGATCCCGCGGCACTACCGCCGACAATCCAGTGGGGGGTGGAGCGCAAGATCGATTTCGTCGATAGTCTCCACACCCTGCCCGCCGTTCCGACGGAAGACGACTTGACCTCGGTGGACTATCTCACCAACCTGGTTTCCTATCAGCACCCCGACCATGACACGACACAATGGCCGCCGGAGAACAGACAATGAGCGAAAGCGGTTTTTCCGGCGGCTGCCAATGCGGTGCCGTGCGGTTCCATGCGGGCAAACTCGGCCGGCCCTCCATATGCCATTGCCGCATGTGCCAGAAACATTTCGGCAATTTCTTCGGCGCACTCGTCACCGCTGATCAGGCGCATCTGACCTGGACACGCGGCCAGCCCGCCCTCTTCCGCTCGTCGCAGAAAATCCATCGCGGTTTCTGCAACAAATGCGGCACGCCGCTCACCTATCATTATCCCGGCGGTGTGGAGATTGCCATCGGCGCCTTCGATCACCCCGACGAGATCGAGCCGCAGGTGCAGGTCAATATCCACAAGCGCATGCCGTGGATCGAGCAACTCTTCTCCAAACCGGCAGTCGAACAGGGCGTCGACGAGGCCGAGATCACCTCCTACCAACATCCGGATCATGACACGGCCAAATGGCCGCCCGAGGAACTATAAAACATGACTGAAGAACTGCGCGGCTTTTACCCCGAGATCGAACCTTTCGAAACCGGCATGCTGGATGTCGGCGACGGGCATGTGATCTATTGGGAGCGGGTGGGTACGCGTGGCGCGAAACCCGCGGTTTTCCTGCATGGCGGACCGGGTGGCGGGGTGAACCCCACGCATCGCCGGGTTTTCGATCCCGCACTTTACGATGTCATCCTGTTCGATCAGCGCGGCTGCGGCCGCTCCACGCCACATGCGGAGCTTGAGGCCAATACCACCTGGCATCTGGTTGCCGATATCGAAAGGTTGCGGGAACTCTGCGGTTTCGAAAAATGGATGGTTTTCGGCGGCTCCTGGGGTTCGACGTTGGCGCTCGCTTATGCCGAAACCCATCCCGAACGCGTCAGCGAACTCGTCCTGCGCGGTATCTACACCGTCACCAGGCCGGAGCTCGACTGGTATTATCAGTTCGGCGTCTCCGAAATGTATCCTGACCACTGGGAGAAATTCATCGCGCCCATTCCGGAGGCGGAGCGCGGTGAGATGATGCGGGCCTATAACCGCTATCTCACCGGCACCGACGAGGCGAAAAAACTGGAATGCGCGAAGGCGTGGAGCCAGTGGGAGGGCGCGACCATCTCGCTCGTCAGCGACCCTCATCGTGTGGATGATTTCGGTGAGGATGAATACGCCATCGCCTTCGCACGCATTGAGAACCATTTCTTCGTCAATGACTGCTGGCTGGAGGAAGAGCAATTGCTGCGCAACGCCGGCAGGCTGAAAGATATTCCTGGTGTCATCGTGCATGGGCGTTATGACATGCCCTGCCCGCTGAAATATGCCTGGCAGCTGGCCAAGGCCTGGCCGAAGGCGGATTTCAACATCATCGAGGCGGCCGGGCATGCGCTGAGCGAGCCGGGCATTCTTGACCAGCTGATCCGCGCAAACGATCGCTTTGCCGGGAAATGAGAGTCCTTTCAGATGCTTGAAGCCGCCTGATGAGACATTGATTCACATGGGATTTGGCGCAGGATTTCCTGCCGAGATCAGCTGGCTCGTTGCGACGTGAACTCATTTCAAGGGCACGGCGCCTTTTATTCATGCAGTTTTTCTCATGGACCCTTCACGGAAATGAATTGGCCGCCGCCAAACCGATCCGGTATAAAATGCCATCCGAACAATTGGCGGTACTCCCCATGGCACTCGACAAAACGCTCCCGGCCCAAGAGGGCGGCGATAGCGCGCGCGGTTTTGCTTTCGCGCTCTCCGCATATCTGCTGTGGGGTTTTCTTCCCATCTACATGAAGGCCGTTGCACATATTTCGCCGATAGAGGTCATCGTGCACCGCGTCATCTGGTCGGTGCCGATTGGCGCCGCCGTCCTCATCGCTCTCGGTCGCACGGCGGAAATCCGCACTGCGCTGAAAACCCCTAAAATGCTCGCAATGGCAAGCCTCACGGCCGCCCTTATCAGCATCAACTGGGGCATCTATATCTGGGCGATCGGCGCGGGCCGCGCACTCGATGCCGCGCTCGGCTATTTTATCAATCCGCTGTTCAGCATCTTCCTCGGCGCCGTTCTCCTGAAGGAAAAACTCTATCCGGCGCAGATCGCCGCCATCTGCCTCGTGGGGCTGGCAGTCGCCATCCTCACCTGGCATGCGGGAAGCCTTCCGTGGGTATCCATCGCGCTCACCGTGTCCTGGGGTTTTTACGCCTTCTTCCGCAAGACCTTGCCGATCGGCGCAACACAGGGCTTCCTGCTGGAAGTCATGCTGCTATCCATCCCCGCCGTGCTGGTCATGATCTGGCTCGCCTTCAGTGGACAGGCGCATTTCATGGGCGGCAATTCCACTGACACATGGCTTCTGGCGGCAAGCGGCGTCATTACCGCCGTTCCCCTCATTCTCTATGGCAATGGCGCCAAACTGCTGCGGCTGTCGACCATCGGCATCATGCAATATATCGCACCGACGATGATCTTCCTCATCGCCATCTTCATCTTCAAGGAACCCTTCGACATGGTGCGGATGGCAGCCTTCGCGATGATCTGGGTAGCGCTGGCGATCTATACCGGCTCAAGCCTGTTGCGGCTCAAGCGGTAATCCTGGCTCCTTCCCTCATTCCTGTCCCCGGAACAAGCCCGAGGACGTCACGGGAATGAGGAAAGGCAAGGCTCAATAATCGACCAGCAATAGCGGCGTTGCATCATAGCCGAAACGCGGCTTGACCCCGAGAAGCCCAGCCGTCCGGGCGATGATCTCACGCGTCATCGGGGCTGCGGTGGAGGCCGCGGTACGCCCGCCATTCACGCCGGTCCTCGGGGCGTCGATCATCGTCAGCACGACATATTTCGGCTTGTGCATGGGAAAACCGGCAACGAAGGCGTTGAAATTGATGTTCTTGGCATAACGGCCATTGATCACCTTGTCGGCCGTTCCGGTCTTGCCGCCGACATGAAATCCCTCCACCTGTGCGCCACGGCCGGAACCCTTGATGCCGTTCCAGTTGAACAGGTAACGCATATCCGCACTCGTCTTCTGAGTGACGACGCTGCGTGAAAGCAAGGCCGCATCCTCTTTCGAGCGCGGCAGGAAAGTCGGCGACATCAGGTTGCCGCCATTGATGAGGGCTGCGGCCGCCACTGCCGTCTGCAGCGGCGTAGTCGCAACACCATGGCCGAAGGAGATGGTGACGGAATTGATCTTCTTCCACACCCTCGGCTGGGTCGGCGTGGCGACACCGGGCATTTCCGTATCCATTTTCGTTAGCAGCCCGAGTTTCGTCAGGAACTGCTGGTGGCCTTCGACACCAACCTTGTCGGCCACCGCCGCCGTGCCGATATTCGATGAGTATTGAAACACTTCCGGGATCGACAGCGGACGGTTCCGGCCCTTGAAATCCTTGATGGTGAAGCCGCCCATGCGGATCGGCCGCGAGGCATCCACCACCGAATTGAGGGTGATCGCCCCGGCATCCAGCCCCATGGCCAGCGTGAAGCTCTTGAATGTGGACCCCATTTCGAAGGTGGCGTTGCTCATGCGGTTGAACCAGCCCTTTTCGTAGTCCCTGTCGATGCTGCCATCGGCAAGGGTGCGGGACGGTTCGTTGGGGTCGTAGTCCGGCACCGAGGCCATGGCCAGCACCTCGCCGGTCTCCACATCGAGGATGACCGAGCCCGCGGCTTCCGCCTCATAGGCGCTCTTCGCCTTCACGACGACCTCGCGGACGATGTTCTGCACGCGCATATCGATGGAAAGCTTCACGGGCTCCAGCGGTGCGCCACTGGCAAGGCCGACGGCGCGCAGATCGGCCAGCCCCTGCTGGTCGAGATATCGCTCCATGCCGGCAAGCCCCTGATTGTCGACATTGACGTGGCCAATAATATGCGAAGCGGTCGGTCCGCCGGGATAGAACCGCCGTTTTTCCGGCCGGAAACCGATGCCGGGTATGCCGAGATTGAGAATGTCCGCCTGTTGCCGCGGCGTCAGCTGGCGCCGCAGCCACTGGAAGCCGGTATCCGAGCGCAGACGCCGATGCGTTTCGCGCCAGTCGAGATTGGGGATGACGGTCGCGAGCTTCTCCACGACCTCATCGGGATCGACCACCCGGCGCGGATCGGCATAAAGCGACACCATGTTGAGATCGGTCGCCAGAAGCATGCCGTTGCGGTCGATGATATCAGGCCGGGAGGCCACCGCATTGGCACCGGTATTGATCCAGGCGGTCGCCACCGGTTCGGCAATGCCATATTGCACGAGGCGTGCAGCGACGACGACATAGATGGCGGCGAAGAAGGCGATCACGATACCGAGCCTCACCCGCGCATCGACCCGGCGGCGGGCGGCGGAACCGAGGATGGCATCGCCAGTCTTGCCGGGATGTCTCTGAATAATAAAATGCGCCCGGCTCCTGAGCCGCATCACAAAAGCAATCATGTCTGATGCCACCCACTTCATGGCGGCAGAACAGAAACCCGCCACGCCAACGCCTTTGATGAGGCTGGCACAGGATCAGTCGCGGGACCATGAAAAGAGCGGGTGGAGCGACGCCGCTGTTAAATCTGTATTAATATACATTTAAAATTGTAACGAGCCGCCGGGCGGCCGTTAACGATCGACGCGCCTATCGCATGTCTGCCTAAAGTGCGTCGCTTGAATACCATTAGACGGGACGCGCTTCAGAGGCGGGAAATCACCGAGGGATCGCCTTCCGGGTTCTGCTGCGCCAGCGCCCGGTCGATGATGGCGGGCACGATGTCCTTCACCTCGTCGACGATGAGCGGGTTCAGAAGATGGGCGCGGTGGATGAAGCCCTGATCGCGCATGTGCTGCACTAGCTCAAGCATGGGGTTCCAGAAGCCGTTGATATTGGCGAAGACCATCGGCTTGGCGTGACGGCCGAGCTGCGCCCAGGTCATGATCTCGACGATCTCTTCCAGAGTGCCGACGCCGCCGGGCAGGGTCACGAAGGCATCCGAGCGCTCGAACATCATATGTTTGCGCTCATGCATGTCCTTGGTGATGACGAGCTCGTTCAATTGTCCGAGAGAATGGCGTGTTGCCTCCATATCGACCAGAAATTCCGGTATGATGCCGGTCACTTCGCCGCCATTGGAAAGAACGCCACTGGCAACCGCGCCCATGATGCCCTTGGTGCCGCCGCCGTAAACGAGGCGAATGCCGTTTTCGGCAATGGATTTCCCAAGCGCGCGGCCTGCTTCCATATGAGCCGGGTCACGTCCGGGCTGGGAGCCGCAATAAACGCAGATGGATCGAATCGCTGTATTTTTGTCCGTCATGGAGGGAAGGAACTATGTGCGATGCGGCACGTCAAGAAAATTTGGGAAATCCCTTGCAAATATGGCCTTTTGGCCACTGGCCGCTTGTCTGGGGCAAGGTAAGACGCTAGCAATCTCAACTCGTGTGAAAAGCTTGAAATACCCGGAGCACCCAGGATGAAAAACAATAAGGCCGGTTTGCTGGCGCTGATCGTGCTGGGCATTGCGTCCCTGCTCATGATCTTTTTCGTCCTGCCGAGGATTTCCAATGACGGCAAACCGATCGGCGACGCCATCAACGAGGCGGGCAACGCCGTGAAGAACAGCGTTGAAATGGGAGCCGACAAGGCGGGCGATATCCTCTCCGACGCGGCCGAGGAGACGGCCAATATTGCCGACAAGGTCGGGCGTCGGGCGGCTTCCGCAACCCAGTCGATCAAGGACATGGCCTCGCTTTTCGCCGATAACAAGGTTCCCTCCGACGCCGATTTCGCAGCCGCCCGCAAGAAGGTCGAAGCTTCGCTGAAGGAACTGACCAATATCGACATTCCAGAGTCGCTGGACGAAACCACGTCGCGGCTCATCACCACGGCGCGTTCTGCGGCCGAACGCGCTACGGCCTTCCTGCGTGGCTTGCCTGACAATGCTGCGGCTGCAGCAGAACAGGTCCGCCGTCTGGCCGGCGTTTTCGCAGGCACCGACGATGGCGCGCCCGAAGCCGCAAAACCGGCCGCCACTCCCGCCGACGCCGCTCAGGTCGCTTCCGGCACACCGACTTTCGACGTGCTGCGTGTCGAGCCCGATGGTTCGGCCGTGATCGCCGGCAAGGCGCAGCCCGGCGCAAAGCTTGAAATTCTGAGCAACGGCAAGGTGATCGCCCAGACGACCATCGACGGCACGGGCGATTTCGCCGCCGTTTTCGACAATCCCCTGCCGCCCGGCGATCATGAGCTGGTGCTGCGTTCAACCGATGCCAACGGCAAGGTGACGCAGTCCGAGGAAGTGGCAACCGTTTCCGTGCCGCAGAGCAAGTCGGGCGAGCTTCTGGCCATGGTTTCCAAACCCGGCAAGGCAAGCCGCGTGCTGGCCATGCCGGAGGCCGCACCTCCGGCGCTCCAGCCGCAGCAGGCCACGCCGTCGCAACCGTCTGCGGCAACCGCCGAAACCACCGCCAACAATGCGCCCGCACCCTCCTCCGCCACGGCCGCCCCCGCCGCTGCCCCGCTCACGTCGAGCGTTCAGGTCACCGCCGTCGAATTCGAGGGATCGAAGATCTTCGTCGCGGGTTCCGCGCCCGCCGGTTCGACCGTTCGCGCGCTTGTCGATGACAAGGAAATCGGCAAGAGCACGACTGAGGCCTCCGGTCATTTCGTCATCGAAGGCGATGTCGATCTGGCCGTCGGTAGCCATATCATCACCGTCGAGGAACTGAATGCCGACGGCACGGCGAAGGTGCGCGTGCGCGTTCCCTTCGAGCGGCCGCAGACCGATCAGGCAACCGTCGCCATGCAGGCCCCATCGGCCTCATCTTCCGCCAACACGACCGCGGCACCGGCTGAAAACCAGAGCACGGCAAGCGACCGCGCCGCGTTTGAAAAGCTGCGCACCGATGTCGCCAAGGCATTCGGCATCCTGTCCAATCTCTACAAGGACCAAGCAACGCCGGCGCTCGATCAGGCCATTGCCGGCCGCTCGGCGGTGGTGATCGCGCTTAAATCACTCTCCGAGTTCCGCACCGCCGCTGCCACCGAGCCTGCCTTCACCGCTTTTGCCGGCGATATCACGGGCAAGGCGCGCCAGCTGCTTGCAACGGTCGAAGCCTGGCCGAACGATGTGGCAGCCATCGGCAAGGGCATCGCCTCGCTGGCTAGCCGCCTCGCCGAACTGCACATCATCGCTCCGCCTGCCCCCGCGCCGCAGGCACCTGCCGGCCCGCAGACCTTCGAGCAGGCGCCGCTTGCCGAAAGCCAGAACAGCGTCATCATCCGCCGCGGCGACACGCTGTGGCAGATTTCCCGTCGCGTGTACGGACAGGGTGTGCGTTACACCACGATCTACCTCGCCAATGAAGACCAGATCAAAAACCCTGATCTGATCGAGCCCGGCCAGATTTTCGGCGTGCCGAAAGAGGCGCTGCCCAATGCGGAGGAACTCCACCGCAAGCGGCTGAAGAGCGGCTCCTGACGATGTGAAGACGTTGCGGTGAGCCCGCCGCGACCCTATCTGTGACACGCGCGGCGGCTTGACCAAAGCCGCCGTCCTGCTGTCGGCTTCCGGCAGTGACCGGAGAGAATGATGGCCACGAAGAAAAAAACCATTTCGGCGGATTCCAGCAATCCGACCCAGACCCTTGTCAATCTCTGGCCCTATATGTGGCCGGAGGGCCGATGGGACCTGAAGATGCGGGTGATCTGGGCAACCGTGTTCCTCATCGTCGCCAAGCTGGTGCTGATCGCGGTTCCCTATTTCTTCAAATGGGCGACAGATGCGCTGAACGGCAAGCTCGATATGGCGGGTCTGGTTCCGGCCTTCCTGCTCGGCGCGGTGGCGCTGGTCATCGCTTATAATCTGACGCGGCTGATCCAGGTCGGGCTCAACCAGCTGCGCGATTCCCTCTTTGCCAGTGTCGGCCAGCATGCGGTGCGCCAGCTCGCCTATCGCACCTTCGTGCACATGCACCGGCTTTCGCTGCGTTTCCATCTGGAGCGCAAGACCGGCGGGCTTTCGCGGGTGATCGAGCGCGGTACGAAGGGCATCGAAACGATTGTCCGTTTCACCATTCTCAACACCGCACCAACCTTCATAGAATTCCTGCTGACGGCCATCATCTTCTGGGCATCCTATGGTTTTTCCTACGTGCTCGTCACCGTCATCACCGTCTGGGCCTATATCTGGTTCACCGTCAGGGCCAGCAACTGGCGTATCGGCATCCGCCGCGCCATGAATGACAGCGATACCGACGCCAATACCAAGGCGATCGACTCGCTTCTGAATTTCGAGACCGTCAAATATTTCGGCAACGAAGACATGGAGGCGCGGCGTTTCGACATCGCCATGGAACGTTACGAAAAATCGGCGATCTCCATCTGGACCTCGCTCGGCTGGCTGAACTTTGGTCAGGGCGTGATTTTCGGCATCGGCTCCACGGTCATGATGGTGATGTCGGCGCTTGCCGTGCAGCGCGGCGAACAGACCATCGGCGATTTCGTGTTCGTGAATGCGCTGCTGCTGCAGCTTTCCGTGCCGCTCAACTTCATCGGCTTCGTTTATCGCGAAATCCGCCAGGGCCTGACCGATATCGAACAGATGTTCGATCTTCTCGAAGTGGAGGCCGAAGTCACCGACAGGCCTGATGCGAAGCCGCTCACGGCCGGCCCCGGCGCCATCTCCTTCCGCGACGTGCATTTTGCCTACGATCCTGAAAGACCGATCCTCAAGGGCGTTTCCTTCGATGTGCCTGCGGGCAAGACGGTGGCGATCGTCGGTCCCTCGGGTGCAGGGAAATCGACGATCTCGCGACTGCTTTATCGTTTCTACGATATTCAGGAGGGTGCAGTTACCATCGACGGGCAGGATATTCGCGACGTGACGCAAAAGAGCCTGCGCTCGATGATCGGCATGGTGCCGCAGGATACGGTGCTGTTCAACGACACCCTCGCCTACAACATCCGTTACGGCCGTCCCTCCGCCACCGACGAGGAGCTGAAGGCAGCGGCGGATGCGGCGCAGATCAGCGCCTTCATCGGCAAGCTGCCGGACGGTTACGCCACCATGGTCGGCGAACGCGGTTTGAAACTGTCCGGCGGCGAAAAGCAGCGTGTGGCGATTGCCCGGACCATCCTCAAGGCGCCGCCGATCCTGATCCTCGACGAGGCGACCTCGGCGCTCGATACGCATACGGAACAGGAAATCCAGAGCGCGCTCGACATCGTCTCGAAAAACCGCACGACGCTGGTCATCGCCCACCGCCTCTCCACCGTCATCGGGGCGGATGAGATCATCGTTTTGAAGGAAGGGCTGATCGCAGAACGGGGAACGCACGCCTCGCTGATGGCGCAGAACGGCCTCTATGCCTCGATGTGGAGCCGCCAGCGCGAGGCGATCCGGGCGGAAGAGATGCTGCGTCATGTTCGCGAAAGCGACGATCTCGGCGTGGTGGACCGCGGCGAACCGGCGCATTGACGGCATAAACTGGGCACAAACTCCGGGGGAACCGAGGTGGGAGACCCGCCGGGCCATTGCCGGGCGGGACGTTTGGCTGTAACCAGCAAGGCGAAGTTTGTCGCATGCCCGTATGGATCGCGTCGTATGAAGACCACATATAGAGGCGCAGACAAAAACCGGAGCAAGGAACCCTATGAATCTGTTCGACACCATTCGCAACACCATCGTACCGATCCACAAGGAAGGTTATGTCTTCGTGGCGGCCTTCTTCGTCGCTTCGCTGGTGCTCGGCTGGATCGCCGAACCGCTCTTCTGGGTCGGTCTCGTGCTGACGGCCTGGTGCGCCTATTTCTTCCGTGACCCGGAGCGCGTCACGCCGCAGGATGACGACCTCATCATCAGCCCGGCCGATGGCAAGGTTTCCGCGGTGCAGAGCGTCGTTCCGCCGCTGGAGCTGGAACTCGGTAAGGAACCGCTGGTGCGCATTTCGGTGTTCATGAACGTGTTCAACTGCCATGTGAACCGTGCGCCCGTGCGCGGCCGCATCGTCAATGTCGCTTACCGTCCCGGCCTCTTCCTCAATGCCGAAGTCGACAAGGCTTCCGAAGACAATGAGCGCAACGGCCTCGTCATCGAGACCTCGCACGGCAAGGTCGGCGTGGTGCAGATTGCCGGCATGGTTGCGCGGCGCATCGTCTGCTGGGTAAAGCCGAATGAACCTGTTGACGCCGGTGAGCGTTTCGGCCTTATCCGTTTCGGTTCGCGCCTCGATATCTTCCTTCCCGCAGGTTTCGAGCCGCGTGTATCGGTCGGCCAGACGGCGATTGCCGGGGAAACCGTGCTTGCCGAATTCGGCTCGGCCAAGGGTCCGGTCCTTAGCCGCCGCGGCTGAGGACAAACAGGAAGGGCATGCGCATGGAAACGCCGGTGGCAGAGTCACAGCAGAACGGAAAACATGAGGGCCGCAACGATAGCGGCCGTGGGCCGCGCCTGAGGGAAATTCCCTTTCGCCTCGTCGTTCCCAATCTCATCACCGTTCTCGCCATCTGCGCGGGCCTGAGCGGCGTGCGCCTTGCCATTGAAGGCCGCTTCGAGCTGGCGGTCGGCATGGTGCTGCTCGCCGCCTTCCTCGACGGTATCGACGGGCGCATTGCCCGCATGATGAAGGCGACTTCCAAATTCGGCGAGCAGATGGATTCGCTTGCCGATATCGTCAATTTCGGTGTCGCCCCTGCCCTCGTCGTTTATATCTATCTGCTTGATCAGGCGCGTTCGATCGGCTGGATCGGCGCCCTCATCTATGTCATTGCCGCCGGCCTGCGTCTGGCGCGCTTCAACGTCATGATAGAGCGGCCGGGAAAGGCGCCCTGGCAGAACGAATTCTTTGTGGGCGTGCCGGCGCCGATGGGCGCCATGCTGGTGCTTCTGCCGGTTTATCTCGGCTTCCTCGGCGTCGAACCGGACAAGCCCTTCGCTTATGTCGCCGCCGCCTATACGGTCCTGATCGGTTATCTTCTCATCAGCCGCCTGCCGGTCTGGTCAGGAAAGTCCAGCACCCGCATCCGCCGCGATCTGGTGCTGCCGATGATCCTCGTCGTCGTGCTCTATGTGGCGATGCTGATGAGCTTCACCTGGGAAGTTCTGGTTCTGACGGTTGCCGCCTATCTCGTCTTCATTCCCATCAGCGCGCGTCTCTGGCACCGCCGCTACGGCACGCTGACCATCGAGGAAGACGCGCATGACGATGCCAATGGCGGCAACGGCCTCGATCGCGGCATTTAAAACCGCAGGTTTATTTTTTCCCACACAAGCCGGCGCAGGCTGTGACGCAAAATGTCGCACCCTGAAAAGCCGGCTTCGTTTTTTTCGCCTCGAATCCGTCAAGATTAGCCTCGAAAGAAGGGGCTCACACGCATCGAAAAGACGATTGGCGTGAATTGTGGAGAGAGAGAAATGACGAACGAGACGAAGGCGCAGCCGCAGGCGAAGCCCGACCTCAAGAGCCACTACCGCCCGCTCGGACTGAAGGCCGTTGCTGCCGCAGCCCTGATGCTGAAGCGCAAGCCCGCCGCCAAAACCGCCTGAAAACATTCAGTTTTTCGATGTCAGCGGATATTGGGGATTTTCCGGAAGACGGAGATATCCTGACGGAAGATCAACAATCACGCGGCGCCTTTTGCAGGCGCCGTTTTTGTTTTTTCGCGCTCCGCGACATTGCGGATCGCAAACCATTCATAGAATTGGCAGAATTCTGTAACGAAGCCGCAACGAAACTGCAGTACAAAGTCCGGCTTCGACAAGAAGGCTATACGAGCGCCTACGTATAGATTAGTGAATACAAAAGAACTTTTCTATTCCGCATTTTTTTCCACAACAATGCATAAGCCGGCCTTCGAATTCGCGGACACGCGAATGACGAATATTGGGCGTTGAGGAAAGACTGGGGAGACGGGCCAGGGGGGCTTGGAGACGGCCATGCAGGATAAAATCCTTCTGATTGAAGATTCCGTTGCTCTTTCCATGCTGCTGAAAACGCGGCTTTCGGAAGAGACGGAAGCCGAGGTCGTCCATTGCGCCAGCATGGCCGAGGCCGATGCCCTCTTGCAGGCCGATAATTTCACGCTGGCGCTGACGGGTCTCAATCTGCCAGATGCGCCGAAGGGTGAAATTCTGACACTTCTATCCGAACGCAAGGTGCCGGCCATTGTCTTCACTGCGACGGTGGATGAGGAGGCGCGCAAGCGTTACGCCGAAAAGAAGATCATCGACTATATCGTCAAGGACGGTCATCGCACCGTCGATGCCGTGGTCAAGACGGTCGACCGGATTTTGACCAATAAGCGCTTTTCCGTTCTGGTGGTCGATGATGCGCGCACCGCGCGCTCCGGCCTCGTGGAAATTCTGGAGCGGCAGAATTTCAAGGTCAGCGAGGCCCATTCGGGCAACCGGGCGCTGGAAATCCTGTCGCAGGACCGGTCGATCCAGCTGGTCATTACCGATTACCACATGCCTGACATGGATGGTTATGAACTGACACGGCGCATTCGCGACAGCCGGTCCTCCGAAGACCTGCGGGTGATCGGCATATCCTCCTCCACGGACCGCCTGCTTTCGGCAAGCTTCCTCAAGGCAGGCGCATCGGATTTCGTCTACCGCCCCTTCGTGCCGGAAGAGTTGCAGTGCCGCATCGACAACAATATCGAGACGCTGAAGCAACTCAAGCGCCTGCGTGAACTGGCCGAACGGGACCACCTCACCGGCCTGCCCAACCGTCGCTCCTTCTTCGAGCGTACGCGGGCGCTGATGGACGTCATCAATGACAATGACGAAAGCGGCGCCGTCGCCATTCTCGACATCGACCATTTCAAGAAGATCAACGACACGCTGGGGCATGATGCCGGCGACAGGGCGCTGAAGAAACTGGCCGAACTGCTGCATGACATGTGCGACGAGCAACGCCATATCCCCGCCCGCCTCGGTGGCGAGGAATTCGCCGTGTTCCTGCGCGGGCTGGATGCGCGGGCTGCCTATGCATTCTGCGAGGAGCTGCGCGAACAAGTGGAAAAGAACGGCCGCCAGCTGAGCGGCAGCAGCCTGGCGCTGACGATTTCACTCGGCGTCGTGGAGATCGAAAAGGGCGAACCTTTCGACAATCAGTTGAATGCGGCGGATCAGTTGCTCTATCTCGCCAAGGCGAACGGCCGCAACCGCGTCTATTCCGACATCATGATCCAGGAAGGCCTGCAGAAGATCGGGCTGAACGGCTGATTCTTTATGAATGAGGTAGTCTTCTGTAGGACCAAGCGGAAACGGCCAGCCTTCATCATTGGCCTCGGGAAACACCTCAAAACAAAGACATCTGCCCATCATCCTTCACCGGTCTGATCTTCGCCAGCGGCGCGCTTTCCGGCACCGGATCGATGAGATCGGCGCCGACATTGGCGACCTTGTTGACCTTGTCCGAGACGGGAATCATCTCGAAAAAATCATCCTGAACCGGCCGCATCAGGTCGGCCACCTCGCGTGGCTCCTGGGTCTTGCAGTCCAGCCAGCGGCTGAAATCTTCCGGCGCAATGACCACGGGCATGCGGTCGTGGATGCGACCGATCGCGGCATTGGCGACGGTGGTGAGGATTGCGCCGGTATCGACCTCAGAGCCATCGGCGGACGACCAGGTTTCCATGAGACCTGCGAAAGCGACGATGCCACCGTTTTTCGGGCGGATGAAATAGGGTCGCGGTTTGCCGCCCTCCTCCTTAGGCGGGCGTCGCCATTCATAAAAACCCGTTGCCGGGACGAGCACGCGGCGATGGCGCATGGCGGCACGGAAGGAGGCCTTGCCGATTGCGGTTTCAGAACGGGCATTGATGAGCAGAGGAAAGTCCTTCGGATCCTTCACCCAGCCCGGCATGAAACCCCAGCGCACCAGCACGGCCCGGCGGTTGGGCAGGTTGCTGCCGCGCTCCTGCCGCTCGCCTTCCATGACGACCAGAATGGGTTGGGTCGGCGCGATGTTGAAACGGGCGGGAAAATCCTCAAGACCGATCAGATCGAGATAGTCGGCGATCTCTTCCGGCGTCGCCTTCAGCACGAAACGTCCGCACATCGCCTTCTCCTTACGCCCTTGGTCCGAACAGGATGATGGCGGTGCCGGCAAGGCAGACGACGCCGCCGGCAATATCCCACCTGTCCGGCGCATGCCCTTCCACGCCCCAGAGCCAGAACAGCGAGGCGGCAATATAGATCCCGCCATAGGCAGCATAGGCCCTGCCCGCCGCCTCGGTCGGAACCAGCGTCAGAAGCCACGCAAAAGCCGCCAGCGCCACCATGCCGGGCAGCAATATCCAGCCGGTCTTGCCGAGTTTCAGCCAGGCCCAGAAGGAGAAACAGCCAGCAATTTCGGCAACGGCCGCCAGAGCATAGATAAGATAGACCTTCATTCCACCGTCTTTAGCATGCACAATCGCGCCTGTTCCGGACTATAACCATCGGCGCGGAAACCGGAATCGGTTTTCCCGAACCACGATACCACGATAGACAGGCCGGAAACGGCCGAAACAAGCGAAACCATTCATGACCCTTCGTATCAAGCCCCGTGCCGCCTCCTCCGCCATCGTCAGGAACGGAGACCGGCTGCTTCTGGTGCGCCGCATCAACCCACCCTCCAAGGACATGTTCGCCTTTCCGGGCGGGCGGGCTGAAGAAGGGGAAAGCCCGGCGGAAACGGCACTGCGCGAATTGCACGAGGAAACCGGCATCGTCGCCCGCAGGCCGCAGCTCTTCGCGACCTACGATCTTCCCACCCATGACGCTGAAGGCGTGCTGACGAGCCATTTTTTCCTGTCCGTCTTCACCGTGGAAACCCATACCGATCCGTTGGTGACGGTGGGTGACGATGCGGCGGATGCGGGCTGGTACACATTGGCGGAGATTCGCCTTCTGCCGGCGCCCGAAAGTGTCATCGAATGTGCCGAGCGCCTGCTTGCATGATTGCCAGCCAGCCAGAATCGTTATTATTTAGGGCTGATCCGCCCGCCGGATGGTCACGAGCCAACAGTTCACGAGTATGTGTGGGGCAGAATAGAATTTTGATACGACCGACCATCTTCCTGTCTCTTTTTCTGACAATGCTTGCCATATCAGGGCAAGAAGGCATCGCTTATGCGCAGCCTTCGAAACCTGTTTCCGAGGCCCGTCCTGCGGAAGCGGCGCCGCCCAAACCTGCTCCATATGACGACAAGCTGGCGCGGCTTTCGGAAATATTGGGCGCGGTGCAATATCTGAGAACCCTGTGCCCCTCCTCCGGACCGGAGGACTGGCGCAAATCGATGAGCGACCTTCTGGCTGCTGATACGGCCAACGAACCCGAACGACGCCAGCGCATGACGGCTGCATTCAACCGTGGATACCGCTCCTTTGCAGCTATCCACACCAGTTGCACACGCGCCGCCATCATGGCAGAAGAGAACTACCGTAACGAAGGGGCAACACTCGCGCAGGAAATCGCGTCCAGGTTCGGAAATTAAAGGTTTATTAACCTCTTTTCGCCGCAGCCCGTGCCGTTTTGATAAAAGGCTGCTAGTGTTGTTAACAGGGTGGTAAGGACTTGCCCGCCCTGTCGAGGATGAAAAATGCAGACAAGCCGTAACGAAATCGACGATATGATCGTGCATGAAAAGATGCAGGTCGCTCTGGAACACCAGAACGAGGCATGGGCTGACGGCATGGCCGACGGCATCGAGCCTGAGATCATCGCCGATGCCGCGATTGCTCTGGCCATGCGCGAAACCATCCGTATTCACGGCGAGGCCGGCGCGGAAGCAATGCTGGAATCGCTGCGGCAGCGCATGCTTCAGGGCGAATTTTCGCCGCAGCGGGTGATACAGTAAAGCCGGAGTCTATCATGTCTTGCCTGAGCAAGGGGCTTTTGCGCTCTTCCGCCCTGCTGTCCATCCTGCTTGCGCTCACCGCCGGCCCTGTTAGCCTGCCTGAAAAAGCCTTCGCCCTTTCCGAGCTGAAGCCGGCGCAGAAGAGTGAAAGCGAACCGCAGGCACAGAACGGCGAACAGCCGCAGCAGGCACAGCCTGCGGAACCCGACGAAGTCGAAGGCGATTCGGAAGGCATTCCCCTGCCCGACCCGCTGGTCGATCGTTCCGCCGGCCAGACGAAGCAGCAATCCGCCAAGCCCGACACGACACCGGAAATGTCCGTTGTCATCGAGCACGATATTTCCAAGGCGCCGGAGCCCGTGCGCAAGCTGCGCCAGCAGATCATCGATGCCGCCGCGTCAGGCGATATCGAGAAATTGCGGCCCTTCATCGCCGCCGGGCAGAATCAGTTCCGTATCGACGGCAATGACGGCGAAGACCCGATCGCGGCGCTGAAAAGCTATTCCGGTGATCCTGATGGCCTGGAAGTGCTGGCGATCATCATCGATCTCTTGTCTACCGGTTATGCCCATATCGATGCCGGCACGCCTGACGAAGCCTATGTTTTCCCCTATTTCGCCGGGAAGCCGCTGAATACGCTGACCGCGCCGGAAAAGGTGGAGCTCTTGCGCATCATCACGGCGGGTGATCTGGCGGATATGCAGGAATATGGCAATTACAGCTTCTACCGCGTCGGCATTTCGCCCGATGGCAAATGGAAGTTCTTCACCGCCGGCGATTGATCGCATCCCGGCGCTTGCCGTGCTCTGGCAAAAATCCTAACTGTGCGGAATGAGCATTCCGGCAAAGTGCATATGCATCTTGCCCGCTATCCGCATAGTATCGACGAACCGAACGGTGACGCCATGCCTTCCGCCTTTCTTGCCGACCGCCGCCTGATCCGGGTATCTGGCACCGGCGCCGAAGAGTTTCTGAACAATCTGATCACGGCCGATATCGAAAATCTGCCGGAAGGCGAAGCCCGCGCATCGGCGCTTCTTACGCCGCAGGGCAAGATCCTGTTCGATTTCCTGATCTGGCGCGACGGCGGAGATTATCTGATCGAGACGGGTGCCGCCGAACAGGATGCGCTGCTGCGCCGCCTGACCATGTACAAACTGCGCGCCCCCGTCGAGCTGAAGGCCGAGACCGTGGAAGGCGTCAGCGTTTTCTGGGGCGGCAGCGTGCCGGAGGCAGGCGTGCGGGACGGCCGTTTCGCCAAGGCGAGTGTCGATCTCCGGCGTGTGCCCGGCGCATCCGCCTCTGGCGATGTCGCAGCCTATGAGGCGCTGCGCGTCGAGCACGGCATTGCCGAATCCGGCCTGGATTATGCGCTGCAGGACGCCTTTCCCCATGATGTGCTGATGGATGTGAATGACGGCGTTTCCTTCAGGAAAGGCTGCTTCGTTGGCCAGGAAGTCGTCTCACGTATGAAACATCGCGGCACGGCAAGACGGCGCGTCGTGACCGTCTCGGCCGATGGCACGCTCCCGGTCAGCGGAACGGAGATTACCGCCAATGGAAAACCCGTTGGTGCACTCGGAACCATCCACGGCAACAAAGCGCTTGCCATCGTGCGGACCGACCGTATTGCCGATGCGCTAGCCGCCGGCACGCCGCTGCTTGCGGACAATGTCGCGGTGAGCGTGGCCCTGCCGGTCTGGAGCGGTCTCTCCTTCCCGGCAGCCGATCCGGCGGCTCGGGCGGAGGACTGAGAGTGGCACCCGCAAAAAGTCCGCGTGCGTGGCAGCGCATGCTGTCGGGACGGCGGCTCGATCTGCTCGACCCTTCCCCGCTCGATGTGGAAATCGCCGACATTGCCCATGGCCTTGCCCGTGTTGCCCGCTGGAATGGCCAGACGCGTGGCGACCACGCCTTTTCCGTCGCCCAGCATTGCCTCATCGTCGAGACCATTTTCTGCCGCATGTGCACGGGTGCCACGCCAGACGAGATGCAGATGGCGCTTCTGCACGATGCGCCGGAATATGTCATCGGCGACATGATCTCGCCGTTCAAATCCGTGGTCGGCGGTGGCTACAAGACCGTGGAAAAGCGGCTGGAAGCCGCCGTGCATCTGCGCTTCGGCCTCCCTCCGCATGCATCGCGCGAGTTGAAGGACCGCATCAAGAAGGCCGACACGGTGGCCGCCTTTTTCGAAGCGACGGAGCTTGCCGGTTTTTCCACCGCCGAAGCCCAGAAATTTTTCGGCCTGCCGCGCGGCATCACCCGCGATATGTTCGATATCATCCCGCTTCCCTCGACAGAGGCACAAAGACTGTTCATCGCGCGATTCGAGGCAATCGAGACGCTGCGCGTGACCAAAACCCGGAGCGCGACATGACAACCATCGTGGTATCGCCGCTGTCGCGGATCGCCGAAATGGCCGTAAAGCATAAGGCCCGCGAAATGGTGACGCTGATCGCCAGGGAGCAGAGCTTTCACCGCCCGGCCGTCATTGCCGCCGAGCGGCATCTGACGCTTGCCATGAATGATATCGCCTTCAAGGGCACCGGCAATCTCATCGCCCCCGATGATGCGCATGTGGTGAAGCTGATCGATTTCGCGCGGGAATGGGATCAATCCGCGCCGTTGCTCATCCATTGCTGGATGGGGATTTCGCGCTCGCCGGCCGCCGCCGTCATCGCCGCTCTCAGCCTTTACCCTGATCAGGATGAGGCTGAGCTTGCGCTGCGACTGCGCGCCGCCTCGCCCTATGTCACGCCCAATGCCCGCATCATCGCCATCGGCGACCGGCTGCTGGGGCGCGAGGGCCGGCTTATCAAGGCGATCAAGGCGATCGGCCGGGGGGCGGATACCGATGGCAACGTGCCTTTCGTGCTGCCGCTTGCCGGCTGAGGCCCGATTTTGGGCGGAACCGCTGCGGCACCCATTCGTTACCAACCCTGAACGGCAATAAAATCAGGGGATAATTCATGGAACAACAGGCAACGGATATCATCGTCGCATCGCAGACGGCCGTACGGCAGGCGAGCGCGCTGGCGGTGCAATATTCCTTTTCGGTCATCGGGGCGCTGCTGCTGCTGATCATTGGCTGGCTGGCCGCAACTTTCCTGCAGCGCTGGGCCTTTCAGGGCCTGTCGCGCATCCGCGGTTTCGATGCGACGCTCGCCGGTTTCTTCGCGGGCGCCATTCGATATGTGGTGCTCATTCTGGTCATCGTCATGGTGCTTGGCCAGTTCGGGGTGCAGACGGCCTCGATCCTCGCCGCCCTTGGCGCTGCCGGCCTCGCCATCGGTCTTGCGCTGCAAGGCACGCTGCAGAACATCGCCGCCGGCATCATGCTGCTTGTGCTGCGCCCCTTCCGGGTCGGCGAATATATCGAGACCGGCTCCGTCAGCGGCACGATCATTGAAATCGGTCTGTTTGCCACCGAACTCAAGACGAGTGACGGGCTTTATCGGCTTGCGCCCAATTCCACGCTCTGGAACGTACCGATCACCAATTACAGCCGCTTCCCGTCGCGCCGTCACGAAGTGAGCCTGACGGTGAAGAACGACGAGGATCTTGCTGCCGCGCAGGATATGCTGATGCGCGTGGTGCGCTCGGAAAGCCGGGTGTTGCTGGACCCCGCCCCCGTGACGTTCGTCGATTCCGTCAGCACTGACAGCGCTACCGTCAAGTTGCGGTATTGGGTGCGCAGCGACAGCTATTTCGCAACGACCCGCGACGTGACGAAAGCGATGAAACTCGCTTTTGACGAACGCAAGGCTGAGGTGAGCGCACAGCCCGCCTGAGGCGTGACGGCTCACCCTTCCCGCAGATTTTCAAGCGCGGTGGCTGAACAGCCATCGCGCTTTTTCATGAGGTCACCTCAACACGCACTCTTGCGTCCCGCAAAAGACGCCTCTATAGGTCGATATGTAATGTTATTACGTTACTTATTTTTGATCGCAGACTGAAGAGGGCCGAAACAATGCAGAAGACACTGACCCGCGTCACCGGCGCGCTCGCACTTGGTTCCATGCTGCTGGCGGCTGCCGCGGCAACCGCTGCCGGCGGCGACAAATCCACTGCCCACAGCCATGACCATGGTCATGGTCATGACCACGGCCACCAGATGACCGAGGCGGAAAAGCAGATTTACAAGGGTTATTTCGAGGACGCTCAAGTGAAACCGCGCGCACTTTCCGATTGGGAAGGCGACTGGCAATCGGTTTATCCCTATCTGCTGAACGGCTCGCTCGACGGCGTCATGGCCGACAAGGCGGCGCATGGCGACAAAACGGCGGCCGAATATCGCGCCTATTACGAGATCGGCTACAAGACCGACGTCAACCGCATCGTGATCAAGGCCGACAGCGTGGCATTCTACAAGGACGGCAAGCCCGCTGAAGGCACCTATGTCAGCGACGGCCATGAAATCCTGACCTACAAGAAGGGCAATCGCGGCGTACGGTATATCTTCAAGAAGACCGCCGGCGACGAGGCTGCACCGCAATTCATCCAGTTCAGCGACCACTCCATCGCCCCGGTCAAAGCGGGCCATTACCATCTCTATTGGGGTAACGACCGCAAGGCACTGCTGGATGAAGTCACCAATTGGCCGACCTATTATCCCTTCCTGATGGACGGTGCTGATATCGTGAAGGAAATGGCGGCGCATTAAGTTCGCACCGGATATTCCAGCACGGGCACAATTCTCGTGTCCGTGCTGTATTCCTTATTGCCCCATGGTCGAACGATGGGCCCAGCCGGTCATTCGCTTTTCCAGCCAGGCCATGACCGCATACATGGCAATACCTTCCACCGCGAGCATCAGCAGACCGGCAAAGACGAGCGGCACGTTGAACTGGCTCTGCGCCGAACTCATCATATTGCCGAGGCCGTAGTTGGAGGCGACGGTTTCCGAGACAACCGAGCCGACGAAGGCGAGCGTGATGGCGATTTTGAGTGAGCCGAAGAAATAGGGCATGGACCGCGGAATGCCGACTTTCAGCATGATGTCCATCTTCTTGGCGCCGAGCGCCCGCAACACGTCCTCGGTTTCCGGCTCGATGGTGGCAAGGCCGGTGGCGACATTAACGACGATGGGAAAGAAGGAAATCAGGAAGGCGGTCAGAACCGCCGGAACCGTGCCGATGCCGAACCAGATGACGAGGATGGGCACCAGCGCCACCTTTGGGATGGCGTTAAAGCCTATCATCAGCGGATAGAGGCCCGCATAGATGGTTTTCGACCAGCCGATGAACAGGCCGATGGCGAGGCCGGCGGCGACGGCAATGGCGAAGCCCAGCGTCGTGGTGTAAAGCGTCTGCAGCGAGTTTTTCCAGATCGGCGACCAATATTGCACGATGGCCTGCCCGACCCTGACCGGCGACGGCAGAATCGTAGGCGGCATTTTCAGCGCGTAGACGAGCAGTTCCCACAGCACGAAAAGCGCCAGCGTATAGAGCCATGGGGCGGCTTTTACCCAATTGACCCGGGCAATCAGCGGCTTGCGCGGTTCGGCCGCCACGGTGCTTTCCATGATCGCGCTCATGCCGCAACCCTCGCCTGCGCGATTTCGCCATGCAGTTCCTGCACCATGTCGTTGAAACCCTTGTCATACATGATATCGAGCTGGCGTGGGCGGGCGAAGGGCACGCGATGTTCCGCCAGTACGCGGCCGGGCCTTGCGCTCATCACGAAAATCTTGTCCGCGAGAAAGGTTGCTTCGCGCAGATCATGGGTCACGAGGATGATGGTGACGCGCTGCGCGGCGTGCAGGTCGCGGATGACACACCACAACTCCTCACGGGTGAATGCATCGAGCGCGCCAAAAGGCTCGTCCAGCATCAGCAATTCCGGTTCGTGGATGAGCGCGCGGCAGAGATTGGCGCGCTGCTGCATGCCGCCGGAAAGCTGCCAAGGATATTTGGAGCCAAATCCCTTCAGACCGACGATCTCCAGAAGGCGCTCGGCTTTCGCGACATACTCGGCCTTGTGGGCACGCAGCCGGTGGCGGTGTTTCTCGACGATTTCGAGCGGCAGCAGGATATTTTCCAACGTCGTGCGCCAGGGCAGCATCGTCGGGTTCTGAAACGCCATGCCGACGATGGAGACCGGTTCGGTGACCTGCCGCCCGGCGACGATGACATTGCCCTTTTGCGGAATATGCAACCCCGTCACCAGCTTCATCAGGGTGGACTTGCCGCAGCCGGAAGGACCGACCACCGCTGCGAACTCACCCTTATCGACCGTCAGGTTCAGGCCGGATACGGCGAGCGTGCCGGCGGAACCGCCGTAGCGCATGTCCACGCCGTCTATTTCCACGAGATGTGACATCGAGATCCCCATTCTTAGGCTGGACCGGGCGCTTATGGCCTTCGTTGTTCCCGCCGCAATTCCAAGGCTGCCAGCTACACCCGGCATTGCCGCTTGTTTCTTCTCCCCGCCGGGGAGAAGGTGGCCCGAAGGGTCCGATGAGGGGGGCGACGCCAGTGATATGCGGAGAGCTTGCCCCTCATCCCGCTGCCGCGGACTTCTCCCCGGCGGGGAGAAGAAGCAGGCCGCACCCGCTCGCGCTACAATCTTCTTCAGGGAAGCATGCGTTCTTCCTTGGCCGGCAGATAGGTCGCGTCGAAAACCTGCTCCGCCTTGACGTTGCCCTTCAGGCCCATGGAAACCTTGAGTGTCTCCAGCGAGGCTGCGAGCCGGGCCGGATCGACGCCGCCCATGCCGTTCTCCACCACATAGGGCGTCTTGATATTCATGCTGTTGGCCATGTTGAGGCGCTCCAGCTCGATGGCGCTGTCCAGCGTCTCGTTGCGCTTCAATACCACTGCCACGCCCTCTTCGGGGTTCTTGACGGAATCGGCGAAGCCCTTGGCCAGTGCTTTCAGGAAGCCCTTCACGGCTTCAGGGTTTTTCTCAGCGAAATCAGTGTTTACCAGCACCGCATTGCCATAGAGATTCAAGCCATGCTCTGCCATCAGGATCGTCGAGATATCGTCATCGGCAATGCCCTGTTTCTTGAGATTGAGGATCACCGAAAAGGCAAAGCCGAAAACGGCATCGACGTCACCCTTTGCGAGCATCGGTTCACGCACCGGAAAACCGATCGATTCGATCTTGATCTCGCTGTCATCAAGGCCCGCCACCTGCTTGAAAGCAGGCCATTGCGCGAAGGCGCCATCCGGCGGCGGCGCGCCGAGCTTCTTGCCTTCCAGCGACTTCGGATCGCCGGTGACACCGAGCGACTTGCGGCCGACGACGGCGAAAGTCGGGCGCTCATAGACCATATAAACGGCCTTGATCTTCTGGCTCGGATCCTCGTCGAGGAACTTCATTACCGAATTGATATCGCCGAAACCCATTTGGTAGGCGCCGGTCGCAACGCGCGGGATGGCCTCGACCGAGCCGTTGCCGCTGTCGATGGTGACATCGAGGCCTTCGGCCTTGAAATACCCCTTGTCGAGCGCCAGCAGGAAACCGGCAGCCGGTCCTTCGAATTTCCAGTCAAGCGTGAATTTCACCGGCGTTTCAGCATAAGCACCCGTCACCGGCAGCGAAAAGCCAGCGACCGCACCGAGGGCGGCAATGGCCAGCGTTCTCGACAACAACCTGCGCGTTAAAATCATCTATTCCCCCTGATGGTTTTACTGGATTGGTTGCATAAGACCCAATTCCAACCCTCAAGGCAAGATAAAATTGCATACAAAATAGCCGTTATTTTGTATGCTTATTTTATATGCATAGATGATCGATACACAGGCAAAGAGCTGGCAATTCTGCCCATGCCGCGTGCAACAAAGCACGGAAAACATCGTTCACACAGAGAACACATCGTTCTCATTTGCCGGGGTTGCGGATCAGGGGCAGCGTGAGACAAATAGGGCCTTAAACGGCAGGCGAAACGGCGGGACGGCGACATGAATTCTGCACTTGGAATACACCACATCACCATGATCACCCGGAAGGTGCAGGCGAATGTGGATTTTTACGCCGGTTTCCTGGGGCTGCGGCTGGTCAAGCGCACGGCCGGCTTTGAAGACGCCATGCAGTTGCATCTGCTTTACGGCGACGATATTGCCTCTCCCGGCTCGTTATTGACCTTTCTGGTCTGGGAAGATGGCGGCCAGGGCCGCGTCGGTTATGGGCAGACACTGGAAATTTCCGTGGCGATCGACCCAGCCGCGATCGGCTTCTGGCTGACGCGGGCGCTGAAATTCGGCATCCGCGCCGAGGGGCCATCGGATGAATTCGGCGCCCCCGTCATCCGGCTGAAAGACCCTGATGGCCTGATCGTCAAGCTGGTCGGCACCCATGCCTTTGCCGATGCGACACCGCATGTGACGGCCGACATCTCCGCGGAAGACGCCATTCGCCGAATCTATGGCGCAACCTTGCTGAGCGAGGTGCCCGAAGAAACCGTGGCGTTTCTGGAAAAACACTTCGGTTACCGCCACGAAAGCCAGGCGGGCGCGATCCGCCGGCTCGTTTCCGACAGCGGCGACATTATCGACGTGCGCGATGCGACCGGCTTCTGGTCCAGCGCGCCCGGCACCGGCACGGTCGACCACATCGCTTTCCGTGCGAAGGACATGGATGAACTGAACACGGTTCTCACAGGGCTGAAATCGCTGAATTCCAGCACCACCAATGCCCATGACCGGAAATATTTCCACTCGCTCTACGTCCGCGAACCCGGCGGCGTACTGATTGAAATGGCGACCGATGCGCCCGGCATGACGGTGGACGAACCGCTGGCGACGCTTGGCGAAGAACTGTTCATTCCACCACTCTTCATGAAAGATGAAGCGGATGTGCGCGTCTCCCTGCCGCAATTTGCAATGCCGGGCGAAGAGCGGATCGTCTATCGCGACCTGCTCTTCGTGCACCGTTTCTACACGCCGCAGGAGCCTGATGGCAGCACCCTCATCCTGCTGCATGGTTCCGGCGGCAGTGAAACGAGCCTGACGCCGCTGGCACACAGGGCGGCGCCCGGCGCCACCCTTCTCGGCGTGCGCGGCCGCAGCACGGAAGAAGAGATCGCCCGCTGGTTCCGGCGCTTCCCCGATTTCAGCTTCGACCAGAAGGATATCGTCTCCGAAGCGGAGGCCTTTGCCGCCTTCGTGGAGGGGGCAATCCGCGCCTATGGTCTCGATCGCTCGAAACTGCGGTTCATCGGCCATTCCAACGGCGCGAACTTCTATGCGGCCTTTGCGGCGCTTTATCCGGAGCTTGCCGGCGATGCCCTGCTCTATCGCCCGATGCCGGTTCTTGAAACATGGCCGCAGACCGATCTTTCCGGCCGCAATTTCCTGCTTGTTGCCGGAGAACGCGACAAATACCGCGATGGCGCGAGCGTGCTGCAAGGCAGGCTAGTGGCGAGCGGCGCAACGGCCGAGGTGGAAACGCTCGCGGATGGGCACGAACTCGGGCTTGCCGATATCGAAGCGGCGCGGCGCTGGCTGGCGGATGCTTCCTGATACGAGGCGGCTCGAGTGTCACCCACGGGTGTCACTCGCCCGCTCTCCCCGTTACCCACAGCTCCATCAACCGGGCCTTGCATAAATTCACCAAAAGGGCTTTAAAAACAGCTTCGTAATTGGAGAGCCCGTTTGGACATCCCGCTGTTTATCCTCGCCCTCGTCGCGGCCTTCATCTACACGCTGGTCGCGAGCATCCGCAACTCCCGCAAAATTAAGTCTCTGGAGCGTGAGGTCCACGGCCTCAAGCGTCTGATGGCTGTTATCCTGGATACGCCGGCGGTTGCGCAGGCAGTAGCAGCAGCAACCGGCGATGTTGCCGTTTCATCGGCGAAAGATGAAAGTGTGGGTTCGCCGAGCGCAGCAGCTTTCCAGAGTGATCATGCATTCGAGCCTGAAGAAGCTCCTGTCAAAGGAACATCGGAAGAATTGGCGCTTGAGGAAGCCCCGACTGCACCGGTCGCCAGTAACGTATCTGTACCGGTCACTGATACCTTGTCTGACCCGGCAGCGAAAGAAAGCTTCGAGAGCCTGCTCGGCGCACGTTGGGCGGTCTGGGCCGGCGGGCTGGCGCTGGCGCTTGGCGGCATTTTCCTCGTCAAATATTCGATCGAATCGGGTCTCCTGAGCCCGGCGGTGCGGCTGTCGCTCGCCGCCATTTTCGGCCTTTTCCTCGGGCTTGCCGGCGAGGCTATCCGCCGCAAGGCGGTGCCGGGCATTGCCGCTGCCTATTCCAATGCCATGATACCGGGTGTGCTGACGGCGGCGGGCGCGTTGACGTTGTTCGGCGTGGTCTACGCGGCCTATGGCATTTACGACTATATCGGGTCTGGAACGGCTTTCATCCTGCTTGGGCTTGTCGCCTTTGCCACCATCGGACTGTCGCTTCTGCACGGACAGGCGCTGGCCGGTCTTGGCCTTCTCGGTTCGATGCTGACTCCGGCGCTGATTTCCAGCGAAACGCCAAATATCTGGGCGCTTTTCGTGTTCCTGACGATCTCGTGGCTGGCGACCGCAGCGGCAGCGCGCCGGCAGGGCTGGACCGTCGTTCCATCGCTTGCCAATGCCGGCATCGGTCTCTGGGCGCTCGGTTATATCGGCTTTTCCGATACGATCAGTGCCGAACCGCCGACGCTTGCCCTGCTCGTCATGCTGGCCGGTACGATCTTCCTGTGGCCCGGAAAGCAGCTCGACACCCCGCCCGCAAAAGCGGCCGAAACCGCAGCTCCCGAGCGGCGCGCGGTTCGCATCATGCGGCTTCTGCTGCGCCCGTCGCTCGCCATCAGTCTCACGGTGTCCATGGCCGTGATCCTGCCAGCCATCGGTTTCCTCTTTGCCGAGGGCAGCGTCGACACCCATCCGGCCCTGATCGTTTCGGCGCTCATTGCTGCACTTGCCGCGCTTGGCGCTGCCCGCCACTATGCGGTCTGGCCCGCGATTATCGCCGCGCTCGGCGCGCAGGCTGCGGTATCGCTGATGTCGCGGCAGGGCATCGACTTCATTGGTCTCATCAATGATACCGGCGTCACGCTTCCGCCCGTCGGAACAGGCTACACCGCGGAAATAGCCATGGCGCTCGGCCTCGGCGCGATCCTGGTGCTGTGTGCCTTCTCCTTCCTCAAACGCAAGGGCACCGAAGATGCGGATTTCGCCCAGCTCTGGGCCGGTATCGCAGCACTTTTCCCGGTCTGGCTCGCCACGGCAAGCTTCGTCGAATATGGCAATCTCGGCCGCGACTGGCTGCACGCGGCCTACGGTCTCGGCCTCGGCTTCGTGTTGCTTGCAGGTGCCGAATGGCTGCACCGGCAGAAAGATGAGGCCAATCGCAAACCGCTCAACATTCTCGTGCTCGGTTCCTTCGCCGCCTTTGCGCTCAGCCTGCACACGCTGACGGAAGGGCTCGTGACAACCGTGCTGCTTTCGGTCATCGGCTTCCTCTATGTGCTGGCGAGCCGCAAGCGCAACTGGGAGGTGTTGCCGTGGGTGATGGCGGTGGCAAGCGTTGCCGTTCTTGGCCGCATCGCATGGGAACCCACCCTCGTCGGGCCACAGAACCTCGGCACTACGCCGGTCTTCAACGCGCTTCTGCCGGGTTATGGCATTCCCGCCCTGCTGGCCGTCGCCTCGGCATGGCTGCTGCGTGACTGGCCGGGCGTCAGGGCGAAGAACTTCCTGCAGGCGATTGCCAGCGTCATGGGGCTTCTCGCCGTCGCCATCCTCATCCGTCACGCGATGAATGGCGGCACGCTTGACAACAGCGTACCGACGCTCGGCGAACAGTCGATCTACACGCTGCTGACCATCGGTTTTTCGGGCGTGCTGATGACGCTCGATCTCAAGAGCCCCAGCCCCGTCTTCCGTTACGGCTCGATGATTGCCGGCGTGATTGCCGTCATTAACGTGCTGACGATGCATTTCTTCACGCTCAACCCCTATTTCACCGGCGAAAACACCGGACGCATCCCGGTCCTCAACCTGCTGCTGATCGGCTATCTCCTGCCGGCGCTCGCCTATGGCGGCCTTGCCTATTATGCGCGGGGAAAACGTCCCCCGCCCTATGTCAGCATGCTGGCGGTGGCCGGCGCAGCGCTCGGCTTCGCCTGGGCCACGCTTTCGGTGCGCCGTTTCTGGCAGGGCGAAAACATTGCCGACTGGAAGGGTTTTCTGCAGGGCGAGACCTATAGCTATTCGGTGGTCTGGTTGCTGATCGGCGTGCTGCTGCTCGTGCTCGGCTCGCGCTTTAATGCCCGTAGCCTGCGTCTGGCATCGGCCGCCTTCGTGCTGCTCTCGGTCGCAAAGGCCTTCCTGATCGACATGAGCAATCTCGAAGGTGTGCTGAGAGCCCTGTCCTTCATCGGGCTCGGCGCGGTGCTGATCGGCATTGGCCTGTTCTACCAGAAAATCCTGACCCGGAAGCCGCAGGCATGATCGCGGCCGAAGCTTTCGCGCCCTATGCGGCGCTTGCGCAGGACCTGATACCACACGCCGCCGATGCGGGCGACGGCTCGCACGATCTTGCCCATATTCACCGCGTCTTCCGCAACGCCATGCGCATCCATGCGGGCGAAGGCGGGGATGGCAATGTGCTCGCGGCAAGCGTGCTGCTGCATGATTGCGTGGCGGTGGAGAAGAATTCGCCCTTGCGGGCGCAGGCCTCGCGGCTGGCAGCGGAAAAGGCGGCGGGCATTCTTGAGAGGCTCGGCTGGCAGCGGCAGGATATCGACGCCGCCGCGCATGCCATCACCACCCACAGCTTTTCCGCCAATATCGAGCCGCAGACACTGGAGGCGAAAATCCTTCAGGATGCCGACCGGCTGGATGCCATCGGCATGGTCGGCGCGGCGCGCTGCTTTTATATTGCCGGGCGCATGGGCTCGGCGCTTTATGATCCGGCCGATCCGCTGGCGAAGGAGCGACCGCTTGATGATCGCGCCTTTGCCATCGACCATTTCGAAACAAAGCTGTTCAAACTGGCCGACGGCTTTCGCACCGAGACGGGGCGGCAGATGGCCAAAGCCCGCCATGAGCGGCTGAAACAGGTGCTCGACCTGTTTCTCGATGAGATATGAGGATAGTAAGATGCGTGTGACAGAACTCAACATCTATCCGCTGAAAAGCGCGCGCGGCATCGCCCTTACGGAAAGCGCCGTTTCGGCGGAAGGCCTGCCGGGTGACCGACGCGCCATGCTGACCGACCCTTCCGGCCATTTCATCACCCAGCGCGAATTACCAGATATCGCCACCGTGCTGGCGCGGCACGCGGATGGTGGCATGGTGCTTTCGCGCGAGAAGAACGGCGAGATTTTCGCAAGACCCTCAGGGCAGCGCATGGATGTGGCCGTGTGGAAATCGATCGTCAGCGCCAATATCGCCGATGATGACACCAACGACACGCTCTCAGCCTGGCTCGGGCGCGAGGTGAAGCTCGCCTTTTTCGACGATGCCGCAAAACGCATCGCAAGCCTTGAATGGACGGGCAATGAAACACCCGTCACCTTTGCCGACGGTTACCAGATCCTCGTCACCACCACCGCCTCGCTTGCCGCACTCAACGACAATATGCGCGCCAATGGCGAGGATGCCGTCGGCATGGAACGGTTCCGGCCGAATATCGTGCTGGAAACGGACGAGCCCTGGGCGGAGGACCGCTGGGCAGCTATAGAGATCGGCGGCATTCGTTTCGATCTCGTCAAGCCCTGCGCCCGCTGCATCATGACCACGCAGGACCAGACGACCGGCTCCCGCGACGTACCCTCCCCCATGAAAGCCATGGGCCGCATCCGCATGTCCGGCGACCGGCGCGTGCCGGGGCCGCTCTTTGGCTGGAACGTGACGCCGCGCGGAGAAGGCAGTCTGTCCGTCGGCGATCTGGCAAGAGTGGTCGAGGAACGGCCGGAGGGCTGGGCAATCAAGAGACGCTAGGCCAGCCCCTCATGCCATCACGGTTTGCGGGCGCTGACGATCAGAAAGATCGGGCGGCGATCTTCGTGTTTCATCTCCGGTCGCTCCGCGAGCAAAGCCGGATCAGGCCGTGGTTCCGCCAGCTGCGTCAGGGCAAAACCGGCGGACAGCAAGCCGTTGAGAATGCCTGACACGGTGCGGTGATATTTGACCACATTATCCGCCATCCAGTTGGAGTGGCGCACGCCTTCGTTCTGGTAGTTGTCGAGTGGCCAGTGCAGGATTTCGCCATCCTCACCATAAAACCAGTCCTGTTTTTCCAGCGCGGTGAAGACCGGATGTTCGATGGAAAAGACGAAATCGCCACCCGCTTTAAGCACCGCGAAAATCTTTGCGAATGCCCCGTCGAGATCGCGGACGTAATGCAGGGCAAGCGAACTCAGCACCACATCGAAACTGTCCTGCGGAAAGTCGATGTCTTCAATCGCCGCCCGGCGATAGTCGATGCCCGGGCCGCCATTGATCTCGGCAGCGCGGCGCAGCATGTTTTCCGAAAGATCGACGCCGACGACATGGGCAGCCCCCTGCTCCGCCGCATAACGGCAATGCCAGCCGAAACCACAGCCTAGGTCGAGAAAAGACCTGTCTTGCAGGTCCGGCAGCATGGCGCGCAACTCATGCCATTCGCCGGCCTGGCGCAGACCTTCAACGGAGCGCGGCATGGCGCTATAACGCTTGAAAAACCCTGTATCGTCGTAGATATTCTGTTTCATCGTCGTCGCTCCGACCGTATTCCATCAACGTCATGAATAATGGCCGTCAAGAAAAGTCGCTAGTGGGACGGCCTGACAAACGATAATATTCATCTCATCATAGAGGAATCTGCAGCAAGCCATGCGCCTTTTCTTTTGGCCGCGGCGCTGCGATGGGGGAATAGTCATGTCGCAAGCCACACGCCAGACCATGCCCTGGCTGATTATCGCCGCCGGGTCGCTGATAGCGGTCATGACCTTCGGTCCCCGTTCGGCCATGGGCTTTTTCCAATTGCCGATGCTTGCCGATACCGGCTGGGATCGCTCCACCTTCGGTCTCGCCATGGCTTTGCAGAACCTGTTCTGGGGCCTCGGCCAGCCGTTCTTCGGCGCGATTGCGGATAAATACGGCACGGGCCGAGTGCTGGTACTTTCCGGCATCCTTTATGCCGCTGGCCTCATCTGCATGTCCTTCGGCACTTCGCCCTTCTGGCTGCATTTCGGTGGCGGCGTGCTTGTCGGGCTTGGCATTGCCGCCGGTTCCTTCAGCGTCATTCTTTCCGCCTTCGCGCGCCATGTCACGCCGCAGCAGCGCTCGCTTGCCTTCGGCATCGGCACGGCGGCGGGTTCGGCCGGCATGTTCCTGTTTGCGCCCATCAGCCAGGGGCTGATTTCCGCCTATGGCTGGTCGGACAGCCTCGTCTGGCTGGCCGCCATGATGGTGCTCGTTCCGCTGCTGGCATGGCCGATGCGCGGCAATTCCTCTTCCGGCAGCCAGTCCCAGGCGCAGTTCCAGCAGACGGCCGGCGAAGCGCTAAAGGAGGCGCTCGGCCACAAGAGCTATCTGCTTTTAACTACCGGTTTCTTCGTCTGCGGTTTTCAGGTGGCCTTCATAACAGCGCATTTCCCGGCCTATCTCGGCGATATCGGCATCGAACCACGTTACGCCGTCATTTCCATGGCGCTGATCGGCTTCTTCAACATCATCGGGTCACTCGCCGCCGGGGTCATCGCCCAGCGTTATTCGAAACCCTATCTGTTGGCCTATATCTATATCGCCCGCTCGGTCGTCGTCACGGCCTTCCTGCTGCTGCCGCAATCGCCGCTTTCGGTCATCCTCTTCGCCTCCGTCATGGGCATTCTGTGGCTTTCCACCGTGCCGCCCACCAATGCGCTGGTGGCGATCATGTTCGGCACACGCCATCTCGGCATGCTGGGCGGTGTGGTTTTCCTGACTCACCAGATCGGCTCGTTCCTTGGCGTCTGGCTGGGGGGCTTCCTTTATGACCGGTTCGGCACCTACGATATCGTCTGGTGGCTCGGCGTCGGCATGGGGATTTTTGCGGCCATCGTGCACTGGCCCATTCAGGAGCGGCCGGCACCACGACCTGCCATGGCCTAAGACTGGAGCGCATTTCCTGACGGAAAACCGGGGTCCACTTTTCCTGGAAATGCTCTAGACCGCTTTATCGAGAGCGGGCGGTGTCGCCCTGCGCTCCAGCGCCTTCAGCGCCGCCTGCACGAAACCGTCGCGGGCGGCGTTTTCATTCATGCCGCGCGGATCATAAACATGCCGGTGAAGGAAATGGCCGGTCAGACGGAACGCCGCCGCGAGGCTTTCGGGATCGGCCGCCTTCGACTGGCCTTCGCCAAGAAAGGCAGGAAGCGCAAGCATCCTTGCCGCATAGGGTGCGCCCGCCGTGCGGCAGACCGCCCTGCCCGTCTTCGGCGAGACATAAATGAGATCACTGCGCAGCCCCGTTGCTGCACATTCGCTGAGGTCGAGGCCGAAACCGAGATCGTTCAGCACCGCCAGTTCGAAACGCACGAACAGTTCGCCTGCATCGACGGGATCGTGGAGATTGTCGAGAATGACATCGAGCGCCTGGTAAAGATGCGGATGCGGATCACGCTCCGGCAGAAGCCTGAGCAAAGCGCCCATGGCCTGCACACCGTAAACGGCAGTTGCCGTCTCCATCAGCTGTGCTGCGCGCAATTGCAGCGGTTCGATGCGGAATTCGCCGAGATGGTCATGCAGCCGCGCCCGCCAGATGACATCCACCCGATTTCCCGCCTGCAGCACCGGCTGCATGGTGCGAGAGCGGCCGGAGCGCACCATGCCCAGATGGCGGCCGCGCGAAGGGGTCATCACCTCGGCGATGACACTCGTCTCGCCATGGCGTTTAACGCCGAGAATGATCGCCTCATCCTGCCACTGCATGAAACCTGTCCGAATTTCGATTCAAGCCCGATCATAACCGATCTGGCGTCAAAACGTTATTCTTTTACGGCCTCGCTCGGCATGCCGACAAGTTTGAGAACAAAATCCATGATTTCATTTTCCCCGAAAGGCTTACCGAGCAGAGGCGAGTGCGAGAGATCAGCGGGAAACCCCGTCGTGTCGCCGTAACCGCTGACGAAACCGAAGGGAATGCCCACTTCCCGCAATCCACGCGCGAAATCAAAGCTTTTGCCGTCTGTCAGGCTGACATCGAGAAGAACGCAATCGGCGCCGTCCTGGTCGAGAGCTTGCCTTGCCTGCCCAAGCGTCGTGGCGATCACGACCGTTTCCACCCCCATGGACTGGAGAACCGCTTCGACATCAAGCGCCACCAGATATTCATCCTCAACGATGATAACCCGTTGTGGCACCATATGTTTTCTTCTTCCTAAAAACAGAGCCGCAAGGCTCGAAGCCGCGGTCTGCGACGTGATCTCAAGCGAGATATCACGACAGGAGTCGCAAATTACAGCTCCAGCGTCATTTAAAAAAGACATGTCGGAAGAAGATCAGATGAAGGGCCTTTGACGCTTCTCGTCGCTTTCCCAGCCGGCCACATGGGCCAGCCCGGCATTATCAAGCACCAGACAGCCCTTGTCCGTCCAGCGGATAAGGCCACGATCGACCAGCTTTCTCAAGGTCTTATTGGTGTGCACGATGGAAAGGCCGAGCGTATCTGCGACATGCTGCTGCGTGACGGGGATAGGGGTTTCGCCGCGCACGAGATCAACCGCCTTCGCCTTGCTGTAGAGGAATGCGATGAGATAGGCCGCACGCTCCAGCGCGGTGCGGCGACCAATGCTGAGGAGATGGCTGTCGAGCATGCGTTCCTCGCTTGCCGCGATCCAGGTCAGGTCATAGGCAAGGCCCGGGTGATCGGTGAAAAGGTTGTTGAGGCGCGACCGCTCGAAGACGCAGAGCGTCACCGGCGACAGTGCCTCCACCGAATGCTGCATTTCCCCCATCACCGTGCCCTGAAGACCAACGAGGTCACCCGGCATGACATAGTTGAGGATCTGCCGCCGGCCGTCTTCCAGCGTCTTGTAACGGAAAGCCCAGCCATGCAGGACAGTATAGAGATGGGCGCTGTGCGAGCCTTCCATCAGAATGACGGAGCCGCTTTCCACCGCCAGTTCCCCCGTCTTGAAACGGGAGACGAAATCGAGTTCGGGGGAGGAAAAGTCCCGGAAATGCGGCAGGTCGCGCAGGGGACATTGCTGGCACGGGGTGGTGGAAATTCCGTTCGGTTTTTTTGGCGACATGAATATCCATCATCAAAAAAAGGTTGCGCCCAATTGTTTTGGAACAACCCGCCCGAACGTATTCGGTTCCCGGTGGTGGATGAAGATATTCGTTCCTGTGCTTGTCACAGGAACGAGGTGCCGGGGCAAACCGGGAGTGCCTTAACCCCGCGGGAATTCCAGACCCATTTCACGGAAACGCTCGGGGTCGTCGCCCCAATTCTCGCGCACCTTGACGAACAGGAAGAGATGCACCGGCTGCTCGAGGATTTCAGACAGTTCCTTGCGCGAGGCGGTGGAGATCGCCTTGATCGCATCGCCGTTCTTGCCAAGAGCAATCTTCTTCTGGCTGTCGCGCTCGACATAGATCACCTGCTCGATGCGCACGGAGCCGTCCTTGCGTTCCTCCCACTTTTCCGTCTCGACATGCGAAGCATAGGGCAGTTCCTGATGCAGACGGAGGAAGAGTTTTTCGCGGGTGATTTCGGCGGCGAGCTGGCGCATCGGCAGATCGGAAATCTGGTCTTCCGGGTAATACCACGGGCCTTCCGGCAGGGTATCCACCAGATAATCCATCAGGTCTTCGCAGCCCGAACCGTTCGTGGCAGAAATCATGAAGGTGCGGTCAAACGCAACCGTTTCGTTGGCAGCGGCGGCGAGCTTCAGAAGGTCTTCCCGCTTCACCTGATCGATCTTGTTGAGGCACAGGATCTTCTTCTGCGGAACATCCTTCAGCCCTTCGAGAATGGCCTCGGCGTCACCCTTCAGGCCGCGCTCGCTGTCGATCAGCAGCAGAATGAGGTCCGCATCCTTCGCGCCACCCCAGGCCGAGGTGACCATGGCGCGGTCGAGCCTGCGGCGCGGCTTGAAGATGCCGGGCGTGTCCATGAAAACGATCTGCGCATTCTTGTGGATGGCAATGCCGCGCATCACGGCGCGCGTCGTCTGCACCTTGTGGCTAACGATCGAGACTTTTGCGCCCACCAGCCGGTTCACCAGCGTCGATTTGCCGGCATTGGTCGGGCCGATGAGAGCGACGAAACCGGAACGGGTCGGAAGGGCATTGTCTTCGCCTGCTACGGCGGGGTTTTCGTGATCGGTCATGATATCCATCAAGGTCAGAGGTATTCAACATGCGGCCACGGGGGTCCGCCATACGCTCGATTGCAGCACCCTTTCGTCGGGTGCTCAGTTTCGGGTGGGGCTTTTCTGCCAGACGCCTTCGCGTTCCAGCAATCTGGTTGCCGCCACCTGTTCGGCCGCGCGCTTGGAGCGCTCGACGCCGGTTTCCGGCTTCACGCCGGGAATTTCCACCGTCACGGTGAAGCTGGGATCGTGATCCGGTCCGGAGCGATCGTCAACCCGGTAAGAGGGCGTGGTCGCAAATCTGGCATGCGCCCATTCCTGCAATTCGGTCTTGGCATCGCGCCGCCCGGCATCCACGCTTGTAGCCCGGCTCTGCCAGTATTTCAGAATGAATTTACGCGATGCTTCCAGCCCGCCATCCAGATAGATGGTGGCGATCAGGCTTTCGACCACATCGGCGCGCACGTTGAGCATCGCCTTGCCGGTGAGCTTCTTCACGTCCGATCCAGTGCGGATGAAATTATGCAAGCCCATCTCATCACCGATCGCGGCGCAGGATTCGGCGCTGACCAGCTGGTTCAGCCGGACGGACAATTCGCCCTCGGTAGCATTGCGGAAAATGGAAAACAGCAGTTCTGCGACGCAGAGACCGAGAACGCGATCGCCCAGAAATTCCAGCCGCTCGTAATTGCCGGCCGTGGCGGAGCGGGCGCTGGCATGGGTCAAGGCCCGGTCGAGCCGGGCCTTGTCCTTGAATTCGTATCCGATCAACGCTTCCAGACGGGAAATCTCGTCCGCGGAAAGCGGCTTGCTCTTGCTCATCCCACAACCTTGAACAGGCGGTCCCAACGCATGTTGGCCGGCCATTCCCAAATGCGGCTGAACGGTGTGTCGTTGCCCAGCGAGAAGAAGATGACGCTGGCGCGGCCGATCAGGTTTTCTTCCGGCACGAAACCGACGTCGAAGCGGCTGTCGAGCGAATTGTCGCGGTTGTCGCCCATCATGAAATAATGGCCTTCCGGCACCACGAATTCGCGGGTGTTGTCGCCGCGCGAGTCGGGCGACTGGTCGAGCGTGTCATAGGTGACGCCATTGTCGAGCGTTTCGCGGAAGATCGGCACATTGGTGCCCGGATCGGCGCGGTAATCGGAGGTGAAGGCGCCATCGGGCTGCTTCGGAACCGGCTGGCCGTTGATGAACAGCACGCCGTTCGTCACCTGCACGCGGTCACCGGGTAAGCCGACCAGGCGCTTGATGTAATCAACTTCAGGATTGGGCGGCAGGCGGAAGACCACGACATCGCCGCGCTTCGGCTTGCTGAATTCGAGGATACGGCCTGAGAAGAGGTTCGGCGAAAAGGGCAGCGAATATTTCGAATAGCCATAGGAGAACTTGTTGACGAACAGATAGTCACCAACCAGAAGCGTCGGCATCATCGAGCCTGACGGGATCGTGAAGGGCTGAAACAGCACGGTGCGGATGACCATGGCCAGCAGCAGCGCCTGAATGATGACCTTGACGTTCTCCCAGAGGGCGTTCTGCTTCTTCTCAGCTTTTTCGGACACTTATAGACCTGCCTGATTGTTTCCCGGCTCCTTCGATCTCAGAAGCTCCCGGGCCGTTGCTTGTCGCGCCTGCGGCGGGTGCTGTTTCACGCAGCCGGCAACGCTTTCATATTTCTGCGACTTCTCTAGAACCTTTCCAGCCCGAAGGGAAGCGCTTCTGTGACACCTCTGCAAATAGAGCGCCTTTACGGCGGCAGCGCGCCTTACCCGTTCACGGGAAGCGCCTCGATAATCACAAATGCCTGAGCGTAGGGAAAGTCGTCCGTGATCGTCAGATGGATATTGGCGCGGTGACCGCGCGGCAACATGGCCGCCAGCCTCTCCCCTGCCCCGTTGGTCAGGATCATGGTCGGTTTGCCGCCCGGCAGATTGACGACGCCCATATCCTTCCAGAAAACGCCGTTCGCAAGCCCGGTTCCAAGCGCCTTGGAACAGGCTTCCTTGGCGGCGAAACGTTTGGCGTAAGACGCGGCACGGTTTTTCCGGCCATCCGATTTCGCCCGTTCGATATCGGTGAAACAGCGATGGGTGAAACGGTCGCCGAAGCGCTCGATCGATTTTTCGACGCGACGGATGTCGATCAGGTCGCTGCCCAATCCTATGATCATTTCAACATCTCCAGAGAAGCATTTTTGTTGGCGGCGCGGTGGGCGAGATTTTCCATCTTGCGCCGCTGGAAACCGCTGATGAGGCTGTAGACGGCGATATAGGTAATGACGGCGCTGATGGCGGCAGGAAACAAAGCACCGATGGTCATGGGTTCCAGCACCGGCGTCCATATCTGCCGGAATTCGAGATGGCTGAACAGCGCCACGAAATCCACATGCGCCGCACTTGCCGACTTCTGCCGGCCGAGGATGAAGTGCCCCAGTTCCCAGGTGGACGCCCAGATGAACGGAAATGTCAGTGGATTGGCGAAGGTGGTGCCGAGTGCGGTCGCCACGAGATTGACGCGCAGGAGGAAACCGAGTGCCATGGCGATGATGATATGGATACCGAGAAAGGGTGTCCACGCCACACCAACACCAATGGCGACACCGGCGGCAACCGAATGGGGAGAGGCGGAAAGCCTGAGCAGACGCAGCTTCATATAGCGCAGCGAACGGGAAAAACCCGTGCGCGGCCAGAACAGGTCGCGAATCTTCTCTGAAAAACCAACGGGTTCACGGCGACGAAACGGCATGAAGGGGAGTTTATTTCATCGCCTGGGCTGAGCCAATAGCATGGTAGACGGCACGGAGATCTTTTGCAGGCGTATTTTCTTCCGTCATTCCGGCCTTGAGCTGGCACTACGCCGATACTGCGCGGCGTCACCAGATGAATACGAACCTTGCCGGACACTCTGACGTCATCCTCGGGCTTGTCCCGAGGATCTGCAACCGATTGATTTAATTCGACGTGATTAGATCCTTGGGACAAGCCCAAGGATGACGTCGGGGAAATATGCACCCTATCGCCGTCAACTTCGCTTCAAAAGCAACGTGTCCTGTCATCTAGCCCGGACAGCGGTGGACGCCCGCTTGAAGCGCGCATTCACATAATTTTGCGAGACACAGCAATGTACAGGCCGATACGGCTGCACGCGCCGAGTCTCATACGCATGGCGAAGGGCTGCCATGCGCTGAGTGCATTACCGGCGGAACAGGCCGCGGTCGATTTCGCGCTGGCGGAACTCGAGGTCGACATTCGATACCGAGCCGCTGAGATATTCGAATTCGCGTTCCTGAGTGGTCTTGCCACGAACGGCACGGGCGATCTTGCGAAGCGGAGTAAACATGATTTTCGGTCCTTTCGGTTTGGAACTGGCGTTTCTCATCGGTGTAAGTTCACCGGCACGCCGCGTTTCCTTCTCTTCAATTTCTGAGAGGAAGATAGTCTCAAACCCCATCAACGACCAGAGACAGGAAAAGGCCGCTGCCATGCACTCAACGCATAACAACGGCCTTTTTGTATTCGCAACGGATCAAAAATGCCTCAATCGAAGGCACGCGTGACCGTTGATACGCAATCGAGGTCCTTGAGTTGCGACAGTAACTGGTTCAGCTGCCGCAAATCCCAGACTTCGACATCCAGCGCCAGCTCAGAAAAGTCAGTACCGATGCGGACCATGTTGAGGCCGCGTATATTGACATCAAGCGTTGCGATCGATTGCGCGACGGAAGCGAGCGTGCCCGGCTCGTTCAGCGCATTAATCATCACCCGCGCCATGAAGCGCGACTTGTTCGCCTCATCGAGGTCCCAGCGGACATCGATCCAGCGTTCCGGTTCGTCGTCGAAGCGTTGCAGCGCCGGCGCCTGAATGGGATAGATGGTGATGCCTTTGCCTTTTTCCATGATGCCAACGATGCGGTCACCCGGAACGGCGCCGGCTGCACCGAAATGCACATCGACATTGCCGGACAGGCCACGGATGGGCAGCGGGTCGGGTCCATCAAGCATTTCGGCTGCGCCATCGTCCTCCAGAACGGAGCGCGACTTGCCGGGGATTTTGAAGACCATGCCGGAAGCGCTGCGCATGTTGAACCAACCGTCGTCGCCGGTCATCTTCACCGTGACGCGCTCGTCCTGATAGTCAGGATAAACTGCACGCAGCACATCGAGCGAGGAAACCTCGCCTCGGCCGACGGCGGCAATCGCGTCTTCCACGTCCTTCTGGGCCAGACGATGCAGCACCGGCTTCAGGGCGTCACGGGAAAAGGCCTTGCCGGCACGCTCGAATGTGCGCTCGAGAATACGATAACCGAGACCGGAATATTGCTTGCGGATGGCCATGCGCGTGGCGCGGCGGATGGCCGAGCGGGCCTTGCCCGTCACCACCACCTCTTCCCACGCGGCTGGCGGCACCTGCACGCCGGAACGGATAATCTCGACCTCGTCGCCATTGTTCAGCCGCGTCACGAGCGGCATGATCCGCCCGTTGATCTTGGCGCCAACCGTGGTGTCGCCGATATTGGTATGCACCGCATAGGCGAAATCAATGGGGGTCGCGCCGCGCGGCAGCGCAATCAGCTTGCCCTTGGGCGTGAAGCAGAACACCTGATCCTGGAACAGCTCAAGCTTGGTATGTTCGAGGAATTCCTCCGGGCTGTCGCCTTCGGCCAGCGATTCGATGGTGTGGCGCAGCCACGAATAGGCATTGCTTTCTTTCGAAAGCAGATCGCCCTCCCCGTTTTCGCCGTCCTTGTAGAGCGCATGGGCGGCAATGCCGAATTCGGCGATCTCATGCATGCGCTTGGTGCGCAGTTGCAGCTCGATACGCTGGCGCGAAGGACCAACGATCGTCGTGTGGATGGAGCGATAATCGTTCTGCTTCGGGGTGGAGATATAATCCTTGAAACGGCCCGGCACCACGCGCCAGCGGGTGTGCACGATGCCCAGCGCCCGGTAGCAGGAGGGAATATCATCCACCAGAATGCGGAAACCGTAGACATCGGACAGCTGCTCGAAGGAAAGCGACTTCGACTGCATCTTGCGGAACACCGAATAGGGCTTTTTCTGACGTCCTTTGACGCTCGCCCCAATCAGGCCGTTCGCCACCAAAAGCTCGCGCAACTCGTCCTCGATCTTCTTGATAAGGCCTTCATTGCGGGTTTCCAGTTCCTGCAGACGGTTGGTCACCGTCTCATAGGCTTCCGGGTTCAAATAACGGAAGGACAGGTCCTCCAGCTCGTCGCGCATGTCCTGCATGCCCATGCGGCCGGCAAGCGGCGCATAGATTTCCATTGTTTCCTCGGAAATGCGGCTGCGCTTGTCGGCCGGCATGTATTCCATGGTACGCATGTTGTGCAGGCGGTCGGCGAGCTTCACCAGAAGGACGCGCACGTCATCGGAAATGGCGAGCAGCAGCTTGCGCAGGTTTTCGGCCTGCTTGGCCTTGCGGGTAACGAGATCGAGCTTCTTGAGCTTGGTGAGCCCCTCCACCAGCCTGCCAATGTCTTCGCCGAAAAGCTCGTCGATTTCAGCGCGGGTGGCGGTGGTGTCCTCGATGGTATCGTGCAGCAGCGCCACCGCGATGGTCGATTCGTCGAGATGCATTTCAGTGAGGATGGCGGCAACTTCCAGCGGATGCGAGATATAGGGGTCGCCATTGGCCCGCTTCTGCTGGCCATGTTTCTGCATCGCGTAAACATAGGCCTTGTTCAGCAGGGCCTCATTCGCATCCGGTTTATATTTTTGAACCCGCTCAACGAGTTCGTATTGCCGCATCATGCGATATTCCACAAAAAGAAAGCGCGCCAACCCGAGGGCCAGCGCACAATGCTGCATCAATAGGGATCAGATTATGACGGCAACTATTGACAGACGGTAACCACCGCCTGCCAAAGGCGTCATAAATTCAGATCAATAGTCGTCATTTTTTTCCGGCGGCACAAGGCCTTCGATACCGGCCAGCAGCTCTTCTTCCGACATCTGGTCGAAAGTAACGGTTTCCGGCTGGTCGTCGTCTTCGCCATCGGCAGCGGAGGCAGCGAGCGTGACCGGATCGGGCTCGGGCTCGTCCACTTCCACATGCTTCTGCAGCGAGTGGATGAGGTCTTCCTTGAGATCGTCGGGAGACAGGGTCTCGTCGGCGATTTCGCGCAGCGCCACGACAGGGTTCTTGTCGTTATCGCGGTCAACCGTGATGGAGGACCCTTGAGAAATCTGGCGCGCACGGTGGCTGGCGAGAAGCACCAGTTCGAAACGGTTGTCTACTTTATCAATGCAATCTTCAACTGTGACGCGGGCCATTGCCTGTCCTTTGCGAGTCGTAATGTCGTGGATCAGAGCGCCGTGCTTTCTTGAGGATGCACAAGGGATGCTCTAACCTATTGAATCTGCGCTTCGTGCCTTGCGAAAAACGCTTGGGATTCCTCGCGACGAAGCCTTCCAGCTTCCGATACAGCCATTGGCCGCGGAATTCAAGTTTTTCCTGTCTTTGGCGTCTTTTGGCACCTTATTGCCGATGTTTGGCGTCTGATGAACAAAATGTCTAGAAGAATTGTCTTGGAATACGGGTGAAGTTACCTTACTTAAAACGCAACGGCGCACCGCAAATTCGTTGATCCGACATGATTTTTCGCGTTCGCGACCGGAAATAAAAGCCAGATAATGGCCTTTCCAAAAAAAGGAATGGGATGGAATGTTCGATCCACGGGAGAAAATTGCGCTCTTCATAGACGGAGCCAATCTTTATGCAGCATCGAAAAGCCTGGGGTTCGATATTGACTATCGCAAGCTTCTGAAGGCGTTTCAAAAACGTGGCTATCTGCTGCGCGCCTATTATTACACCGCGCTTATCGAAGATCAGGAATATTCCTCGATCCGCCCACTGATCGACTGGCTGGATTATAACGGCTACAAGGTCGTGACGAAGCCGGCGAAGGAATTCACCGACGCGCTCGGCCGCCGCAAGATCAAGGGCAACATGGATATCGAACTCGCAGTCGATGCCATGGAACAGTCCGAGACGGTCGATCACCTGGTTCTGTTCTCCGGCGACGGCGATTTCACCACGCTGGTGGATGCGCTGCAGCGCAAGGGCCGCAAGGTCTCCGTGGTTTCCACCATGGCCACGCAGCCCGCCATGATCGCCGACGACCTGCGCCGCCAGGCCGACCACTTCATCGATCTGATGACGCTGAAGGCCGAAATCGGGCGCGACCCGAACGAACGCCCTGTGCGTCACGCCGAAGGTCCTGAGACGGTCTGATCCGGGCTTGTCCCCATGACATCGAGAAACGCGCCAGTCGAAAAAACGGGCGCGTTTTTGTTTGCGTAGACGCCGCCTGGCCGCCGAAAAATCGCCGCTTTAATTAACAAACGTCAAATCCAGCCAATCGAAATTATATCTTGGTTAATTTTAGACGTGTCTAAATCACGCAACGGCGCCAGAGACATGATTTGGGTGCCAAAGCAGGATGACAAGACATGCAAGGCCAAGCCAAAAACGACCGACAACTCGATGAAAGACTGAATTTTCTGGGGCTTGGCCACGGTGAGCGACAAAATCTTTCAGACATGAAGGGCGTCATTACCGGCTCTCTCGATGCGTCTCTCGATCGTTTTTATGCGAAGGTTCGCTCGGTGCCGGAGACGGCGAAGTTTTTCTCCAGCGAGGCCCATATCCACCACGCCAAGAGCATGCAGCTCAAACATTGGTCCAGGATCGCCTCCGGCACGTTCAACGAAGATTACACCAATGCCGTGACCGCCATCGGCCGCACCCATGCAAGGCTGGGGCTGGAGCCGAGATGGTATATCGGCGGCTATGCCCTCATGCTCGACGGCATCGTCAAGGCGGTGATCGAGTCCGAATTGAAGGGCCTTTTCGTGGAAAAGAAGGCCAAGAAGGTGAAGGACGCCCTCTCCGCCACCATCAAGGCCGCCCTTCTCGACATGGATTATTCCATCTCCGTCTATCTCGACGTGCTTGCAAGCGAGCGGCAAAAGGTGGAGGCCGAGCAGGCGCAGATGAAGAAGGAGCAGGATCACGTTCTCGACCTGCTTAACAACGCCCTCGACCGGCTGGCCAATGGCGATCTCACTTCCAGCATCGGCGAAAAGACAGCGCCGCAATTCGAAGGGCTGATCGCCAATTTCAACGCCGCCGTCGGCAATCTCTCCGGTGCATTTGCCCAGATCGTCGAAGAGGCCAATAAGATTTCCGGCAATACGCGCGAACTGACGTCTGCGACCGACGACATGGCCCGCCGCACGGAGCAGCAGGCCGCCGCGCTGGAGGAAACCGCCGCCGCCGTCGAGGAAATCACCACCATTTCCAAACTCTCCGCCCAGCGCTCCGAAGAGGCCAAGGCCATCGTCGAAAGCTCGGCGATTGAGGCGGCGCGCTCGCGCAATGTGGTGACGGACGCTGTGAAGGCCATGGGCGCCATCGAGGAATCGTCGCAGAAGATCACCCAGATCATTTCCGTCATCGATGAGATTTCGTTCCAGACCAATCTTCTGGCGCTGAATGCCGGCGTGGAGGCCGCACGCGCAGGTGAAGCCGGCAAGGGTTTCGCGGTTGTGGCACAGGAAGTGCGAGAGCTCGCACAGCGCTCCGCCAACGCCGCCAAGGAGATCAAGACACTGATCGCCAAGTCTTCCGAAGATGTGATGCAGGGCGTTTCGCTGGTCAACAAGACGGGCGAATCCCTCAATACGATCGGCAACAAGGTCGATCACATCAAGGATCACATCACCTCGTTGACCAAGGCAGCGCAGGAACAGTCCGTCGGCATTCAGGAAATCAGTGCGGCGATCAACAGCATGGACAATCTGACCCAGAAGAACGCGGCGATGGTGGAAGAAACCAATGCGGCCACGCATAATCTGAGCGATGTCAGCGCCAATCTGGCGGCGCTGGTGAGCCGGTTCAGCGTTTCGGCAACGCGGGCGCATGTGGAGCGGTCGTACCGGGCGGCGTGACGGGCGCATCGGGCAGCAACACACTCCCGTCATCCCGGCCTTGAGCCGGGATCCAGCCAGCCCAAGTCTTTGGGCTGAAAGGACTCTTCTCACGGCGCAGACGCGCCGTGGCTGGATGCCGGATCAAGCAACCGTGGATGCTCAGTTAAACGCGGGGTCTGTTCTGGCGATGGCGTTGAGGATCGTGACGAGTTTTCGGATTGTTGCGACTATGGCCAGCTTGAAGGGTTTTCCTTTGCTGCGCAGGCGCTGGTAGAAAGCGCCGAGGACCGGGTCTTTTATCTTGATGGCACTGAGGGCGGCCATGTAGGCGATGTCGCGCAGATGCTTGCGGCCGCCGGAGCATTTGCCCTGGCGGTTGGAGGATCCGGATTGGCGCGCATGCGGTGCGACGCCGACCAGGGCAGCGATGACCTTTGACGAAACGGTGCCAAGTTCGGGCAGATCGGCAAGGAGCGCGGTGGCTAGCATCGGGCCGACACCGGTGACCTCACACATCCTGTCGTGACGTTTTCGCAGGGCGGGTGTCGCCTTCAGCAGGTCGCGCATGGCGCGGTCGAGGGTGGCGATATCAGTGGCGATGGTACGCAGACGCACCTCCAGCATCTCACGCACCAGCGGCTCTTCGATGGTATCGAGCTGGCTCGTCAGGCCGCTCTTTTCGGCGACCAGCCTGCGTCTATGAGCCGCCAGAGCGCTGAGGCTGCTGCGGGCAGCGTCTGGCTCATAGGGCGTGAGACTATTGTGTACCGTCGCCAGATAGCGGGCGATCACGGCGGCGTCGATCCTATCGGTCTTTGCCAGCTGGCCCATGGCCCTGGCAAAGTTGCGAACCCTTGCGGGCGGCAGGATATAAACCTTCAGGCCTGCCGCATGCAGACTGTCAGCCAGCCTGCGCTCGTAACCGCCAGATGCCTCCAGCCCAACGATGACCTGTCCAAGCGCCTGAAGGCGCTCAATGAGAGCCGCGATCTGTGCAGGTGAACTGCCTATACTCCAGCACTTGCCGGAAGGATGCACAACGATATCGAAGCGGGCTTTGGAAACATCGATGCCGACGAAGAGAAGTTCCTGTATCATGGCCTTGCTCCCAGGCTTGTGGTGCGGGCGAAAGCCCGAGCAACCGTTCGGGGTCAAAGGGAGCAGGCAGGGCCTTGCTTGATCTCGGCTGTTTCAACCAGTCCGGAAATACGGCCTCCTGCCTGCATTGGCCGGGATGCGCATCCCGGCCAATGCTCCAGTAAACCATATTACGTCCACACAAGTCCGGCATGACGGAAGAACAAGTGGCGAAAGGCCGCTACCCTCTAAGCCGCGAAATTTCCTGCCGCTTAGGCGTTGCCACCCTTCAAGAGCCGCGACTTCTGCCGGTTCCAGTCGCGTTCCTTCTCGGTCTCGCGCTTGTCGTGCAGCTTCTTGCCCTTGGCGAGCGCCAGTTCCAGCTTCGCGCGGCCCTTTTCGTTGAAGTAGACCTTCAGCGGCACCAGCGTCATGCCGTCGCGGTTGATGCCGGCACGCAGGCGGCTGATCTCGCGTTTGCTCAAAAGCAATTTGCGGCGGCGGCGCGGCTCGTGGTTGAACCGGTTGGCCTGCAGATATTCCGGCAGATGGGAATTGATCAGCCAGATTTCATCGCCCTCGTCCGAGGCATAGGATTCAGCGATATTCGCCTTGCCCTCGCGCAGCGACTTGACCTCGGTGCCGGTCAGCACAAGGCCAGCCTCGTAAGTATCGATGATTTCGTAGTTGAAACGAGCCTTGCGGTTTTCCGCAACGATCTTGTTCACCACGCGCTGGCTGCCTTTGGGGGCCATGATATTTCAATCCCTTGTTTTTCTTATTGCGCCTTCGGCCTTGCCGCCGAAAGCGGTTTTCGAGATGTAGTTCTTACTTTTCCGCATGTTTTCATCCCAAAACAGGTGCCCACTTTTGGGAGACATGCTCTATTTAGTATCGTCGCCGCAAAAAGAAAAGGCGCGTCGGACGGCTTCTGTTGCGAAGCGATCCGTGGCGCGCCTCAAGGCTTTTCAGGCGTGTCTCAGTTCATCAGGCCAGCATGCTTCAGCGCCGCATCGATCGCCGCTTCCGTCGCAGGTTCCAGCGTGCTCATCAACGGCGAACGAACCCGGCGGTTGCCGCCGCGGGTCTTCGACAGCGCGTATTTGGTGCCGCAGACGCCGGGTTCCATGAAGATTGCCCTGTGCAACGGCATCAGGCGATCCTGATACTCCAGCGCCTTGGCGTAATCGCCGGCAAGCATTGCCGCCTGGAACTCCGAACAAAGGCGCGGCGCGACATTGGCGGTGACCGAAATGCAGCCGACGCCGCCATGGGCGTTAAACCCGAGTGCCGTGCCATCCTCACCCGAGAGCTGGACGAAATCCTTGCCGCAGGAAATGCGCTGTTCGGAAACCCGGTCGAGCTTGCCGGTGGCATCCTTGACGCCGACGATATTCTTATGCGCCTTGACCAGCGCACCCATGGTTTCCGGCGACATATCCACCACCGAACGCGGCGGGATATTGTAGATGACGATAGGCAGTTTCACCGCTTCGGCGACGGCGGAAAAATGCGCAAACAGGCCCTTCTGCGTCGGCTTGTTATAATAGGGCGTGACCACGAGCAGCGCATCCGCACCGGCCTCCTGCGCGTGCAGCGCAAGCTCGATTGCTTCATCCGTATTGTTGGAGCCGGCACCCGCGATGACCGGAACCCGTTTCGCCGCAACCTCGATGCACAGCTCAACGACCCGTTTGTGCTCGTCGTGGGAAAGCGTCGGGGATTCCCCCGTCGTGCCCACGGGCACAAGGCCGTTGCTGCCTTCGGCGATCTGCCATTCCACATGGGCGGCAAAGGCCTTTTCGTCCACGGCGCCATTGTCCGTGAACGGGGTAATGAGGGCGGGAATTGATCCCTTGAACATGCAAAGCTCCTGGCGCCGAGCCGGTTCATGCTTCGGCCGCATTCGATGGTTAAAACCGGCACACATTAGAGCCAGCCCTTGGCGCCGACAAGCGCAAAGGCAGCGTATTTTGTCCGAAATTGTCGGAAGTGTGACAGTCTCCGGGCCGGGATCGGCAAGCACAAAAAGCAAGTGCGGAAAAGCGACGCCGCTCGCGGGCCGGTGAATAAAAGTTGATTGAATTGCGAGGCGGAAATTAAGATTTCATTAAGCCTGAAATCCCAAGATTCCCGTGCGGGACTGAAAACCGTTTCGGCAATCCCGCTGCAATGAAGCGATATTACAAGAAAGTCGATAAATCCGTTACACGATGAAGAGCGGCATGAAAAAGACAGTCTGGGGATTGATGGCGGCGGGGCTTGCCGCAACCGTTTGGAACGCATTGGCCGGACCGCTGCCTGAGGGTGCGGCACCCCTTCCCTATGTCAAGCCGAACGCGCCGACCGTTCCGGCCTTCATGCCGGCCTCGCCCGAGATCACCGGCGCCATACCGCGCCTCAACCGCTCCGATGATACCAGCCAGTTGAAGGCAGGCCTCGACGCGCTTTCCAGCCGCGATGCGGCCAGGGCGATTTCGCTGCGCAATACCATGCCGAGCGGCAGCCTCGACCGGCATATTCTTTCCTGGGCGATTGCCGTTTCCGGCCAGAAGGACGTGCCTTCCGCCGAGATCGCCACCGCCCAGCGCGAACTTGCCGGCTGGCCCGGTGCCGCCACCCTGCGAGCCAATTCCGAAAAGGCGCTTTACCGCGAGGATCCACCGGCCGCTCAGGTGCTTTCAGCCTTTGGCAGCAGCCAGCCGGAAACCGCTGATGGCACCGTCGTGCTTGCCAAGGCGCTCGCCTCCTCCGGCAAAATGGACGAATCACAGCGCCTCATTCGCCAGCTCTGGGTCAGCGAAGGCATGGACAAGGACATGGAAGACCGCGTGCTTGCTGAATTTCCTGCCTATCTGACGCCGGCCGATCACAAGGCGCGCATGGATTACCTGATGTATCGCAGCCGCATCAGCCAGGCGAAGCGTTTCGGTGATCTCGGCAAGGCGCAGTCGCTTTATAGTGCCTGGGCGGCGGTGCTGCAGCGATCCGCCAATGCCACAGCTTTGCTGGGCAAGGTCGAGGCCTCCTGGCGCAACGATCCTACCTATCTCTTCGCGCGTATCGAGAACCTGCGCAACCAGCAGAAATATCCGGAAGCCGCCGTCCTTCTGCGGCAGGCGCCGAAGGACACGGCCAAGCTCGTCAATCCCGGCGAATGGTGGAATGAGCGCCGCATCATCGCGCGCGGTGTCGCCGATCTCGGCGATTTTGCCGAGGCCTATCGCATCGTCGCCAATCATTCGGCCACCTCGCCCGTCGATATTGCCGATGCAGAGTTCCATGCCGGCTGGTATGCGCTCAGGGCGCTGCGCGATCCGGCGACGGCATCACGCCACTTCAGCACGCTGCTGCAAACCTCGAACCGGCCGCTTTCCGCCTCACGCGCCTATTATTGGCTTGGACGGGCGGCGGAAGCGGGCGGACCGGGCAATGCCCGTGATTTCTTCACCAAGGCAGCCGCCCATCCCGGCACATTCTATGGCCAGCTTGCCGCTGCACGAATCGGTGCCAAAACCCTGAACGTCACCTATCCGAACGCGAGCAATGGCGACCGGGAACGTTTTGCCGGCCGCGAGGCCGTGCGCGCCATCGACCGGCTGGAGGCAGCGGGTTATGGCTGGCGTGCCGACAGCCTTTACCGGTTGCTCGCCGAACAGCTGGACAGCCCCGGCGAACTTGCCATTCTGGCGGCACGGGCGGAAGGTAACGGCAACCATCAGGTTTCGCTGCAGATCGGCAAGACCGCCTTCAGCCGCGGCATCGATGCGGCCGCACTCGCCTATCCGCTCGGTGTCATTCCGGCCAGCGCCAATATTGCCGGCTCCGGCAAGGCGCTTGCTTATGCCATCGCCCGGCAGGAAAGCGCCTTCAACCCGACCGCCATTTCCGCCGCCAATGCCCGCGGCCTGCTGCAATTGCTGCCGGGCACCGCCAAGGGCGTGGCCGGCCGCCACGGGCTGCCCTATACGCAGGCGATGCTGACCAGCGATGCGGGCTACAACGCCACGCTCGGCGCCCATTATCTCGGTGAGCAGATCGACAGCTTCGGCGGCTCCTACATCCTCACCTTCGTCGCCTACAATGCCGGGCCGAAGCGCGTGCCGGAATGGATCTCCCGATATGGCGACCCGCGCGGCAAGCCGATCGACGAAGTGGTCGACTGGATCGAGCGCATCCCCTTCCCCGAGACACGCAATTATGTGCAGCGGGTGATGGAGAATTATCAGGTCTATAAGACCAGGCTCGGCCAACAGGCAGATATCGTCGATGACCTGCGCCACGGGCGGGCGGGATAAGAGCGGAAACTTCCGCCAATCGTTGATCATTACAGGAACATTCAAGCATCGGCTCACCCGGTGCTTTTTTGTTTTCACACGCCGGTAACGACCGGAAGCACTCAAAAGAAAAACCCCGGCATTTCTGCCGGGGTTTCCATCACTGACAATGTCAGATCAGATTAGAACGAACGCTGAAGGCGGACGAAACCAGTCCAGCTGTCGCCAGCGCCAAGGTCAATACCTTCGGTACCGTCAACGTCCTGGTAGTTAACAGCAACCTTGGCAGCCAGACCCTGCGTGAGCTGGTAATCAACCGTCACACCAGCACGCCATGCATCGCGGTCACCGGTGAAGTCGTTGTCAGCACCGATATCGATCGTACCGAGGTACTGAGCGCCGGGGGTGATGGTCAGCTTGTCGGTTGCCTTGATAGCGTATTCAGCAGCAACCGTCCACTCAGACTCTTCGTAGTAGTAGTTTGCGCCGGAAGCCCAAACGCCAGAAAGAGCGAAGGTGCCGGGGCCGACGTCAGCCGTAACGATTGCGCGAATGGCACCGTTTTCCTGATCCGTGTCGTAGGAGCCCAGCAGGTTTGCACTGACCGCACCGAACTTGGCACCAACGATACCGCTTACGCCAACGTTGTTGTTACCTTCGAACGAACCACCCTTTGAGAGGTTGGTGAGGTTCGAGATATCACGTCCAGCATCCAATTCTTCAACGCTGAGACCAGCATAGAAGGAGCCAGCGTCGTAGGTGTAACGCAGAGCGTTGCCGCGGGTAGTGTTGGACGAGAGGATGTCGGTTTCGCCGGAGAGATCATCATCCCACCAAGTATACATGTAACCGACCTTCAGGCCGCCCAGTTCGATGAAAGCCTGATCAACATTCACGCCGCGGCTGGAGTCGTTGTTGGCTTCGCCGCGCAGACCGATGTAGCCACGCAGTGCGCCGAGTTCGGTATCAGTGCGGGTGTCGATGTTGAACTGGGCACGCGTAAAGGAGTTCCAGTCAGACGTACGATTGTTGGTACCGTCACCAAAACCAGTACCGCGGTTGAAGTCGGTCTGGAAACGGATGTAACCGTCGAACTTCAGGCAGGTTTCGGTGCCGGGGATGTAGAAGAAGCCGGTGCCGAAAGCGTCGCAAACGCGAACGTATTCCAGGGGCTCAGGCTCAGCAGCGACGATAGCGTCGGCAGCGTGAGCGCCGGATACTGCTGCGAGAGCCGCAGCGGAGCCGATGAGAAGGCTCTTGATGTTCATGGTTGACCTCCAGTCAAACGCTTAATCTTCTAAGCAGCGGGTGGGAAAGCACTTCAGAAATGCGTGCCGCTTATGGAGATCATTAGAGCCAAAACCGGCCGCACAGGCAATCGCAATCATGACAGAAGGAAGACAGTAAGGTGACCTTAGTTTTCAGTTGTTGCGAAATAGCTACAACTCTACGGACAAAGCGTCATTTATTAAAAATGCGTTAATAAATCATGCCTTTCAAATACTTAATGAAAATTCAGGTTGGTTCACCTGCGTTAAATTCGTCCGATCGCCAAAATCCCAACACGATCCGGTCATGCGAAATTGTCCAAAAAAACGATTGCTTGCGTGAGTATCTGCTTTTCCTCGCCGCCAGAGAATCAGCCTTGGACGCAAGGTTTGCAGCCCGTCCGCTTCGATACCCCTGAGGACGCGAATCAGCACCGAAATGAAACCCGCCTCAAGTACGGTTACATCTGCGCGTTCCAACAAAAAAGCCCGGCTCTTGAGCCGGGCTTTCCATCACTGACAATGTCAGATCAGATTAGAACGAACGCTGAAGGCGAACGAAACCAGTCCACTGGTCGCCAGCGCCGCGGTCAACGCCTTCGGTGCCATCAACGTCCTGGTAGTTAACAGCAATCTTCGTGGAGAGACCCTGAGTGATTTTATAATCAAGAGTCACGCCAGCGCGCCATGCATCGCGGTCGCCCGTGAAGTCGTTGTCAGCAGCGATATCGATCGTACCGAAGTACTGGAAGCCGGGGGTGATGGTCAGCTTATCAGTTGCCTTGATTGCGTATTCAGCAGCAACTGCCCACTCGGACTCTTCGTAGTAGCTGTTTGCGCCGGAAGCCCAAACGCCAGAGAGACCGAGAGTGCCAGGACCGATGTCAGCCGTGACGATTGCACGGATTGCACCGTTTTCCTGGTCCGTGTCGTAACCGCCGAGCAGGTTAGCGTTTACGCCACCGAACTTGGCGCCAATGATACCGCTGATGCCAACGTTATTGGCACCTTCGAAAGAACCGCCCTTAGCAAGGCTGAAAAGGTTGGAAGTGCCACGAGCGGCATCCAGCTCTTCAACTGCAACGCCAACATAGAAGGAACCAGCGTCGTAGGTGTAACGGATAGCATTCAGACGCGTAGCGTTCGAAGAAAGGATATCAGTTTCGCCAGAGAGACCATCATCCCACCAGTTGTAGTAGTAACCGACCTTCAGGCCACCGAGTTCGATGAAAGCCTGGTCAACAACAACGCCGCGGCTGGAGTCGTTGTTGGCATCGCCGCGCAGACCGATGTAGCCACGCAGTGCGCCGAGTTCGGTATCGGTGCGGGTGTCGATGTTGAACTGGGCACGCGTAAACGAGTTCCAGTCAGACGTACGGTTGTTCGTGCCAGTGCCGAAGCCCGTACCACGGTTGAAGTCGGTCTGGAAACGGATGTAACCGTCGAACTTCAGGCAGGTTTCGGTGCCGGGGATGTAGAAGAAGCCGGTGCCGAAAGCGTCGCAAACGCGAACGTATTCCAGGGGCTCAGGCTCAGCAGCGACGATAGCGTCGGCAGCGTGAGCGCCGGATACTGCTGCGAGAGCCGCAGCGGAGCCGATGAGAAGGCTCTTGATGTTCATGGTTGACCTCCAGTCAAAGTTTTTAAGTGGGTCTGGGTTCTTTCGCTGAAGGACAGCATTCCCTGCCCCATTCCCGTGTTCTTAGAAGCCAAACGATCCACCGCCTCGCTTCTGGTCGTGAAAATACAAAAGGTTTCGCCGCTTGCAATCACCAACATCCGATAAAGCGCATTTACGTATATGCTTCATTTCGGCTTGTTGCGGAAACAACACACACCGCACTACGGCACGATGGTTGCTTTTACAATGCATTAAGAACTTCCTTGAAAATCCGTTAGTTAGCGAAGTTAACAAGGCCTTTCTAAACTACCGGCGTTTTCGGCCATAGCCTGCTATGCCTGTCGATGATACCGGGATTTTTTTGCTTTGATTGCACCTATCGCGAAGCACAATATAGATGCGCATAGGGGGAAACAGCTGAAAAAGCCGGTCGACCCAAGACTGAATCGCCGGACAACGATTCGACACGCCGGGCATGCCGGCGATTTATCGGTTGATCAGCCTTCGGTAAATTATCGCGGGTTCCTGTCTACCCCACAAGATCGGCACTGATGATTCGCGCGTCAGTGCGGCGGAGGCTTATCAGCATCGCCAGGTATCATCAGCGAACTGCGACAGCAATCGTAAGGAAGTGTGCCCGAACCAGCATCGGGCTTCCAGGCGCGTGGCGTTTCAACGTCTCGGGGGGCTTCGGTAGATGGCGGAGAGGATGGCCGCCGCGATCACGCCTTTCATAACTTAGATGAAAAGCCCGCATTGCTTTTATTGTACTTTTTCATTTCTTATATGCCTATGACGTCTCAAATGCCCCTTGTGACACCCGCAAATGTTAGGACCAGAATTAGGACCGATGGCGCGCAACAAGCTGAATACGACCCAAATTAAGGCCGCTAAAGAACCCTGTCGACTAAGCGACGGCGACGGTCTTTATCTCGTCGTCCGCAAAGGCGGGGGTAAGACCTGGAGCTTTATTTATATTCGGGGTGGCAAACGCCGCGAACTCGGTCTCGGTTCTTTTGGCAGCGGTACCGGCCAGGTGTCCCTTGCAGGCGCCCGCGTAAAGGCTGACGAGATCCGCGAGATCTTGGGTGCGGGTGGCGATCCGTTCAAAGAAACCGAATCTCGGAAAACCCAAAAAAAGCCCACGACCTTTGAGCAGGCCGTTGCGGCTTTCCTTGCGACACGCGCTGACAAGTGGAGAAACGACAAGCACCGTGCGCAGTGGTCGATGACGCTCGGCGATGCGTATTGCAAGCGTCTCCTCAAAATGCCGGTCTCTTCAATTGACACTGACGACGTCGTGGCGGTGGTCTTGCCAGTTTGGAAGGAAAAGAACGAGACCGCTTCGAGACTGCGCGGGCGAATCGAAAGGGTGCTGGATTACTCGAGAGTGGCAGGATGGCGAGAGGGCGAAAATCCAGCGCGCTGGAAAGGCCATCTTGAACACCTCCTCCCGCCAGTGGATGAGAAGCTTAAGCGCGGCCACCACGCCGCCCTACCTTATATAGAGATGCCAACCTTCTGCCAGGAGCTGAAATCCGTCGGCGGATTTGGTGCACGCGCACTCGAGTTTCTTATTCTCACTGCAGCTCGCACGGGTGAGGTTCTCGGTGCAACATGGGACGAGATTGATATGGACGCTGGTATCTGGACTGTCCCTGCCCTGCGGATGAAGGCCAAGCGCGAACACCGAGTTCCGCTCAGCAAGCAAGCCCTAGCAGTTTTAGAGGGTATGAAGGCGGTTCGGATGAACGATTTTGTATTTCCGGGTACGAAGGAGAATAGCGGCCTCTCGAACATGAGCATGCAGAAAGTGCTCCGGACGTTGGATTATGCAGATCGCGCCACCGTCCACGGCTTTAGAAGCGCCTTTCGCGATTGGGCCGGCGATCGATCAACCTTCCAGCGCGAAGTTATCGAAGCCGCCATGGCGCATGTTGTGGGTGATGAGGCCGAGCGCGCCTACCGACGCTCCGACGCCATCGAGAAGCGCCGGCGTTTGATGCAAGCTTGGTCCGGCTTCGTAACAACAAAGCCTGCTGCGAACATTGTGCGGTTCGAGAAGCTCCAAGACAGCTGAAATATTTTCCTAAATTTCGCAATATTATTTTGTCGGAGCCTAAGCATAATCCGCGATGAACATTGTGTTTGTTCCAATATCACGGCGATACATATCGAATAACGTTTTAAATCCGTGGACTTCGGGTAGGCTCTATACGCTTCGTATTGCTGCCCCGTGCTTGTTGCCACGTAAGTTTTTTGGGAATTAATAGACAGCCATCTCAACTGACAAGGATGGCCCTGATGACAACCCCCATACAGCTCCTCAGCCTCAAACAAGTATGCCAATTGACTTCGTTAAGCCGAACCGGCGTGAACAAAGCCCGCGCCGGCGGACGATTCCCCGCCGCCATTGACCTCGACGGACGTCGAATCGCTTTCGTCAAAACAGAAGTCGAAGCCTGGCTGTCTTCTAAGATCGAGGCCCGCAACGCCAAGACGCCTAAATGACGTCCGGTTACAAAAACGCCGCTCTGGTTGACGAGACCAAGAGCGGCGCGGACTTCCAAAGTCCCTGCGGGGACTTTCACGTTGATAGTACCGAAAAACCCAGAAGAATCAAGAGAATATACGGATTTTATAGCGCCATGGGTCCGCTCGGAGGCTCCCGCCATGACGCTAGTGATCTGTAGGTTGGCGGTCTTCCAACGTCCTTGACCCTGCCAAGCACCATCGGTGCCGATGAAGGACATACGCATGCCGCGCCCGACGGTTTCGGGAAAAAAAACAGAGGCAACGTCGCGCCCTGACGACCTCGACTTTGGAGCGCCGGGCATCCCCCGGCAGGCGATAAGCAGAACGTTTTGCCATCGGGATGACGACCTGACCAAATCGATTTTGTGGTGCAGCCGATAAAAAGCACCGGTGGACAGTGTGGGGACAACACATTGGCTTCTCTGCGGGGAAGAAAAGACACTGAGTACACGCCCTGTAAAGGGTCTCTTTAGTCGGGGGTTTGGAAAGAAGGCTCGGCCTTTCTCCAAAGTGGAAAAGGGCGAAGCTGTGCCTACACAAGGAGAAGACCATGGATCCAACCGCTCATACCGTTCGAGATCGCCTCGCCTACGACGCTTCGACAGGCGTTTTCCGCTGGAGAGTCCGGCCCACCTCAAACATTCCGGCCGGTACCAGGGCTGGTTGCTCCAATACGTCGGGATGGCTGATCGTCATTTTTGGCGTTGTCCATCGCGCCCGGCGGCTGGCCTGGATTTACACCCACGGCAAAATTCCAGAAGGCATGGAGGTCCGCGTTTTAAACCGAGACGAGTCGGATTTGCGGCTGTGCAATCTTGAACTTTCGACAGTGCGGCAGCGGATGGAGCGACACCCGAAACACCATAACAACAAGATCGGCGCGCAAGGCGTCTGTAAACAAACCCTAGGCCAACACGTCCGCTTTCGGGCAAAACTCTGTCGTGAAGGGCGCGTCATTCATACTTCCAGCCACCCGACGTTGGAAGAGGCTATTGCAGCCCGCGCAGAGGCTTTGCGGAAATACGAGGCGAACCGATGAAGCCGCCACTTACTGCAGCACGTTTCGACAAACTCGCAGAGGGGCACACACGCCCCTCTGGCAACTCAACCAAAATTATTTGGACGCTGAATGGGATAGCACGGCGCATCGGAACAGGCTCGGATTTCATTCGAGATACCTTAGCCAAGCAGCCGGACTCTCCTATTAAACAGCTTGGTGGCCGATTTTACTGCTTCGAAGATGATCTGATAGCCTTCTTGAGAGGCCGTTCGGAATGATTGAGTTCGAGGTCGCTTTTCCCAATTTCCACCAAGTCATCTCGTGCTTTTTCCACGATAACGTGCTCCTCCTGAAGAGCCGAAAGCCATGATCGTTGATCATTGTTGTTGGCCCGATGAAGTTCACTTATCAGATTCCGTAGGCGCTGGTTCACTTTAGGAAATAAGATCAGGGCAGCGACAGAGGATGTCTCTTCAATCTTTTCCATTGCAGATCTGTAACGTTGCGTGTTTCTCTGAATGTGTTCAGGCGTCTCTTCTCGCCTCTCGTGCTCCTCGCGTATCCACTCATTGAGGATTTGGTTCATCGTTCCCAAGGCCGCTAATACATCGGAATAGGCTTGCAACTTTCGATCCCAATGTTTCTCTTTCTTGTAACGTCCTAAAGCCAACCAGACCGTTATCCACGCGATGAAAAGTGCTGCGGCAAACTGCGCGATCGGCTTCACGAAATCGAGATACGCACTCCATTCGAAATTCATCCAAGTATCCCCTTCTTAAACCCTGAATTCCCCTCCCAAACCATTAAGCGATTCTTCGGCGGATCAGCCATAAACTGGTCATGAAATTTTTTAGCCGCAAATCACCTGTCGTAGACATTAAGTCGCTTGCCGAGCCGACCGCCGAAGAGTTCGCCCTTTTCACCGGCGGTCTGGTCTCCTCGACTGCGGTCGGCCTCGCCACCGCGATGACCGTTCCGGCCGTCGCCTCGGCCGTTCATTTGCTGTCGTCTAGCATCGCTGCGCTCAAGCTGAATGTTGAGCGGAAGGACGGCGACGCCTGGGTGACGGACACCGATCATCCGGTGGCCACCTTGCTGGACGGCGACGTCAACGATTTCACATCCTCATTCGAATGGGTCCGTGATGTCATCGCCGGTGCTCTTACCTCCGACAAAGGCTCGCTGTCCCATGTTAACCGGGTTTCCGCCGAGGTCCGCGAAGTAACCGCTTACGAGCCCTCGCACTTCCAGGTGGACTACTCTGCGGACGGACGCCGGGAACCGTCGTTCCGGATCAACAACCGCCCGACACCTGGTGACGAGGTTGTGTTCGTCCGTGGTCCCTTCACCCGCTGCCCGGTAACACTGGCGTCCGAAAGCATTGGCGTCGCGAAGGAAATGGAGCGCCACGCCGGGCGTCTCTTCCGTGCCGGCGCCCGCCCTGGTGGCGTGATCGAAAGCCCGAAGGCCGTCGGCGACGAAGGCATGAAGAAAATGATTGCCGCGTGGCGAAAAGCTCACGAAGGCAGCGACAACAGCGGCAAAACTGCGGTGCTGTTTGATGGCGCGAGCTTTAAGACGTTGTCTTTCAGCTCGGTCGACAGTCAGTTTCTGCAGCTCTGGAAATTTATCATCCTCGAAGTCGCGCGCGCCTTTCGTGTGCCGCCGCAGCTTCTTTTCGATTTTGATAGGGCCACGTGGAATAACGCGGAACAGGCCGGCAAAGAATGGCTGGCCTCGCTAGAATTCTGGATGCGTCCGATGGAAGCTGCCATGCGGCGCGGGTTCTTCAGCCGTGAGGAACGCGCCACATACCGCGTTAAGTTCGAGCGCGACGATTTCACGAATGTCGACCTCGTCAGCCGAGCCACGGCCGCTAGCAGCCTCATCAGTTCCCGCGCCCTCAATCCGAACGAGGCAAGGACATTGCTGCTTGATCTCCCGCCGTATCAGGGCGGCGAGACTTTCGCCAATCCGAATACAGGCGCATCGCAGCCCAGATCTACACCAGCGGAAAAGACATCGCCCCCAGACCAGAGCAAGCCAAACAAGGAGCCGGGCGATGACGCTTGACGAAATTCACGGCAATCTCGCCGACCAAGAACGTGGACGCTGGTTGGACGTGGCGGAACCGTGGGAAGGAAAGCCGACAGGTCTCCGTCTCCTTATCGCAGGCCCCGACAGCCAGACGCAGAATAAAGCCAGAATCGCCATGATGGACGAGCTCGCGTCCTCGGCTGATGTTGATGGAAGAGCCTCTTTCGAAGCGCGTGAAAGAGCCCGAATTAACTGCCTCGCCCGCTGCGTTCTCAATTGGGACATCGCCGCCGACTTCGGCCTCGACGCCAAGTTCGGTCACGCCGCAGTCGTGAAAGTCCTGCAGGTCGCATGGATACAGCAGCAAGTCGACGCTTTCGCGGGCGACCGCGCCAACTTCAGGAGCGCATCATGATCGCTGAAAAGTTGGACGCCATTTTGCTTGCGCTGCTCTTCCTCGGAATCCTCGGTCTCTTGGGGAGACGCCGCTGATGGAACGTCTCTTTTTCGAAACCAAGATCGCCGCAACCGATACCGGCGAAATCACCGGTCTGGCGTGGCCTTTCGGATCCGCTGACCGCGTTGGTGACCTCATTGAGCCGGGCAGCTTCAAGAGCGCGACGTTGCCGCTCCCAATGTTGTTTGGCCACGATCTGAACGACCCGATCGGCGTCTGGTCCTCTGCCTCGGAAGATAGCACCGGACTTCAGGTCAAGGGCAATCTTCTCATCAATGACGTGGCCCGCGCCCGCGAGGTGCATGCGCTGGTTAAGTCTGGCGCGGTGCGTGGCTTGAGCGTCGGATTCGTCACCAAAAAATCGGTCACTCGCAAAGGCGGTGGCCGAACGATCAGTGCGCTTGATCTCCTAGAAGTCTCGCTCGTCGTGGTCGGCATGCATCCCGGCGCGCGGGTGACAAGCGCGAAATCTGCAATCCACGCCATCGCAATGGCTGAAGCAATCAACCGCGCCGCCGAGCGCCTGAGAGGTTAAAATGGAACACCTGAATAACAAGGCGCTGACCGGTGCCACCCTTATCCGCAAGGGCGACGATGACGCCCCGGAGGCAATCGTCACCAAAGCACTGGAGACGCTTCAGAAGTCGGTCGATGACCGCCTGAAGGAGATCGAGGGCAAGACTGCCGAAAACGAGAAGCTGCAGACGCGAATCGCGGATCTCGAAAAGAAGGCCAATCGCCCCGGCGCTTCTTCCGAGAAGAAGGATGACGAGGCCGCAGCGATCGAAAAGAAGGCGTTCGGCACGTATCTTCGTCTTGGCAATCAGACGCCAGCGGATGAGTTGAAGACGCTGCAGGTAAGCTCCGATCCGCAGGGCGGATATCTGGCGCCGGCAGAGATGTCGACGGAGTTCATTCGCGACCTGGTGCTTGTGTCTCCAGTCCGTTCCGTGGCTTCGGTCCGATCCACGTCGGCTCCGAGCGTCTCGTACCCTTTGCGTACCGGCATTACGGCTGCGAAATGGAAGGGCGAATTGCAAGCGCAGGAGGCTTCTGAACCGACGTTCGGACAGGCCGAGATCGTCGTGAAGGAGCTCAACACTTACGTTGATATCTCCAACCAGCTTCTCGCCGACTCCGCCGGTCAGGCTGAATCGGAAGTCCGCCTCGCCCTGTCCGACGACTTCGGCGCCAAGGAAGGCCGTGCTTTCGTTGTCGGAAATGGCGTGTTGGAACCTGAAGGCATTCTGACGAATGCAGACATCGCCACTGTTCCGAACACCAACACCGGTACGATCGTCCCCGACGCTCTCGTCGGTTTGATGTACGGCCTACCCACGCAGTACCGCAATGCCGGTACCTGGGCCATGAACAGCACGACCCTTGGCAAGCTTCGCCTTCTGAAAGACGGCGATGGTCGCTTCCTCTGGCAGCCGTCCTTCCAGCTTGGCCAACCTGAAACCATCCTCGGCCGTCCTGTCATCGAGCTTCCGGACATGCCGGACATTGCCGCCAACACAACACCGATCGTTTTCGGCGACTTCAGCGGCTACCGAATCGTTGACCGTGTCGGCCTGTCCATTCTGGTGAACCCGTACCTCCTGGCCACGAACGGCATCACCCGCATCCATGCGACCCGCCGCGTCGGTGGCGGCGTTCTCCAGGCAGCCAAGTTCAAGAAACTGAAAATGTCGGCCTCCTAAGGCGCGGCAAGGAAAGGATTCAGATATGCGCGATCTCGTCCATAATCTCGGTTTGACGACCGTCATTCCTCCGGCTGTCCTCGCAGCTGACAACGTCCCGGTTGCCGTCGACTTGCTCGGTTTCAATCAGGCTGTAATCGCCATCCACACCGGTGTTGGTGGCATCACCTTCACCGGCACCAACAAGATCGACTTCACGTTGACGCACTCGGACGACAACACGACCTTCGTTCCGGTTGAAGCCGGCGACGTGCAGGGCGTCGACGTTCTGGCCGGTGGCATCGTGCTTCCGCTGCGCACTGCGCAGGCCGATCCGAAGGTGACCAAGCTCGGCTATGTCGGCAACAAGCGATACTTGAAGCTGCTGGCTGATTTCTCCGGCACGCACGGTACCGGCACTGCGATTTCGGCACTGCTGATCAAGGGACAGGCCGCCAAGCGCCCCGTCGCCTGACTCTGATTGAGGGGCATTTGTGACGGTTCCAGCGATCAGCCGAACAGCGGAAAGGCGCCTGCCTCCCCTCATCGATTCTGGGTTCAAGGCGCCGCGATCGCAACTTTTAAGGATTTTGGCATGGTCGATAAAATCAAAATCAAGCGTCAGGCGGGTACGCCGTCGGAACGGCAGGTTGAAACAACGGTGGACGACGTCATCAAGGACGTTGGCACCGCCCCTGAATTCATCCCGGCAAGCACGCTGACGCTCACTGACAAGCACCAGGGCAGACTACTCGCCTTCACGGCTGCGTGCACTGTGACGATTCCCGCAGGTCTGCGCGGCGGCTTCTCGTGTGGATGGCTTCAGGCCGGTACCGGTGCAATCACGTTCGCCGCCTCTGGCGTCACCGTCAACAGCTTCGAGGGCAAGGTGAAATCAGCCGGGCAATGGGCTGCTGGCGGGATAGCGGCAATCGAGGCTGAAAAATTCCTGCTTTACGGAAACATGGGTGACTGATGCCGGTACGTGCTCCTTCCGTCTGCGGCCACTGCGGCAAGGCCCATCCATCGGGGAAGACCTGCAAGGCAGTTGCCCGCATGGCGGCGGAGCGCAAGGCTCGGTTCGAAAAGAAGCGACCCGCCGCCCGTGACCGCGGCTATGACAACGAATGGCGAAAGCAGGCCAAATCCTTCCTCGCTATTCCCGGAAACGATCTGTGTGAATGCGGCGCGCCGGCAGTGCTGGTCCGCCATGTGATCTCAATCAAGAAACGTCCTGAACTCAGGATGAGCAAGACCAACTGGAAGCCGGGCTGCCGGCGCTGCAATGCCCGTGACGCCGCCGACGAGCGACGCACCAACGAGAGGAATACATCATGACCATTTTCGCGACGGCCGGTGCAAAACTGTTCATCGGCGTGACCAAAACACAGAAGAACACAGACTTTGTTCTCGCGGACTTCAGCACGGCCGATGCAGTGACGTGGAAAGAGATCAAGGAGCTTGAAGCCCTTGGTTCGCTTGGTGACACGAGTGAAGCCATCAACTTCACGTCCATCGATGCGGCCCGCACTCGCACCATCAAGGGACCGCGCAGCGCCGGCACGATGGAGCTCGTCATGGGCATCGATTATGCTGATCCGGGTCAGCAGGCTCTCATCGCGGCTGAGAAGACTATCCACGATTACGAATTCAAGTTGGTGCTGAATGACGCGCCAGCGGGCGGCGCGCCGTCGCAGCGGCTGTTCATTGCAAAAGTGATGAGCCAGTCCGAACAGTTCGATGCGGCTAACAACATCATGAAGCTGAACGCATCGCTCGGGGTGAATAGCAACATCGTGCGCATCGATGCGGACGATGAATGACCTTATCTCGAGGCCATAAACTTGCGACCGAACTCGCTCAGCGAATACAGATTGGGTCTTGTCTCAACGATGTACCCATCGCCCCGCAGCCTTTGCGCAAATCGTGTGAGGTGTGGTTCCAGCATCCGTATTGGAACTTCATCGTCTCTAAACTCGCGCATGAGGTTCTTCTGTTCCTTGTCGAGTTCCTTCCAGTCCAAGCTCATGGCCGCCTCCGAGCGCTTCTCTCATCGCAATCCAACATGGGGGGGTGGTCGTCAACTTTCCACCCCCTTTGGGGACCGGCGGCGGGTCTCTCGTGCGAAAAAATTTCAAATTAGGTCGTGTTTTTTAAAACCGAAAAGGTGGCCGTCATGATCGTCAGTCTGAACGAGCTGAAACAGCAGCTGAACCTGACGCCGGATCTCGGAACGGACGACGATGCGCTGCTCGAACGCAAGATTGCGGCGGCTCAAAACCAAGTCGAGCGTCTTCTCGGTTTCAAGATTGAAGAGCGCTACGGCAGCACCGGCCAGGAGGAAATTCCGCCGGCGCTTGTCGAGGCAGTCAGCCAGACGGCCGCGCACTGGTACGAAAACCGCGAGGCGACGCTAGTCGGCGTCAGCGCTCAGGAACTGCCGTTCGGTGTGTGGCCTATCGTGAACGAATATCGGGAGTACAGTTTTGGTTGACGACGGCGGAATTGGTCGCATCAAACAGCGGCTGGCAATGATCCCGAAGAATGTCCGCGCCGCTATGGTGCCGGAGTTGATGAAGTCAGGCAACGACCTGGCGGTGACCGCTCGCATCCTTGCACCGCGGGACACAGGCGCCTTGCAAGAGAGCATCACGGTCACCCCGGGTGGATCAAGCACTCCGCCATATTCCAGGCCGGGCGGCCGCGTTACGGTACCTGAGCTTGCCGTGGCGGTGACGGCCGGAAACAAGGATGTTCGGTACGCGCACTTGGTGGAACACGGCACCCAGGAGGCGACAGCGCAGCCATTCTTCTGGCCCGCATTTCGTCTCCTCCGCAAGAAGATCACAGGCCGCATAAAGAGGGCTGCCAGCAAGGCAGTGAAACAGAATTGGGGCGGCAAATGACCCCTGAACTCGCCCTGCAAAAAGCCATACGTTACAGGTTGTCATCCACCGGTGACGTCGTCTCGCTAGTCCCCGCTGCGTCGATCCTTGACCGCAATGAGCGGCCAAACCCGCGCCCGTCCATCATTATCGGCGAGGGGCAGTCCGTCGATGAAGGCGAGAGCATCGCTCGCAAGCTGACACGAGTCTATCTCGACCTGCATGTTTGGGTCGAGGAACCGTCTACCGAGATCAGCAAGCGCATCGCCGGCACGATACGGAGCGCGATTCAGAGCGCGAAGTTGCAACTTGATCCCGGCTTCCATTGCGCCGATTGCCGGGTGCGCGGTTCCCGTTTCCTACGCGATCCGGACGGCAAGACGTCGCACGCTGTTCTAACGGTCGATGCACTTGTGCAGGAGGTGTCATGAGATCGGGAAAGCTTGATCGCTCCATCACAATCCAGAGCTTCACCAGCGTGCCGAACGAATACGGAACGCCGGTCTCGACATGGACCGATGTTGCAACCGTGCGCGCCCAGCTGATCCAAAGCAGCACGGAAGAGTTCCTCACGGGCGGCGCCAGTGATGAGACTGTCGTCATTTTTCGCACGCGCTTCCTCTCAGGCGTCACCGGCGCGTCGCGTGTCCTGTATCAGGGTGGCGAGTTCAATATCCGCGAGGTGAAGGAGATCGGCCGCCGCAAGGGACTCGAGCTGCGCTGCGACCGCAAGGTGACAGTATGAGCACGCGCGGACGGAAAGCTGATCTCACAGCTATAGACGGCGGTCTTAGTGGCGTTCCCAAACCGCCCGCGACATTACCCCCGGACATGGTCGCAGAATGGACAATCATCGCTACCGATATGGTGCAGCGGAAGATCCTGACCGCTCCCGCACTCGGTGTGCTGGAGACCTACATCGTTGCCCGGTGGATGGTGCAAGAGTGCCAGAAATCTCTCAGAGAGCACAGCCCGCTGGTGAAGACAGCCCACGGCATGCTGAAACCTAACCCGGCCGCCGGCATGCTCTCGAAGGCAATGGAGACCGTTGCCCGATTGTCGGCAGAACTCGGCCTGACACCCGCCGCCCGCTCGAAGCAGGGTTTCACGCCGAAGAATAAGCCAGACAGAGGGGCACCCGATGGCCTCGACCTATAAGGCAACCCGTCCCGAGTGGATTTTTGACGGCAGCGAGATTGAAGACCCCTTCGGTCATGGTCAACGTGCAGTCGATTTTCTGCGAGCTTTGAAGCATCCGAAAAGCACGAGCGGTGCTTTTGAGCTTCCACTGTTCTGGGAACGGATTGTCCGACGCATCTATGGCCCTTGCTTCGCCAACGGCAAGCGCCAGGTGCGAACCGTCTTCGTCGTTCTTCCTCGCGGTGCGCGTAAAACCACCATGGGTGCCGGCCTCGCTCTCCTCCATACCGTCGGATATCAGCGCGTGAGCCGCGGTCAAGCCATGGTCGCAGCCTCTGCCGAGGAGGATGCCGTCATTGCCTATGAGGAAGCGACCGGCATCATCGACGAGACGCCATGGCTTGAAGATAAGATGAAGCTCAACGAGAGCACCTTCATTCTGGAGCACAAGCTCTCCGGCGCGAAGTTCCGGGCCTTGGCCTCCGGCGGAAAAGGCAAACTTGGCAAGACGCCGCAGTTTGTTCTGGCCGATGAATTGATCAACTGGGAAGGCGCGAACAGCCGGAAGATGTGGTCTGCGATCCGCACCGGTTTGAACAAAGCTCCCGGCTCACTTCTCGTGATCATCACGCAGGCGGGCCGCGGACAAGAAAACCTCGCGTTCGATCTGCTGAAATACGCACGCCGTGTTCAGTCCGGCGAGATCGAGGATCCCGGTTTCCTGCCTGTGCTGTTTGAAACTGATCCAGATCCCAAATCGAAATGGGCTGGGGACAATGTTCGCGAGTTCTCAGACTGGACAGATGAGGAGCTTTGGCACTTCGTGAATCCTGGTCTTGCCGACGGTTATCCCGATATCGACGGTCTCCGTCAGATGGCCCACGAGGCGAAGGAACGGCCGGCGGACAAAGACGATTTCATGCAGTTCCACCTTGATTGCTGGCTCGGAAACTCTGCCAGTCCTTTCGTGGCGATGCCGGTTTACGATGACGGCTTCGGCGCCGTGGATCTCGATGAGAAGGAAGCTTCACAGGAGCCGTGCTGGATCGGTGTCGACCTTTCGAGCAACTCCGACCTGACCGCCGCCGTGGCATGTTGGGGCGACGAGGAGCGCGGTTATGATGTTTATCCTTGGTTCTTCTGCCCGCAAGACAACATCCAGCATCGGTCCGACCGCGAGGCGGCAAAGTATCCGCTCTGGGCGGAACAAGGCCTGATCATTCCAACCCCGGGCAACGTCGTTGATTTCCGTGCCGTCGAGGATCATCTGCGAGAACTTTGTGCACGGTTCAATGTTCGCGAGCTCGCGTTTGATCCGCATCTCGCGCGCAACACATTGAACAACCTCCTCGATGACGGTCTGCCGGCAGTCGAAATGCGGCAGGGCTGGATCACCATGGCGCCGGCGAACAAAGAATTGGAGCGTGTTATTATCGCACGCAAGTTCCGCCACGGCGGACACCCTATCCTTAGATGGCATTTCGACAACATCGCGACCGTTCGAGACAAGGCCGAGAACATCAGCTTTCACAAGGGTCTGTCGAAAGACAGAATCGACGGCGCTGTTGCATGTGCCATGGCCGTTGGCCGGGCCGCCGTCGGTGAAACCAACATTTCCTCATACGACACCTTTACCGGTGACATCGAAGAATGGAGCCACGCATGAGCCAGACAGACGAAGAACGCCTCGTAATCATGCTCGAGGCTCGGATTAAAGACCTCGAACGGAACATGGCGAAAGCCTCCGGAACGACGGAGCGCGAATTCCGCAGAATGTCGCAGTCCTCCCGAAAAGCCACCTCTGAAATGGAGGAGCACGCCAAGCGTTCTTCCACTCGGATCAACCAGGCCATGGCGACGGTTGGCACGTCGATCGGCGGTGTCGGTCGAGCCTTTGCCGGCGGTTTGATCGGCACAGTCATCGGCGCCGGCATCGCTGGCGTGCTCAACTCCGTCAAGGACGTCACACAGTCGGTTGCCGAACTGGGCGATCAGGCGCGAATGGCCGGCCTGTCTTCCAAAGCTTTTCAGGAATGGAAATATGTGGCCGAGCAGGCGCGAATCCCCGTCGATGCCATCACCGATGGCCTGAAAGAACTCCAGTTGCGCGCCGATGAGTTTGCCGTCACCGGCAAGGGCAGCGCGGCCGAAGCGTTCCAGCGGCTTGGGCTGACGCCGGAAGAGGTGAAAACAAAGCTCAAAGATCCGACCGAACTGATGCTGCTCCTCATCGAGCGGACGCGGATGCTGAAGGACACGGCCGCCGGTATCCGCATTTTTGATGAGCTTTTCGGCGGTACCGGCGGCGAGCGCATGGTGTCGCTCCTCCAGCAGGGTGAAGCCGGCATCCGCGCCCAGCTCAAGGCGGCGAACGATTTCGGCCATGTCCTTTCGGATGACGTCATCACCAAGGCTCAGGAGATTGACCGCCAGTTCAACGCCATTTCCAGCACCGTCGGCAACACCCTGAAATCAGCGATCGTCAGCGTCGTTGATAGTATGGTGGATTTCCTCGAGTCCCTGCGTGCCGTCGACAAACGACGCTCCTCCACGATCCAGGGCAACATCAATGACATAATGGCTCAGAAACAGGCGGTTGCGAAGGCGATCGCAGATATCGACTCCGCAGACAGCCGCCTGAATGACCGCCAGCGCGCCAAGGCCAAAGGCACGCATGAAATCAAGATGCGCCAGCTCGATGAACAGGAGAACGTGCTGATCCGCGAGTTGGAGAACCGGCCGCAGGTTATGAACTTCGTTCCGAAATCCTCAGGCGGATGGACGCCACCAGCCTACAAGGCGCCGCCGGAAACGCCTGCAAAGAAGTCGCGATCCGCGTCGGTCACGCAGGCAGAGCGCGAACGGAAAGCCGTTCAGGAGCTCATTGCCGAGCTTGAGGAGGAGCTCCGCGTCGTGAACCTGTCCGACGCCGCCAAGCGAGCGTCTGCGGCCTCAAGGCAGGCAGGAGCGGCCGCAACGGACGAAGAGCGGGCCAAGGTCATTTCGCTCACTGAGGCCGTTTATCAGGAGCAGGAAGCACGGCGAAAAGCTGATGAGCAAACGCTCCTCTATCGCGACCTGACCAAAGCCGGACTAGACGACCTGCTCGGTGCGATCGAAAGCGGAAAAAGCTTCTGGGAGGCGATGGGCGATGTTGCGGTCAACTCGCTGAAACGCATCGCCGACACCTTGCTTGACGACGTTTTGGACGCGCTTTTCAAGGTCAACGGCGCGGCCGGTGGTAGCGGCGGCGGTCTTTTGTCCAACCTATTCGGCGGCCTGTTCGGTGGCGGCAATGGTGGATTTGCTGCCTTGCCGAAAACCGGACCGGTTCCAGCAACACGGCCCTTCGCCAAGGGCGGCGCGTTCGCCAGTGGTATCAGCGGTTTTTCGAACCAGGTCGTTAGCAGCCCGACAACCTTCGCCTTCGCCAAGGGCGCCGGCCTCATGGGCGAAGCCGGGCCGGAAGCAATCATGCCTTTGGCGCGTGACTCGAGCGGCCGTCTCGGCGTCTCCGTAAACGGTGGCGGCTCAACAGGTCAGGCATCTTCCCCCAGTGGGGGAACATCAGAGGTGATGGTCAGCCTGTCGCCGGAACTCGTTGGTCAGATACTCCGCCAAGCACAGGCGAACTCGGTGAAGATTGTCCGGCAGAATAACAGCAATCGATCTGAGCGCTTCATAAACGGTGGTAACCCTCAATGAGCAACCTCGCTGACCATCTGTGCGCGGAGCTAAAGCGCCAGCTCGAAGCGAGGTCACCGGTTGCGCCTCGCATTCCCACCGGCGGTGAGCTGCTGTTCCGCTGGTTCCTCGATTTGCACCAGGCACGGACATATCACGCGGCCGGTCCTAATCCGATCAGCCACGCCGAAATCCTCGCTTACACCCAGTTGATGCGCTGGCCGATCGAGCCGCGCCACGTCTCCATTTTGCGGGCCATGGACCGGACATATCTGGAGTGTCAGTCCCTTCGGAAGAATGATGCGCCGGAAGGCGTGAAAAACTTGCCTCCGATCTCCTCCGCGCCCTTAACCGCAGGACTCGTTGACGCTATTTTTGGATAAATCGATGGCCTATCTTGATAACTACGTGAAAGCCAGGAATGCGAGCCTCCGTGAGCAACACAGTCTGTTGCGAGGCCGGAAACGCCAGCACGTAATTCAAGAAGTCATGGATGTTCTCGATGATTGGAGGCTATCTCGCTGGCAGCACGAAGGCGAGGCGCGCGCCGGTGTCCGTTCGGCGTTATGTATGTCCGGCCACGGGTGGCAGTCATCGGATACGGAAGCGGCAACGATCATCGATACCGCGCTGCGCCGACTCGGATCTGGAGACCGCCCGACATGGATCGAGGGCCAGAATGAGTATCGCGATCTACGGATTGCCTGCGCCGACTGTGGCAACCGCCTTTCTGCCCTGCGCTTGGCCGGCGGTGAGTTGTTTTGCTCACCTCTCTGCGAGGAGAATGCCGCCCGTTACCGGCCGCAAATAGCGCGCTATGCCAAGCGGCTTGCCTATTCCAAGGCTTGGTATACGGTTTGGAAAGCTACCGCTCCAGAGCGTTGCTGCGAGGGATGCGGTGCCAAATATCGAAGCCCGTTTCCCGGTCAGCACTTCTGCTCATACGATTGCGCGCACAAGGCACAGCGTAATCCGGAGCGTCACCGGCAGTGCTCGCATTGCGAAAAACCATTCGTTTGCCGCCAGTCACGGGGGCGCAAGCAGAAGTATTGTTCGGTCGAATGCCGGATTGCGGCCTGGGGTGTTCAACAATACGAGTGCTCAGTCTGCTCCAACCCGTTTGAGGCGAAGCACCCCGCCCACTGCTGCAGCCAGAAATGCAGAAACAAGCACGCGAATGAAGAGCGCAAGCGCAACGCGCCGGAGGTGCCATGTGAGATATGCGGGTCAGTCTTCAAATCGCATCGAGGTGCTTCGACCTGCAGCCGATCGTGTCGGTCAGAGCTCAGATCTCGGACTATCGCGGCAAAGCAAGTCTCTGCCTTCATCCTGATTTTCCCGCAGCCGCTTACGGCGGTGGTGTTCGATGGATGGTTTCGCAGGGCAGCTTGATCACTACTAGTTTTGGTAGTTGATCTGCGTTGCCGGATGAGGACATTGTCGTCGGCATGGACACCATCATTCACGCCGGATTTGAATCCGAGGATTTTACCGTCAAGCGCGACATGACCGTCAGCGAGTTGATAGACATCATAGTCAGGCACGTGGACAGCTTCGAAGAGGCCATGGCAGCCGCCGAGATCCTTAACCCGCTCTGGACCGCTGGCAGCTATGAAGGCACCGGCTGGCGGGTCTGGTTTGTCAAGCGAGATCCCGCGCCGTTGCTTCACTGATCCGCTGGCTCAGTCAGTTGCAAGAAGCGCTAACTCATCAGCAGAGAGAGGGACGTACACGACAAGTCTCTGGTCGTTCGGAGAGCTGAAGACAATGGCGGTCTTATCACCATCGTCTCGGAAGTAGGCCACATTATTGAAGTTGACCCAGACCGGCTTATTATCAGTGTTGATAAGCTTTACAAACATACTTGCCTCCTTTTACTGCTCACTCTGCTAGCATTTTCTCATATCGATAAGTGCAGTCAGCGCACTTTGCCTTCAAGCTACCCATTTCCTCGTATGCGTTATCCCATTCGATAGGTTGTTCGCACAGTGAGCAGCTGGGTCGACGGAACACGCTTTTAACCTTTGTGTTGAAGACATATCGCTGTTTGTCCGTCAGGCTTTCCTCGCCGTCCGCGATCACTTTTTTGGTGATGCCTTCCGCAGCAGGATCATTGATGTCACCGCCGTCGATCAACTGACGAAGAAAGTCATCGTAGCCTGATCGCTCATAATCATAGTCCATTTTGGTTCCCCCCATGCAGTCCTTGGATAAGCGGCAGCAGGCGATACAGATTGTTCAGCCCCCGAATATCCAACACGGCGATATTCTCCTCCCAAAATCTTGCCGCGGCTTCAGGCTCGGGGTCGAGGGTGAACACTCTGATAGAGCCGTCTTCTTCAACGTAGATGCGCCGCTGACCGCCAAGCTCAAGGTACTTTTCGATGAGTTGGGTACCTCCCGCAATTTCCATACCGATTCCTCTCGTTCGTCTTAAGCGAGTAGGGCATAGAATTATTCGCGTGTGAAGCGGCCGGAATGCCTTCAGCTAATACATTGTGGATAATCTAGCAGCAGAACCGCACTCACTGTGCATTCAACTGCTCTGTGAGTCGCCGCGAATCTCTTTTGAGCCTTGCAGAAAAATACCCGGCAGGGCCCTTTCCTCGTACGGAAAGGCGGACAACGCGGGTTCTCCACAGCGTTCAGCGATTAGGACGCCCATTAGGGCAATGGGCTGAATAAATGGAAAAAATAAGGGAAATCAAGCGCTTAACACGCGATTGTGGCGGAGAGGATGGGATTCGAACCCACGATACGCTTTTGACGTATACTCCCTTAGCAGGGGAGCGCCTTCGACCACTCGGCCACCTCTCCGGTGCGGCCTGATTATTGCGTAAAAAAAATGAATGCAAGGCTTTTTCGCCAAGAAGCCGAAAAACCTGTTGGGCAAATAGGGCTTCATGAAACTTTGCAGGCAATTCGGGAACTTCTTGCAGGCCGGTACGTTCTGGCTTCGGTAACAAAAGAGGTGTTCTAATGGCTCAGACCAAACTGAATGTTGTCGAAGACACGATCGAAAACCAGATTGCCGAGTTGCGTTCGCAGATCTCGTCGCTTTCGAAATCCGTTTCCGCCCGCGCGGAAGGCGTCAGCGAGGATGCATCCGAATTTCTGGATGAGGCACGCGGCCGCGTTCGCAAGGCCGCACATAATGTCCGCGCCCAGGGCCAGAACGTGGTGGAAGCCGTCAAGGAAAATCCGGGCACGGCGACCTCGCTGCTGACGATCGTCGGCGCACTCGGTTTTGCGATCGGTTATGCGATCGGTACGAGCACACAGCAGAGCTCGTCCAACAGCAGCCTGTATCGCTGGCGCTGATCGCCGTATAAATTGAAGTTCAGGCAAGGCGGGTCACCCTGCCTTGCCTTTGCCTGTTGGTTTAAAGCGCAGTGAAAATGGGGGCGAACATGCGGTTCAGCGACGATCTTGAAGCAGCCTTGTCGGATTTCGCGAGGGATCACGGTGTGGACAGGGATGAAGCCATCCAGCGCATCATTCGTGCCGCCCTTATCAATACCGGCTATCTCGCCTCGGGCGAGGAAGGCATTCCGCCGGAAAAGCTGAACGCCAGCAACGACGACTAACTCAGTAACCCGATCTGGATGGCCGAGGTGCTGCTCCGCCCTTGTAACGGGCGGAGAGCGCGCGAAGCGTATTGGCGAATTCCGTGACATCAGCACCAACAGCCACAAAGGATGCGCCGAGTTCGAGATAACGGCGATTATAGGCCTCGTTGAAGGTCAGAATGCCGGCAGCCTTGCCCGCCGCCACGATCTTCACGATTGCTGCTTCGATCACGGCCTGCACTTCCGGTTCGTCGATCCGACCGAGATAACCCATGTCGGCGGCAAGATCGGCCGGGCCGATGAAGACGCCATCTACGCCTTCCACCGCAAGAATATTGTCGAGATCATCGATCGCCGCCCGCGTTTCGGCCTGCACCAGCAGGCAGACGCTATCGGAGGCAGTGTCCGCATAGTCGCTGATCGTGTTGAAGGCGGAAGCGCGGGCCACCGCCGCGCCCATGCCGCGAATGCCGCGGGGCGGATAATGCATGGCGCTGACCAGATCCGTGGCCTGCTCAGCCGAATCAACCATCGGTACGAGGAGCGTGCGTGCGCCCGCATCCAGAAGCTGCTTGATCATCCAGCTTTCGCCAACGGGCACGCGCACCACCGGCTCGGCGGGCGACGTGGCAAGCGCCCGCAACTGATCGATGATGCTGCGCAGATCATTCGGCCCATGCTCGCCGTCGATCACCAGCCAGTCGAAACCCGCAGTGCCGGCGATTTCCGCCGCGATGGCCTCGCCCATATCGAGCCAGAGGCCAATCTGCGGCTTGCCCGCATGGATGGCGGTTTTGAAACGGTTTTCGGGAGCGGGCATGATATCCTCAGGAAAGCAGTAATTTCAGATCGGCGGCGGCGTCCGCCAGGATGGCGCGATCCGGCTCCGCGCCGGTATCGAGCAGTTTCTTGCCGGCGACATAGGCCTTGGCATCATTGACGGCATCCACAGCCACGAATCGGCCGTCGCGGAAATACCAGACGGACCAGCTGCTTTCGCGAGAACCCGGTCTCAGTATCGTTTCGTCATAACCGAGATTGAAGCCGGCAATCTGCAGCTTCACGTCATATTGATCCGACCAGAACCAGGGTTTCGCCTCATAGGCGGCCTCACTGCCGGCCAACACAACAGCAGTGGCCTCGGCCTGATCAACGGCGTTCTGTACCGATTCGAGACGCACATGCTGGCCCCGCCACGGCAACATGGCGCAATCGCCCACCGCATGAATATTCGCATCCGATGTCCGGGTATGGTCATCGACCACGATGCCATTGCCGACATCAAGGCCCGATTCGCGCGCAAGCCGGTCATTCGGCGTGACGCCGATGCCGACGATGACAAAATCGACATCGAGCGTCGAACCGTCGGAGAGTTCGGCAGCGGCCACCCGGCCATCCATGCCGACAAGGCGCACGAGGCCGGTCTTTTCGCGGATGGAGACGCCATTCGCCTGATGGATGCCGCGCATGATATCGGCGGTTTCCTTCGCCGCCACACGCTGCAGAATACGGTCGGCCATTTCGATCAGCGTCACCTCAAGACCGAGCTTGCGGGCAACGGCCGCCGCTTCGAGGCCGATATAACCGCCGCCGATCACCAGCAGCCTGCGGCCCGGCTTCATCTCCTCCATCAGCCGGTCGGCATCGCGCTTGTCGCGAACCGTCAACACGCCTTCGAGATCGCCGCCGATGCTGGCCGGCAGCAGACGGGGTGCCGCGCCAGTCGCCAGCACCAGCTTGTCATAGGAAAGCGTGCTGCCATCCTGCATGCGCACGGTTCTCGCGGTGCGGTCAATTTCCTCCACCCAGGTGGAAAGCCGGATATCGACATCGTGCTCCGCATACCATTCCTCGGAGCGGAACATCAGCCGGTCAAAGCTCATCTCGCCAAGAAGGTATTTTTTGGAGAGCGGCGGCCGCTGATAGGGATAGGCATCCTCGGAGCCGATGATGGTGATGGGACGCTCGTCCTTCAGCGCCCGAAGCTTCGACGCCAGCGCGAAAGCGGCCTGCCCCGCCCCGACGATTACCAGCCTTCCCGTCACAGTCCACTCCCAGAAGAATCACGAAGCGCCGATCCCGCCGGCCCTCGCAAAGTCATATTACAGGATCAGGCGTAACGCCAAGTACGGCCCCAGTCAACCGCGCAGCAACGCCAGCCCTGTGCAAGCGTGACACATTATCAGCATAGCGCGCGGCACCGCTGCAACCGGATGGGGCATAGCGCATTTTCATGAGTGGAAACATCGGCTTCCCCAGCGAAAGCTGGTCGAGATCGACACAGAGTAGAAAGAATTGCGCGGATTTCCTTCACGCCCTGGCAAGGAAGCTGCGTTAAAATAGGCACCAAAGAGGCAATCCGGGAGGTTGTCATGGCTTTACATATGGATATCAGTCAGAACGTCCCCCAGGACGAGATGTACGAGAAATTTCAGATCGACCGGCCCGGCAAGATCACCTTCATCGGGCATCATCTCAGCGCCAAGGACACCATGCGCTGCCTGGTGCGCAGCATTTCCCTTTACGGCGCGGAGCTGGATGTCAGCCCCGAACTGGAAATGCCGGCCAATTTCTATCTGGAGATTCTCGGCATTCGCGATGAGATCGGCTGCACGCTGATCCGCCGGGAAGAGGAAAAAGTCACCATCGGCTTCAACATGCTGATTGATGCGGAATTCCTGCATCATGTGCGCAGATTGAGTTTCGAGACGTCGTAACGGCTGCCGCGAAACCGCGGCAGCCGTCGGATTGTCAATCGCGGTTAGATGCCCCGCGTGAAGGGGCCAACATCATATCTTCACCAACGCCGCCGTGGCGTACATGAACACGATCCCCGCGCCCAGGCCGCCGAGAACCGCTGGAGACAGGAACAGCGAGGGGACCTCCCGGCTGTTGGTGCGCGCCATATAGGCGGCGACCTCGACGATCACCTGCAGGATGGCGCCGGCCCCGATGGCAAGCGCCAAGGCCGTCCACTGCGGCGCATAGGCAAGACTGCCGAGCCACATGCCGAGCACCGCCGGACCGCCGGCCAGAAGGGTTAGCCCGACAAAAACCGAGATCGACGGCCGCTTTTTGAGGATCGGCGCGGCGATGCCGATACCCTCGGTGATATTGTGGATCGCAAAACCCAGCACGAGGAAAGCGCCAAGGCCCGCCGAGCCTGCCGCAAAGGCCGCGCCGATGGCCAGCCCTTCGCCGAAATTGTGCAGGCCGATGCCGAGCGCGATATAGGTGGCAAGCGCCAGCCCCGTTGGTGTGCCGTGCCGGCGACCGACCGCCATCAGGAGCAGGAAGGCCGCAAAAGCGCCAAGCACCACCATCACCCGGCCCTGAAACAGCGCGGCCGTCTCACCGGCGATTTCCAGCGCCTCTTCCGTCATGTCGATGAGAAGATAGAGGAGCAGGCCGATTGTCAGCGCCAGAAGGAAGTTCATGCCGCCCTGTCCCACATTGCGCAAAGCGGGATAGAACATCAGGCCGATGGCGACGGGAACGACGCCGACGATGATGCCGACCAGCGTTTGGATCCATAATTGCCCTGACGTCGCGGTGGGTGTCGGCACCGCAACCGCGATCTCGTGATCGAAGCTCGCGCCAGTATTGGTCACCACGGTGACGGCATGGGTATCGGCGAGATTCCATGGAAAATCGATGTTGAGCCAGACGGACGTACCCCTCGGAATCTCGCCTGATGGCGATTGGGTGAACGTCCAGTAGGCCGCATCGACCTGTACCTGGGCGATCGTCATCGGTTCCGAACCACCGGCCCGGACCAGCAATTGCAGGCCCTTGTCGTTGAGGACGGTGCGCTCGAAGGTGAGGTTTTCGACCGGCGGCGCGCCGTTATCGAGCCGCCCGAGAGGGTCGGCGGTGAAAATCCACGCAATGGCGGCGGCCAGCGCCAGAAGCGGCAGGGCGATCCAGACGAGAGCAAGGCCGGAGCGAGCGGAGGCGGTTGTTTTCGTTTCCATGACATTCATGACAGCGACTCCACGACATCAAACATGCCCATCCAGCCGAGTTCGGTGAATTCGGTCTGATGGGGGTGGAACATGTAAAGCCCGGTCTCGTGCTCGGCGAAGGTGAATTCCAGGATGCCGCGCTCCGCCTGGCACTGGGTGATGAGGTCAACGGTCTGCAGCGTCGGCGTCAGCGTGGTGCCCTGATTGAAATAATTGAAGAAATTCGCATGCAGATGGAACGAGTTGATCGGATCGAATTCCAGCACATTGACGAGATAGATGCGCACCGGCTTGGAGCGGAGAATTTTGATCGGCTTTTTGGCGAAGGCATGCGCGACGGTGTTGACGGCGTAGAATTCGTTCTCTTCATCGAAATTGGTATCGAACGCGTTCGACACCATCACCATTTCCTGCCAGCCCGCGTTTTCCGGCGTACCCAGCAGGCGCGAACGTGCGACATCGGCGTGCTCGGGATGCCGGTCCGGATCCGGATCAATGATGAAGGCGCCGTACATGCCCTTGTGCATGTGCCGGCGAAGCGGCACGTTGTGGCAATGATAAAGATGGCAGCCGAAGGGCTTGGCGTCGAATTCATAAGTGAACTCTCCACCGGGATCGACCATGCCTGGCGTGCCTGGAAGGCCGTCCATCCGCGCCGAGTGGATGCCGTGGAAATGAAGGGAATGCGGGTGCGATCCATAATTCTTGAAATTCACCCGGATACGGTCGCCCTCCTTGGCGCGCAAGGTCGGTCCCGGCACACGGCCGTTGTAGGTCCAGGCCGGGAACATGACGCCGGGCGCAACCTCTATCTCCTTGTCTTCGCCGGTAATCTCGAAGGTGCGAACGGTACGTCCGTCAGCAGCAACCTCTACCGTGCCAGTCTCCCAGTCGGTCAGCATCTTGTGGGGATCGAAACCGTTGGTTTGCGAATCGACTTCTCCGACCGTCATCATGGCGCCATGGGCGCCGTGGGCGGCCGGGGCGCTCTCGTCGTATGCCGGCACAGGTATTGCAGCGTGTCCCGAATGCGCTGTCTGGCCGGAGGCGTTGGTTGCCAGAAGCGCTCCTCCCCCCGCAGCGGCCAGACCGCCGGCGAGCAACCTTCTGCGGCTGACCGGTTCGCTGGTTAATTGCTTAAGTGACTTCGTCTCCATTTAAGATTTTCTCTCCATTTCCATCCCTTGCGGCGGCAGCCTGTCTGTCGAGAGAGCTAGCGATTTTGCTCGCATTGCTGCAATTAAGAACTATTTGCAAAAAATAAAATATACTCGCCCCGCCCACGTAATATTCTGCAATTAGGAATTAATTGCAACAAGCTTTTGACGGAAGTCGATAGTCGATCGCCTCCCACCGCGACTTTCGGGCAGGCAACCCGATTTCCTGCGGAACATCTGTCAAAAACAGGGAAATTACCGCGCGTCCCGAAGTCGATCCGAAAGGCGTTTTTTCAAGTTCCGGCTCCTCCTTCGGAGGTCTCGCAGTGTAAATTCCAGCGGCTAGGGGTTCCCAAATCGACGGAAATCTGACCCATTGTGACAAACTGAGGCTTGCCCGGAACAAGCCTTCCCAACCGCATATCGGATTTATCAATGTCAGCTTTTTCACGCCTCACGCCGCTTGCCGTCTCGCTTCCTTCAACCGTTCCTTTCGTTGGCCCGGAGGCCATCGAGCGGAACCGCGGCCTGAAGGTGGAAGCGCGGATCGGCGCCAATGAAAGCGGCTTCGGCCCCGCCCCATCCGTGCTTCTCACCATGCGGGATGCGGCGGCGGAAACCTGGATGTACAGCGATCCGGAAAATTTCGAGCTGAAGGAAGCGCTTGCCATCCACCACGGCGTTGCACGCGGCAATATTGCCATCGGCAGCGGGGTTGATGGATTGCTGGGGGAGATTGCCAGGCTGATCGTCGAGCCGGGTACACCTGTCATCACTTCGTTTGGCGGCTATCCCACCTTCAATTACCATGTGAACGGTTTTGGCGGAAAGCTCGTCACCACGCCCTATGTCGACGATCATGAAAATCTTGACGGGCTTCTCGATCTCGTTAACAGGGAAAATGCGCCGCTCGTCTATTTCGCCAACCCTGATAATCCGATGGGAAGCTGGTGGGAGGCGAGCGAAGTCGTCGCTTTCGCCCGCGCCCTGCCGGAAACCTGCCTGCTCATTCTGGACGAGGCCTATTGCGAAACCGCGCCCGCCAGTGCCGTGCCGGCCATCGATGCGCTGATCGGCCAGCCGAATATCCTGCGCATGCGCACCTTCTCGAAAGCCTATGGGCTTGCCGGCGCGCGCGTGGGCTATGCCATCGGCACGCTCGGCAATGTCGAGGCCTTCGACAAGATCCGCAACCATTTCGGCATGGCGCGCATTTCGGTCGCCGGCGCCCTGGCGGCGCTGAAGGATCAGGCCTATCTGCATGAGGTGGTTGGCAAGATTTCCGATGCCCGCGATCGCATTTCCGCAATCGCCCGCGATAACGGCCTTTCACCCCTGCCCTCGGCAACCAATTTCGTCACCATCGATTGCCACCGCGACGGCGCTTATGCCCGGGCCATCGTTGATGGGCTGATGGACCATGGCGTGTTCATCCGCATGCCGGGCGTTGCCCCGCTCAACCGGTGCATTCGTGTGAGCGCCGGCACCGCAGACAAAATCGATCTTTTCCAGCAGGCGCTGCCGAAGGTTCTCAAGGCTATCGGATAAACTCCAGTTCCTCGCTTCCGTTGGCTGGGTGCCGGATCAGGTCCGGCATGACGGAGGAAGGGAGCGGCTCGAAAACGCACCTGCCATGCCTGCCGTGGCGGTTCCATCCTCCTTACAGGGTTATGCGAAAGCGATTCAACACCCTCTCGCAACCCCCTGTCCGCGAATCATTTTCCGGCAACGCGGCTTCGCCAGACATAAGAAAACCGCGCCGGCCTTGTTCCTGCCGGTCGCGGTTTGATGTGTCAGCGCAAAAGCTTGTTTTCAAAGCCCTCGCCGCGTTCCCCTTCGGGTTTACTTTCCTTTGTACCGGTCATCGGGACTGGAGGGAACCGGACCGGAAATCTCAATGATATCAAGGGTAAATCAGTGCATCGTCATCCAGTCGCGGGCGGCCCGCAGCGCTTCGGCCAGTTCCGCCTTCGTCATGTTGCGGGCGAGATCGGCGCGCAGTGAAGCGGCTCTTTCCGATCCGCGGATCGCGGCGATGTTGAGCCACTTATGGGCCGCGATCAGGTCCACCTTGCAGCCCCGGCCGGTCGCATAGACCAGGCCGAGATTGCAAAGAGTGTCGGCGCGGGTTTCGCCACCGGCAGCCATTTCGATATCGCGAATTTCAAAGCGTGCCATCGTTTTAATCCCTGTCTTCTGCCTGTTTCATCAATCGCCTTCTTTCCGAGGCTAACCTTCAGAACCGCCGTCTTGTGCGGCTTTTTTGTTCTTCGGGCCGGCAGGTTTTCCCTGCGCTTTTGATGACTTCACTATGCCGCAAGCCTTTCAACGGGCGCTTAAAAGGCATGATTAATGGGCCGCAAACAAACTGCAAACGATTGGTAAAATTGGGTTTTTGTTAAATATCACGAGGTGCGGAAATTAAGGACTTTCAGGCGATTTTTACGAAAAGTTTACATCTGGATTTAAACCCTTCGTTCACCACGATAAAAACATCGATTTTCAAATTCGACCGTCTCCACTGCGCAAACAGTCGCAAACGCCTCTCTAGCGCGGCAAATTTCTGTTTCCTTTTACGTTAACGTAAAATAGTATCCGGCTGTCTGTTTATGAGGATGAGGCAGGCAAAGGATAGCAAGGCCAAAAGGTGACCGCGTCGCAGGACGCCACACCATCGGCAATGCAGGACAGGGTTTAATGCGCATCCATTCTTCATGACCGGTGCGGTTCGGAAGGGTCTGCGCAAATTTCGGGAGGAGTTTTTATGAAGCGCGTAATGATGATTGCCGCTGCCCTCATGATGGGCAGCAACCTTGCTGTTGCCGCAGAAGCCATCGAAGGCAACTGGAAAACGGCCAGCGGTGAAACCGCCGTGATCGGCCCCTGCGGCGGCGCCTTCTGCGTGACGCTGAAGACCGGCAAACATGCCGGAAAACAGATCGGCAAGCTTTCCGGCAAGGGAAACAGCTATTCGGGCGACATTACCGACCCCGCCAACGACAAGACCTATAGCGGCTCCGGCACCGTTTCCGGCAACTCGCTGAGCATGAAGGGCTGCGTACTGAAGATTCTGTGCAAATCACAGACCTGGACGCGGCTGTAACTGAATAGGCGGCGGGTGGACTTTCGGCTGCCCGCCAGCCAGCAGGCGCGGCCTGACCAGCCAGCGCGGCATTGGGAGATTTTTTGCGCCCAGAGCCACAAACGGATGCCGCGTGGAACATCCCTGAACGTTGATGTATCGTGCCACCCAGCCGCACCCCAACGAGAGCCACGCATGCCCCTCCCCCTTTCGACGATCCTGATTGCCGGCACCTCGCATGTGGGCAAAAGCACCCTTGCCGGTCTTTTGAGCGATCGGCTCGGCTGTGAGGCGATATCGACCGACAGCCTCGCCCGCCACCCCGGCAGGCCCTGGCCGGGCATACCGACGCCGGTGGAGGAATATTACACGCAGCTTTCGGCAGACACGATCCACTGGTTTCTGAAGGTTCATCATCAGAACATCTGGCCGCTGATCCGCTCGCTGATCGACAACAGCTGCAATACCGGCAATCCCGCGATCTTCGAGGGTGCTGCCCTGCGCCCGGAACTTATATCACCCCTCCTCGGCAGCGCGATCACTGGCGTCTTTCTGCATGCCGGGAATGATTTCCTTCTCGAGAGGATGCGCTCTCACGCCCGATACGATGATGCAACGGCCAGCCAGCGGCGGATCATGGACGCCTTCATCGAGCGATCGCTGCGGGAGAATACCGAGATGCTGGCCTCGGCGCAGCAACATAACGTGCCGGTCGTCGATGTGACGAAACCGCAAGCACTCGAAACCCTCGTGGCCGATCTTGCGGCGCGTGCGGCAGCTTCTTCTTCGTGATCAAAGGACGGGCGACCGAGGTCTCCAGCGAGGCGTTTGCGGCATCAATCTGTCCTGTCACCACCCGTTAACATCCCTGAACACCATATGAACCGGGGTCTCAGGGTCCGTTCAGTCCGAGTATGGCAAAACTCTGTCCATCAACTCCAATAAGGGGAATGGACATGACAAAGCTGATCAGCCGACTGGCAATCTTTGCGTTTCTCATGGCGATCTTCGCCATGTCCTTCGCCTCGCTCGTCGTTAATCCAAACCGCAGTTTTCAGCGGGTGAATGCCGGTGCGGCCATTGCCTGCCAGCACAGCCCGGCGCCCGCCGCCAATTGCCCCGTTGTACTCTGAGGATCGACCGATGATCACAAATTTTTCCAACGGCCTGTTCTCCGCCCTGCGGCTGGTGCTGATGGCCTCTATCTTTCTCGGCCCGGTGGCGGGACTTGCGGTTTACAAGGCCGATCCCCGCCCAGCATCCAAGGGCGCCGGTTTCGTGCTTCTGATGAGCCTGCAGCGCGGCGCGCTCGGCTGAGGTTTCCCGTCCCGCTTATTGTTGCAGCTGCTTTTTCCGTTTCTTTTCAGTTTCTTCGTATTTCTGTCGCTTGCCTGTCGAAATTGGCCTCTTATAATGGGCCATGACAATAGCAAAACCAACGATTCCGCCCTTCACCTTCATCAGCCCCGAGCCTTTCGCGCCGCAGACATTCACGGACCCGAAAGAAGCTGTGGCGGCTTTGACCGCGCTTTACGAACGCAATACGGCGTTCCTCATCAACTCTTTCACCGACCTTGCCAAGGGTGCGCCGATTACCGGCCGCTACCGCGCCTGCTACCCGCAGGTCAGCCTCGAGACGGCCACCTTCGGCCATGTCGATTCGCGTCTCTCCTACGGTCATGTCTCCGCCCCCGGCGTTTACACGACGACAATCACCCGGCCGGAGCTTTTCCGCCATTATCTCAAGGAGCAGCTGGGGCTTCTGATGAAGAACCACGGCGTTCCCGTCACGGTTGCCGAATCGGCCACGCCCATTCCGCTGCATTTCGCCTTCGGCGAAGGCGCCTATGTCGAGGCCGCGGCGGCTTCATCGCTCTCCGACGTGCCGCTGCGCGATCTGTTCGATACGCCCGATCTCAACAATACCGACGACCTCATCGCTAATGGCGAATATGATCAGGTGCCGGGCGAACCCGCACCGCTCGCGCCTTTTACCGCACAGCGCATCGATTATTCGCTTGCCCGCCTCAGCCACTACACGGCGACCAGCGCCAGCCATTTCCAGAATTTCGTGCTGTTCACCAACTACCAGTTCTACATCGACGAATTCGCCGCATGGGCACGGCAGTTGATGAAGAATGGTGGCGAGGGCTACACAGCCTTCGTGGAGCCCGGCAACATCGTTACGCAGGCCGGTTCCGACCGGCCGCAGACGGATGCAGTGCTCGCGCGCCTGCCACAAATGCCTGCCTATCACCTCAAAAAGAAGGGCCATGCCGGTATTACGCTCGTCAATATCGGCGTCGGCCCCTCCAACGCCAAGACGATCACCGACCACATCGCCGTGCTGCGCCCGCATGCCTGGCTGATGGTTGGCCATTGCGCCGGCCTTCGCAACAGCCAGCGGCTGGGTGACTATGTTCTGGCCCACGCCTATGTGCGTGAGGATCACGTTCTCGATGACGACCTGCCGGTCTGGGTGCCGATCCCGGCGCTTGCCGAAGTGCAGCTGGCGCTGGAAGGTGCTGTTGCCGAAGTCACGGGTTATGAGGGTTTCGAGCTGAAGCGCATCATGCGCACCGGCACCGTCGCCACCATCGACAACCGCAACTGGGAACTTCGCGATCAGGCCGGCCCTGTCAAGCGCCTGTCGCAGTCACGCGCCATAGCACTCGACATGGAATCGGCCACCATCGCCGCCAACGGTTTCCGCTTCCGCGTGCCCTACGGCACCCTGCTCTGCGTCTCCGACAAGCCGCTGCATGGCGAATTGAAGCTGCCGGGCATGGCAACGGAGTTCTACCGCACCCAGGTCGCCCAGCATCTGCAAATCGGCATCCGCGCCGTGCAGAAGCTTGCCGCCATGCCGACGGAAACGCTGCATTCGCGCAAGCTCAGAAGCTTTTACGAGACGGCGTTCCAGTAAAATCTGTATCGAACGAAGCGCCTTTGGTGTATTGTTTCGTAAATCGATACACCAAGGGTTTCTACATGCGTACCAACATCGAACTTGATGACGCCTTGATCGCCGAGGCGATGGAAATCACAGGCCTCTCGACGAAAAAGGCAACCGTTGAGAAGGCGTTGCGCGATCTCGTGGAGAATCTCGGGCGGCGTAAAGCGTTGCAGGAACTGAGAGGCATCGGCTGGAGTGGCGATCTGGAAAATGTGCGCAATAGCTGGAGCGCAGAAGATATCAAATCGCAAGATGCCGCAGAATGATCGTTGTCGATACATCTGTCTGGATCGACTGGTTTCAGAATAAATCCACGCCTCAAGTCACAACGCTCGACGATATAAGCGATCTTACCGACGTGATTATCGGCGACATTATTCTTCTCGAAATCCTGCAGGGAGAGCGGAATGACAAGCTGGCGGCGGCTATACATAGTCGGCTGAAGCGCTTCGGATTCGTGCCGATGCTGACACCCGAACTTGCCGTTAAAGCTGCTACCAATTACCGAAAACTTCGCGGCGTAGGGAAAACCGTGCGTAAAACGGCTGACCTCATCATCGGCACTTACTGCATCGAGCACGGACATAAATTGCTGCACAACGACCGAGACTTTCAGCCGATGGCCGATCATCTCGGTCTGCAATTCGCCTGAACCTCAAACCACCTTCACCGTCCCCTCCACGCGGATGGGAAAATTCACCGACCGCGCAATGAAGCATTTGTCATGCGCATCATGGTGCAACTCATCCGCCCGGGCGGGATCGCCCTTCGAAATGGTGATGACCGGTTTCAGCACCACTTCGCTGAACTGCCCCGCACCGTCCTTTTCCATGACAAGCGTGCCTTCGGCATTGTCGACATAGTCTTCGACGATGATGCCGTTGACGGAGCAGAAATGCAGGTACCAGAGTTTGTGGCAGGCGGAGAGCGAGGCGACGAGCAGGTCTTCCGGGTTCCAGCGGGAGGGATCGCCGCGGAAGGCCGGGTCGGAAGAGCCGGCAATATCCGCCTTGCCCGCCGTGGAAATCGTGTAGTCGCGCTCATAGTCGCGATAACCAGACGTGCCCTTGCCGCGATTACCAGTCCATTTCACCTCGACGGCGTAATGATGTTCCTGTCCTGCCATGTGGTTATTCCTCCCTTGGAATCTTTTTTTGCATTTTCTAACGGAAAACCGGTATCCACTTTTCCTAGAAATGCTCTCGCGTATCGCGCAGGTGGTCGAGCCCCTTGCGCAGTGTCTCCATGATTTGATCGACTTCGGAACGGCTGATGGTCAACGCTGGCGAGGCCAGCATGCGATCGCCCGTGGCTCGCATCACGAGGCCGTTTGCCAGACAATGGTTGCGCACTGCTGTGCCGATATCGTCAGGTTTGGCGAAACGCCTGCGGGTGGCCTTGTCGGCCGTTATCTGCAGGCCGCCCATCAGGCCAACATTCACTGCCTCGCCCACCAGTTCGTGATCGGTGAGGCATTTCCAGCCCTCGGAGAAATAGGGGCCGATATCGTCGCGCACCCGCTCCACCAGCCCCTCATCCTCGATGATGCGGAGATTTTCCAGTGCCGCGGCAGCGCAGACGGGATGGCCGGAATAGGTGAAGCCGTGGTTGAAATCACCGACCTCAGACAACATCACCTCCGCCACCCGGTCGGAGACGATGACACCGCCAATCGGCAGATAACCTGATGACAGTCCCTTGGCCACGGGGGCGAAATCCGGTTCCACGCCAAAATGCTGGTAACCGAACCACGAGCCGAGACGGCCGAAACCGCAGATAACTTCATCGGAGACGAGAAGGATGTTGCGCGCCTTGCAGATGCGGGCGATTTCCGGCCAGTAGGTCTCCGGCGGCACGATGACGCCGCCAGCGCCCTGAATGGGTTCGGCCACGAAAGCGGCGACATTCTCCTCGCCGAGTTCATCGATCTTCGCGTCCAGTTCACGGGCCACCTTCAGGCCGAATTCGGTCGGTGAGAGATCGCCACCCTCGGCATACCAATAGGGCTGGCCGATATGGGCCACACCCTCGATCGGCAGGCTGCCCTGCTCGTGCATCCACTTCATGCCGCCGAGCGAAGCACCGGCCACCGTCGAGCCATGATAGCCGTTGCGGCGGGCAATGACCTTCGTCTTCGTCGGGTGGCCGAGCGCCTTCCAGTAGACTCGCGCCATTCGGAACCAGGTGTCGGTGGCTTCCGAACCGGAATTGGTGAAGAACACATGGTTCATCTTTGGCCCGGCGCGAGAGGCGATCTTCTGCGCCAGAAGTGTCGCGGGCGGCGTGGTGGTGCCGAAGAACGCGTTGTAATACGGCAATTCATTCATCTGGCGCTGCACGACATCGGCGATCTCGCGGCGTCCATAACCGATATTCACGCACCAGAGGCCGGCAAAGGCATCGAGATATTTCTTGCCGGTGCTGTCATAGATGAACACCCCTTCGGCTCGCTCGATGATGCGGGTGCCGGCGGCGTTCAGCTTGCCCATGTCGGAAAAGGGATGAAGGTGATGAGCGGCATCGATGGCGGCGAGATTGGAGATCGGCTTGGAGATTTCATTCATGACAGATCGCACTCCCACAAAGGCAACGGCGCTCACGCCACCGCGCCCGCCGAACATGGCCGGGCAGCCTCGATTTGGCAAGGCTGGTGGTTTTTAGGGGGATATTGATTGGCTCGGCGTGGTCCGCTTAATTCAAAGGCGGTTGCGCTACGTGAAAAATGCTGGCCCCACCAGCACCTTCAATTCGCCGGCGTGAACCTTCAGTGCCACATCCCGTTCCATCGGTAACAGTTCACCATCGATGACGCAGCGCAGATCATGGCGTTTCTTCGGGAAATGCAGTTCCACATCCGTCACGGTCGTTGCTGTCACGGCGGCATTTTCCTTCAGCTTGCCGCGCAGAATGTCGAAGGCGAGTTTTGCAACGCCTGAGGGGCGCAGCGGATCGGTGAGGTAAAAGCCGAGATGGCCGCCCGAGACATTGTCCGCCACCAGCAATGAATTCTGGCCAAACTCGTTGTTGGAGACGGAGATGGCCGAGACCTTGCGGTGCTGCGTCGTGCCATTGACGGTATATTGCACCTCGAAGACCGGCGGATTGAGGATGACGCTGATGGCAGCGCGGATGCTCGCCTTGATCTTGCCGAGACGGGAAGCGAAGGCGAGATTGTTGCGGTAGCGCACCATGCGCGAATGCAGGCCGGCGGAAAACTGGTGCACGAAGAGACGGCCATTGACGCTGGCGATATCGACGTTGGCAATCTTGCCATTCGCCAGCGTTTCCAGTGCCTGGCGAATGTCGAGCGGCAGCTTCAGCGAGCGGGCAAAGAGGTTCATGGTGCCGGCCGGAACGATGCCAAGCGCAATGCCGTGTTTCCAGGCGATGGCCGCAGCGGCCGAAATCGTGCCGTCACCGCCGCCGGCAATGATGCCCTCGATATCAGGCTCATCGGCGGCGCGTTCCATCTCCTCGACGATATCCTTGCCGGAAACCAGACGGCAATCGATCTCGTGGCCGGCGCGGGAGAAGACCGCGCGGGCATGCTCGCAATAGGCGTCCATATCCGTGGTGCGAAATGTGCCGCCGTCGCGATTGAAAATTGCAATGAGCTTCATGTTTCCAACCTGATTCCGCAACGCAGCCGCGCGTAAATGCCTGGCTTCCGATAGAGTTCCGAACACCATCGCGTGAAGATGTTCTTTTACCGCGAATCGCTCTACCGCAACGCGTCATTTCATGTTAGGGACCATTTAAGGTCATTTTCATGACCGCGCATCTCCAGTCAGGGCAGACCGCTCCCATACGGTCTTGCCCTTTTTTCTGTGGGCCCTCCCCGTTTTTCAGGTCACGATGAGCCAGTCGAATATGTCCGAAGCCCTCCCTCGCGCGGAGAATGAAACCGTTTACACGGCAGCACCGGCCGCCGCCCTTTCACCGCTTGCCATCGCACTGATCGAGCTGGCGCTGGCCGCCGGCGGTTTCGGCATCGGCACTGGTGAATTCGCCATCATGGGTCTGCTGCCCGACGTCGCCAACACATATGGCGTCACTGTTCCGCAGGCGGGTTACGTCATCACGGCCTATGCGCTGGGCGTCGTTATCGGCGCGCCGATCATTGCGGTCCTTGCCGCTCGCCTGACACGGCGTACACTGCTTCTTGGCCTGATGGGACTTTTTGCAGCAGGCAATATTCTGAGCGCCCTTGCGCCTGACTTCCTGAGCTTCACCCTCCTGCGTTTCGTTACCGGCCTGCCACATGGCGCCTATTTCGGCGTGGCCGCATTGGTGGCAGCCTCCATGGCGCCCATCCACAAGCGTGCCCGCGCCGTTGGCCGCGTCATGCTCGGTCTCACCATAGCCACCCTGCTCGGCACACCGCTCGCCACCTTCTTCGGCCAGCTCCTGTCCTGGCGAGCGGCCTTCATGCTGGTCGGCGGCATCGGGCTCTTGACCGTCGCCCTTCTCTGGCTGTTTCAGCCGCGTGACAAGGTGGAGGAAGGCGCAAGCGTGTGGCGTGAACTCGGCGCATTCAGGCGCGTGCAAGTGTGGCTGACGCTCGCCATCGCCGCCGTCGGTTTCGGCGGCATGTTCTCGGTGTTCAGCTATATCGCCAAGACCACCACCGACGTGGCGATGATGCCGGTTTCCACCGTTTCCATGGTGCTGGCGCTGTTCGGCATCGGCATGAATGTCGGCAATGTGGTCGGCTCGCGGCTCGCCGATATCTCGCTCAATGGTACGATTGGCGGCATGCTGGCCTTCAACGTGCTGGTCATGACGGTGTTCGGCATGACGGCGCACGATCCGTTCATGTTGTGCCTCTGCGTGTTCCTGATCGGCTGCGGTTTTGCAGCCTGCCCGGCCGTGCAGACCCGGCTGATGGATGTGGCGCAGGATGCGCAGACGCTTGCCGCCGCTTCCAACCATTCCGCTTTCAACATTGCCAATGCGCTCGGCGCCTGGCTTGGCGGCCTCGTCATTGCCATGGGTTTCGGTTACGCCTCGACGGGCTATATCGGTGCCGTTCTCTCCCTTCTCGGACTTGGCGTTTTCCTTGTTTCCGTCACCGTCGAACGGCGCGCAAAAGCCGGCTGAAAGCCGGCTTTTCAGCGGTCCAAACGCCTTTTCCAGCACCCGCCGGGAACCTTACGGAAATTTCACAATCGGCTCGCTTGACTCTTTTTCGTTTCAGGCGCAACACGGCGATACGCACCGGCCGTGACCCGGAACTGTGCGGATTTCAACGGAGCATCATTAGATGTCTAGCGACAGTAGTAGTCGATTGCCTTTGCCGAAAGCGGCGAACGGGAACTGATCCGACACCTGTCGGCTCACCACCGCGTTCGCCGTAATCGGCGAATCGACGGAAAGGTGAGCAATCATGAACTTCCACACTCTCTCCCAGAGAGCCAGCAAGGCCGCACGTCTTCTCCGCAGCGGAAATGCCGGTTCCACCACCATTGCAGAACGTGTCGAGCACCTCAACACGCTTGATACCGACGCAGCCGTAGCAGCCCTGCTTGCCATGCCGCAGGCAAAGGCCGTTGCCATTCTCGACCGGCCGGAGCTGCATGACGCAGCCGCCATCATTGCCGGCATTCCGCTGGAACAGGCCGCCCGTTTCGTCAACCTGATGTCTGACGACCGCGTCGCCGACGTCATGGCGGAAATGGAAGAAGAGCCGCGCGCAAAGCTGTTTTCCCGGCTGGACCGCACCACCGCGCTCTCCATCAAACATCTGATGGGCTATCCGCCGCGCACCGCCGGTTCCATCATGACCACGGAATTCGTCAGCGTCCCTGACAGCTGGACGGTGGAACAGACCCTTTCGCACATCCGCGTTGTCGAGCGGTCGCGTGAAACGGTCTATGCCATCTATGTGCTGGCTGAGGACGGGACACTCACCACGGTCGTGACGCTGCGTCGCCTGCTGACCGGGGAGCCCGGTGCTTCCATCCTTTCCGTCGCGTCGAAGGAAGGCATTGCCTATGCAAGCCCGCTGATGTTGCAGGAGGATGTGGCCCGGCTGATCCGCAAGCACGACCTTCTGGCGCTTCCCGTGGTTGATGACCACTCGCATATTCTCGGCATCGTCACCGTTGACGACGTAATCGACACCATGATCGCCGATACCACGGAAGATGCCCACAAGTTCGGTGGTATGGAAGCACTCGGCAAGCCCTATATGACGATCGGCTTTCCGGACATGATCCGCAAGCGCGCCGGCTGGCTCTCAGCCCTGTTCCTCGGTGAAATGCTGACGGCCAGCGCCATGCAGCATTTCGAGGGCGAGCTGGAAAAGGCCGTTGTGCTGACGCTGTTCATTCCGCTCATCATGTCGTCGGGTGGTAACTCCGGTTCGCAGGCCACCTCGCTCATCATCCGGGCGCTGGCGCTCGGCGAATTGAAACTTTCCGACTGGTGGCGGGTGCTGCTGCGGGAAATCCCGACGGGCCTGACGCTCGGCTGCATTCTCGGTGCCATCGGCTTCCTGCGCCTGACCGTCTGGCAGCAGGCAGGTTTCTACGATTACGGCGAGCACTGGCTGCTGGTCGGCATCACCGTCTTTGCGGCACTTGTCGGCATCGTCACCTTCGGTTCGCTCGCCGGTTCCATGCTGCCGTTCATCCTGCAGCGCCTGCGGCTCGACCCCGCCAGCGCCTCTGCCCCCTTCGTCGCGACGCTGGTGGATGTCAGCGGCCTCGTCATCTACTTCTCGGTGGCGCTGGTTATCCTCAGCGGCACATTGCTCTAAAGACAAAAGGCCCGCTCGAAAGAGCGGGCCTTCAGTTTTTTTACGGCGCGTAACAACCTCTCATCCGTCATGCCGGACTTGTGTGGATGATGCAACTCTCCCAAAAGCATGGTTTCTGGGAAAACGCCCCTCAGCCGCCGGCGCTGATGACGCCCGTCCCCAACAGGGCGAGCAGGATGAAGCCGATGACCACGCGGTACCAGACGAAGGGCATGTAGCTCTTGGTCGAGACCAGCTTCAGGAAAACGACGATCACGGCGTAACCGACCACGAAGGCGATGAGGGTCGCAAGCCCGGTCTGGCCCCAACCGACCGGATTGTCCTCGCCGATACTTTTGAACAGCTGGTAAAAGCCGGAGCCGAAGACGGCGGGAACGGCGAGCAGGAAGGAATAACGGGCCGCCGCCTCGCGGGTATAACCCAGAAGCAGGCCAGCGCTGATGGTGCCGCCCGAACGCGAAACGCCGGGAATGAGCGCCATGGCCTGCGCGAAACCGAAAAGGATGCCATCGCGCCAGATCAACTGGTTCAGCTTGTAGCGCTTTTCCCCGATCCTGTCGGCAAGGCCAAGAACGATGCCGAAGACGATCAGCATCACGGCGGTGATATAGAGGTTGCGCAGCGAATGTTCGATCGCATCCTTGAAGAACAGCCCCAGAAACACGATCGGCACCGAACCGACGATAATCAGCCAGCCGAGCCGCGCATCGGCCTTGTTATACTCGCCAAGCCGCAGGTTCTGCCTGAGCCAGGCGGCCGCAATCCGCATGATGTCGGACCAGAAATAGACCAGCACCGCCATTTCCGTGCCGATCTGGGTAATTGCCGTGAAGGCTGCCCCAGGATCAGTGCCTGACGGCAGGAACTCCCCGGCGATCCTCAGATGCGCGCTTGAAGAAACCGGAAGAAATTCCGTAAGTCCCTGCAAAAGGCCAAGAAATCCGGCCTCCATCCAACCCATGCTCATGTGCTTTGATGTCCCTGCTGCGAATCGAGTTTGCAGCATTATGCATCAATCGGGGCAAATCCGTGTTGCATCGCACCATGAAAATGGCCCGCACCGCACCTTGCTTTTACCCGTGATTTCTCTCAGGCCGCCTTTTCCGGGGCTGCCGGAAGCTGGGTATATTTCGCGCCGTTTTTGCACACGACATGGGCGTCGCCCCAGCTTTTCAGCGCCGAAATCACCGGCCGCATCGTCTCGCCAAGCGGCGTCAGCGCGTAATCCACCCGCGGCGGCACCACCGGGAAGACGGTGCGCGAAATAAGGCCGGCCTCTTCCAGCTCGCGCAGCTGCTTGGTCAGCATGCGCTGGGTGACGCTTGGGATGTGGCGGCGCAATTCGTTGAAGCGCAGCGTGCCCTCATTGATGAGGTGATAAAGGATCACGCCCTTCCATTTGCCATCGAGAAAACTCAAGGCCGATTCCACCGGACAGCCGGGGAAGTTGCCGGTGAGCTTGGCGCGCGGTCGCGACATCTACAGTATCCTTTTTGTATGTATCGTCAAAAAATGTGCATTCTTGCGATTGGTGTTCATATGTATCAAGTAAGAGGCACGCAAACAAGCAAAGGAGACTGTTCATGCGCGCCATCGGTTACAAGACCAGCCAGCCCATCACCGCCACGGACGCCCTCATCGATATCGATCTGCCCCAGCCGGAGGCGAAGGGACACGACATTCTGGTAGAGGTGAAGGCGGTTTCGGTGAACCCTGTGGACACCAAGGTGCGCCGCAACCAGTCGCCGGAAAATGGCGCCACCCGCGTGCTGGGTTTCGACGCTTCGGGTGTGGTGAAGGCCGTCGGCGACAGGGTCTCGCTGTTCAAGCCCGGCGACGAGGTATTTTATGCCGGTGTCATCAACCGCCCGGGCTCCAACAGCGAATTCCACCTGGTCGATGAGCGCATCGTTGGCGCAAAGCCGAAATCGCTGAATTTCGAAGAGGCCGCCGCCCTGCCGCTCACCGCGATCACCGCTTACGAGACGCTGTTCGACCGGCTGCGGGTGAAGGAGCCGGTTCCGGGCGCAGCCAATGCCGTTCTTGTCATCGGCGGTGCCGGCGGCGTCGGTTCGATTGCCATCCAGCTTCTGAGAGCGCTGACGGATCTCACCGTCATCGCGACGGCGTCGCGGCCGGAAACCATGGAGTGGGTGAAGGAACTCGGTGCGCATCACGTCATCGATCACGGCAAGCCGATCGCGCCGCAGGTGGAAGCGCTTGGCATCGGTGCGCCGGGCTTCGTGTTTTCGACCACCCATAGCGATATTCACGCCGCCGACAGCGTGGCGGCCATTGCGCCGCAGGGCCGTTTTGCGCTGATCGACGATCCGGTCGGCGGCTTCGACGTCATGGCCTTCAAGCGCAAATGCGTATCGATCCACTGGGAAATGATGTTCGCCCGCGCGGTTTTCGAGACGCCTGACATGATCGAACAGCACAGGCTGCTGAACCATGTGGCCGAGCTGGTGGATGCCGGCAAGATCAGGACGACGTTGACCGAGGTTTTCGGCACCATCAATGCCGCAAACCTCATCAAGGCGCATGCCCTGATCGAGAGCAACACGGCCAAGGGCAAGATCGTGCTTTCGGGCTTCTGATCGACGACGAGGCATCCGCATCGCGGACGCCTCTGCTCTTATGGAGATATCCGTGCCGCGCGGGCAAAAACCGCGCGGCCATTCAATCAATCATCATCCGGATCTTCCGGGCACGGCCAGGAAGCCGGCGCGGTGAGGCCATTCGGCAATTTGGTCTTGGCGTCACCGCAGGCAATGTCGATCTGTTTCTGGTCGAGGCCGGTGGCCGTGGAGAGATCGACCCCCTCGATGCGGGTCAGCAGCAGGAAGGCGCTGGTGAAATCCACCGGACCGCCAAGCGTGGCGCCGCCGAAGCGGGCGCGCGACAGGTTGGTCAGCGAAAATTTCGAGCCGTTCAGCGATGCGCCCTCGAAATCGGCACGCCCGAGTTCAGCCTTGGTGAAATCCGTGCCATCGAGCTTGGTCTTCTCGAATTTGGTTCGCTGCATTTCGGCATTGATGAATTTGGCATTGGTGGCGTCGGCAGCGGAAAAATCGCTGCGGTAGGCTTCCACCTTTGTCAGATTGGCGCCCTGCAGGTTCGCCTCGCCTAGCGCCGTGCGGATGAGCTTGGCCTTCTCAAGATTGGCCCCCTTCAGCGAAGAGCCGCGCAGGTCGGTATAGGTGAAATCCGTGCCGTAAAGCATCGCCGAATCGAGATTGCTGCTGCCGAGCATCAACATGCGCTTGTTGCATTCGCGCCAGTCGATGCCGGCCATGGCATCGGTGCGGCAGCTGGCAGCCGCCAGCGGGCCGCCGCTCAGCGAAACGACCGCAACCATCATCCCTGCCGCCACAGCAGCGCCAAACCGCGTCTTTCCTACGATATTCAGCCTTTGAAAGCCGGACATTCTTTCACTCCCTGTCGCCGGGCGACGGCGCAAACGCAACAGCTCTTGAGCCGAACCGGGACCATATGCACATTCAAGGCGTTACCGCATTACCGCCCCGCGATCCACGGGCCGGATGACGTTACAACACCCCAACATCCTATATGTAAGAAATCGAAGAGCAATCCACAAATACTGAGGGAAAAGAGGCAATGGGCGCTGCGCTTGCGCCATGGCGAACGCGATGCGGCGGCGAGGGCTTATTGCGTCTGTGTTGTTGGAATGAGTTTTTGCAGGCGGAAACGGCACGCTCCGCAGAGGCCGTCCATTCGGTCACGCGCGCGGTCCGAACAAACTCGACATCCTCGGGCCTGTCCCGAGGATTCGTCCAAGTATCGTAAAATCATCCGTTGCAGACAACAGGGACAAGCCCGAGCATGACGAAGAGGGATACCCTCACCCCATCACATATTGGCGTAAACCGGCCCCTCGCCGCCCTGCGGCGGCACCCAGTTGATGTTCTGGTTGGGGTCCTTGATGTCGCAGGTCTTACAGTGCACGCAGTTCTGGGCGTTGATGACGTAAACTTCCTCGCCATCCTTCTCCACCCATTCATAAACGCCGGCCGGACAATAACGGGCCGAGGGACCGGCATAAACGTCGTGTTCGGAGCGCTTCTGCAGCTCCATGTCCTTCACCTGGAGATGGACCGGCTGGTCCTCCTCATGATTGGTGGAGGAGAGGAACACCGAAGACAGGCGGTCGAAGGTCAGAACGCCATCCGGTTTCGGATAGGCGATCGGCTTGTGCTTGGAGGCCGGCTCCAGGCTCTGCGCATCCGTCTTGCCATGCTTCAGCGTGCCGAAGAAGGAGAAACCGAACAGCTGGTTGGTCCACATGTCGAGACCGCCGAGGCCGACACCGACCAGCGTGCCGAATTTCGACCAGAGAGGCTTGACGTTGCGCACCCGCTTCAGATCCTTGCCGATATCGCCTTCGCGCCATTCGGCCTCGATCTCGACCACCTCGTCATGAGCGCGGCCGGCTGAGAGGGCTGCGGCGATCTTTTCCGCCGCCAGCATGCCCGAAAGCACCGCATTATGGCTGCCCTTGATGCGCGGCACGTTGACGAGACCGGCGGAACAGCCGATCAGCGCGCCGCCGGGGAAGGTGAGCTTCGGCACCGACTGGTAACCGCCTTCAGTGATGGCGCGCGCGCCATAGGAAATGCGCTTGCCGCCCTCGAAGGTGTCGCGGATCGAGGGATGCGTCTTGAAGCGCTGGAATTCCTCGAAGGGATAAAGATAGGGATTCTTATAGTTGAGGTGAACGACGAAGCCGACGGCGACGAGGTTATCCTCCAGATGATACAGGAACGAGCCGCCGCCGGTCTTGAAACCGAGCGGCCAGCCGAAGGAGTGCTGCACGAGGCCCTGCTTGTGCTTCTCCGGCTTGACCTGCCACAGCTCCTTGATGCCGATGCCGAACTTTTGGGGCTCGCGATCCCTAGACAGGTCGAATTTGGCGATCAGCTGCTTGGCAAGCGATCCACGCACGCCTTCTCCAACAAGCACATATTTGCCGTGCAGCTCCATGCCGCGGGTGAAGTTCGGGCCGGGCTCGCCGTTTTTCTCGATGCCCATATCACCGGTGGCGACGCCGATGACCGCGCCTTCGTCATTATAAAGCACTTCGGTGGCGGCAAAGCCCGGATAGATCTCGACGCCGAGCGCTTCCGCCTTTTCCGCCAGCCAGCGACAGACGAGGCCGAGTGAGACGATGTAATTGCCGTGATTGTTCATCAAAGGCGGCATCATGAAATTCGGCAGGCGGATGGAGCCGGCCGGGCCTAGGAACATGAACTGGTCGTCCTTGACCTCGGTCTTGAAGGGATGCCCCTCCTCTTCGCGCCAGCCCGGCAGCAGCCGGTCGATGCCGATGGGATCGACCACCGCGCCCGAAAGAATATGCGCGCCAACTTCCGCGCCCTTTTCCAGAACGACGACCGAAAGCTCGGGCTCCACCTGCTTCAGCCGGATGGCCGCGCTGAGACCCGCAGGACCCGCGCCAACGATCACAACGTCGAATTCCATCGCTTCGCGTTCGGGCAGTTCCATCGCTTCCGTCATCTTGTCCTCTCAGATCGCCGGTCCCATCCGGCTGTTGTTATATATCCGCTTTCCGGCATTCCCGGCGCATCGCCTGCGCCGGACAAAAAGCCATCCGCGACACCGCATTCACCAGTGCCTGTCATCGCAAAGCAGGACGCCTTTGTCGAGCTTCTATAGCGGCAAAACATGTCGCACGCCAGCCTATTGTCAGACAACCTGATGATTGGTGTATTACTTTTACGTTCACGTAAAACAGAATAGAAGCGCCATGTTTGGCCGTCAAGGGCCACGCCTGTTCAGTAGCGACTGTTATTCGGCAACACGCGGGCAGCGGGAGTAAGGACTCCTCAGCGAAAAAAGCAAAGTCCTACGTTTTCGGCTTCGATTGACTCGCCGCAGTCCTGTTGTTCGGTTTCCGGCCGCGCGGATTCGGCTTTAATGGAACGGTCTTGCCATACTCTTCCCACCAGGCCGCCAATGCCTGCATCGTCGGACCAAGGCCTCGCGCCTTTTCCGTCATCTCATACTCGACGCGAGGTGGCACCTCCGCAAAAACGGTTCGTGAAACGAGACCGTCCGCCTCCAACTCGCGAAGCTGCGCCGACAACATGTGCTGGGTAATTCCGGGGATCGCCTTTCGCAGCTCTCCGAAACGGTGGACACGCTGATGAAGCAGCCACATGATTTCCAGCTTCCATTTTCCCGAAAGCATAGCGAAGGCGCGACGCATCTCGTCCTGCATCGTGAAGTCGGATTCATCCATTAGTCTTGTTTTCCATACCTAGTGTCAGAAATTCATCCTACTTGCGAAAATTCATCATAGCCTACAAATTCTCTACAAGCTCTTCGTAGCCGATGCAACGCGTCATCCGAAAAGCGCAAGATCAATGCTCAATTTCGCCGGGACGCCCGGCGAGAGGGATATTCCATGACTATGACCTACACCTACTGGATCAGCACGGGCCTCCTGTCGGCGCTATATCTGTCTTCGGCGGCCCTGTACCTGGCCAGGAGGGGCTTCGTCGAAAAGGCCCAGGCCGACCTCGGCTATCATGCAGCCCATCTGGCGCCGTTCATGATCGTCGTGAAGATACTTGGGCCACTTGCAATCCTGACCCGCTTCTCCCTGCCACTCAGCGATCTCGCCTATGCGGGTATTTTCTACCATTTGATCCTGTCCGGAATGGCGCATCTCGGCGTCCGCAGCATCAAGGGTGCGATGCCCGCCGCTATTGGCCTCATCCTGCTGGCCACATCCTTCGCGACACAGAACCACGCTCGCGATGTTCCCTCACCGTATGCTCCTGAAGCAGCGGTCCACCAGTAAACCTTAAAAAGGAAACCCCCATGAAAAGATTAGAAGGCAAGGTTGCGATCGTCACCGGGGCTGGCCGTGGAATCGGCCGCGCCACCGCCAAACTCCTCGCCGCCCAGGGCGCTAAAGTTGCGGTGCTCTCGCTCACGCCCGCGAATGTCGATGCTGTCGTGGCCGACATAGAAGCTGCGGGCGGGACCGCTTTGGGCATTGCGCTCGATGTCAGCGATGCCGACGCGATCAAGCCAGCGATCGACACGGTTGTCGCGACCTGGGGCCGCATCGATATCCTTGTGAACAACGCATTCGACCCGTCAGTGGTACAGTCCTCGGTTCTCGATTTGTCGGTGGAGCAACTGCAGCGCAACTTCGATACGGGGCCGATCGCCTTTTTGCGGATGATGCAGGCCGCCTACCCCCATCTGAAAGCCAGCGGCGAAGGACGTGTCATCAATTTCGGTTCGATGGCCGGCGTCACGGGTTTGGTACCATATGCGCCGTACAACATGGCGAAGGAAGCCATACGTGCCCTGACACGGGTTGCGGCACGGGAATGGGGTGCCGACAAGATTACCGTCAACAACATCCTGCCCGTTGCCGATACCTGGGGGGCGGCGGCAGCGAATATTCCCGCCCCGGCCAACGCCCTTTCCCGGCATGGCTCCCCCGAAGACGATATCGCTCCCGTGGTGCTGTTCCTTGCCAGCAAAGATGCGCAATTCATCACAGGGTATAGCCTGACGCCCGATGGTGGCATGATTATTGATGCCGCGCGTTGAAAAAGCTGTGAGCGCGTTGCTTGCCTGAAAGCGGCTCCTCCGCGAAGTCTGCGAATTTCTTCGCAGACTTCCGAGCCTTAGGCGATTTATGGCAACAATGTCTCAGATGAGATCAAACCGCCCATTCCTCATCCGTCGTGAACACGATCGTCAGCCAGCGGTCACTCCCCTCGCCACCCAGCGCATTGCCGATCTCGTCGCGGATCGCGTCCCATTCCTCCAGACGCCGGGGCGGCCAGTTCCTGGGGACGATGAAGAAGAGTTCGATCTGCCGGCCACGGCCGACGCGGGCGACGTAGGAATAATGTGAGGTAAAGCCGAACTTCGTCACGACCTCCCCGGCCACCCCGTCCACATGATGCTTGAACTCCAGCGGCGTCACCAGAAGAATGTCGGCAAGCGCCTGTTTCACATTGCCGAGCGGCATGGGGATGATGACGAGGCAGACCAGCGCCAGCACGGCCGGGTCGATATAGGGCGCGAGCCAGGCCTGCGCCGTGCCCGTGAGGCCGTAACCGACGGCGAAGGCGACGAACAGCGCCATGCTCAGAAGCGCACTCATCAGCCAGCTCTTGGCGTCCAGCGCCACAAAGGCGGATTTCAGCCTGCGGTTCTGCCCTCTGACGAACCATGCCATGGCGAGCGAGACGGCGAAGCTGACGAAGGTGACGATGATGGCGTAATCGAACTCGATCGAGCGGCCGCCATCCAGCAGGCTGTCGATGGCATTGATGAGCGCATAGATCGCCGCACCCATCAACAGCGTGCCGTTGAGGCCAAGCACCATCGGCTCCAGATGCCAGAAACCCATGGTGAATCGTTCAGCCAGCCGGCCGCCGGGCCTAGGTGCTGCGGAAGCGGCGATCAGCCGTGCGACAAGCAGCGCCAGCACCGTCATGAAAGCATCGGTGAGCGCATAAACGCCGTCGAAAACCACCGCGAAGGAACCGGAGAACAGGCCCGCGCCAATGCCGAACAGCGCCAGGACAACCGTGACGGCAATGGAGAATTTCAGCAGGGATTGTTCTGTCATGACGTGTCTTTGACCTTCAGAAGCGGACGCCACCTTATAGAGGTCTTTCGCTTTTCCGCGAATCGCGAAAAATCTCTAACTCTTTGTTTTGTCGCATTTCCGGACGGAAAACCGGGGTCCACTTTTCCTGGAAATGCTCTATAAACACCACATACTGCACTCACAAGACAGGATAAAACCCATGGATTTCGGCATTTCCGGCAAACGCGCCCTTGTTCTCGCCTCCTCTCGCGGCCTTGGGCTTGGCATTGCCACGGCGCTCGCGAAAGAAGGCGCAAACGTCCTTCTGGTTGGCCGAAGCGGTGAAAAGCTGGCGGAAAATTGCAAGACGATCAACGCGCTCGGCAAGGGCAAGGCCGAATGGGTGTGGGGTGATCTCGCCGATGACAATTTCGTCGAAGCCATGGTTCAGGCCGTCAAGGACAAGCTTGGCGGCATCGATATTCTCGTCAACAATACCGGCGGTCCGACGCCCGGCCTCGCGCAGGACATGACGGTCGACAAGCTCGACACCTTCTTCCAGTCCATGGTTCTGCGGGTCATCACCCTTACCAATGCGCTCCTGCCGCAGATGAAGGAACAGGGTTTCGGCCGCATCCTCACCGTCGCCTCGTCGGGCGTGTTCGAACCGATCCCCAATCTCGCCCTTTCCAACACGCTGCGCGGCGCGCTTGTCGGCTGGAGCAAGACGCTGTCCTCCGAAGTGGCCGGTTTCGGCATCACCTCCAACCTGCTCCTGCCCGGCCGTATCCATACTGACCGCATCGACGAACTGGATGGCGCCAATGCCAAACGTCTGGGTAAAAGCATCGAGGAAGTGCGCGAGGCCTCCGTCAAAAGCATCCCCGCCGGCCGTCTCGGCACAGTAGAAGAATTCGCCGCCGCCGGCGCTTTCCTCTGCTCTGTGCCGGCGAGCTATATCACCGGCACGATGCTGCGGGTGGATGGGGGTGCGGCGAAGTCGAACTGACGCCGGACGGAGACAAGCTCGTCAGGAGGCCGCTTCATGGATCACGAAGCGGTTTCTCCCGGTATTCTTGGCTTCGTAAAGCGCTATGTCGGCGCGACGCAGAACGTCGCTGGCGCTCTCCCCGGGATTTGCGAAGGCAATCCCGGCCGAGCAGCTATAACGGAAATCCGGCATATCCCCGAGCGGTGACGCCTGCGTCAACGATGACAGCAACTCCTGCATGACAGCCTCGACGCCCAGCATTCGCGAGCCGCTGAGGACCAGCAGAAACTCCTCTCCGCCGATCCGGCCCACAAGGTCGTCCCGGCACGCCATGGCGGAAAGCCGGGCGGCAAAGTCCGTGAGAACCATATCGCCGCAGGCGTGCCCGAAACGGTCATTCACTGCCTTGAAGTGGTCTATATCGATGATGGCGATGGCAAGCGCCTGGGCCTTGTTGGGGCCGAGCATCTGGTTGAGACTGTCCATCACGTAGCGGCGGTTGCCGAGACCGGTCAGCTCGTCACTCATGGCCGATTTCAGCGCCCTGTCCCGCTCCTGCCTCAGATCGCGCAATTCGACCCCGAGTTCGGAAACATCGGTAACCACGCAGAGCATCCAGCCGCCCGGCAATGTCGTTTCGGTCGTCAATATCCAGCGCCCGTCATTGAGGCTGGTCTCTATGGTGCGGAAGGGCAGCTTGCCGCGCCTGGTTTTGGCGGAGCGCAGCCACAATTCGAAATCGGTGGTTTCAATGGCAGTGCCCGTGGCGTTGCGATAGCCGTTGCGCATCAGTTCCAGCCAGCTCGGAAACCCGTCATCAGGCACATCCAGTGCCTTGCGGAACGCGGCATTTGCAAAGCGCAACCTGTCGCCACCGTCGAACAGCGCATAACCCTGCTGCGAGGCCTCCAGCAGGTGCATGAGCTGGCGGTTGAAAATTCCCAGATCGCCCCGAACGAGGCCGGAATGATCCAGCGGCACTTCTTCGAGGGTGGAACGGGCCGGCTTGCGGGGCATCGAATTTCCCAGGCTACGGAAACAACAGGCAACCAATACAGTTTGTTTAGAATACACTCTATGATTACAAAAATATTTAAAGCGATCCATCTCCAGCATGTTTCGATCGTCACTACTTCATATGCGCACCACCATAGCAGCAAACCCATAAGAATATTGCAGAAAACTGCTACGCCCTTTCATGGCGGCCTAGCCGGGTCGCTTATCATCCCTAATCCGCAGCGATTACCTATTCCCGCCAAGACCTGTCGGTGGGCGGCGCATCGCTCAAAAACAATAGGCGGCGCTTGCCATTCCGTCTGCCTTGTGCAATCAACCGCCCTCCTCTGACATCGGGGTGCCAAGGGCATCCCTTATCTTCACGCCGGGCCACCCAAGGGCCGGGCGGGTTCTTCTATCGGCACAAGGAATATGGCGATGACGCAAAAGCGGGCTCTCGGCCTCGATTTCGGCACGACCAACACGGTCATGGCTCTTTCCGACACTGGCAGCTCAAGCCATTCCATGCGCTTCACCAGCAGCGCGGGCACGGATGACAGCATGCGCACGGCGCTCTCTTTCATGAAGGATGCCGGCCTAGGTGCCGCCGCCCTGCATGTGGAAGCGGGACAAGCCGCCATCCGGCAATTCATCGACAATGCCGGCGACTGTCGTTTCCTGCAGTCGATCAAGACATTTGCGGCCTCGCCGCTGTTTCAGGGCACCCTGATCTTCGCCAAGCGCCAGAGCTTCGAAGACCTGATGGAGGTGTTCCTGCGCAAGCTGAAGACCTATGCGGGGTCCGAATGGCCGGGCGATGTGTCGACCGTCGTCGCCGGCCGACCGGTGCGTTTTGCCGGCAGCAATCCGGACGAAACGCTGGCGCTTGCCCGTTACAACGAAGCGCTCACCCGGGCCGGTTTCCCGGAAATCCATTATGTCTACGAGCCGGTGGCGGCCGCCTATTATTTCGCCCAAAGCCTGAAGAAGGACGCCAACGTGCTGGTGGCGGATTTCGGCGGCGGCACGACGGACTATTCGCTGATCCGTTTCGAGACCCATGCCGGCAAGCTTTCCGCCACCCCCATCGGCCATTCCGGCGTCGGCGTGGCGGGCGATCATTTCGACTTCCGCATGATCGACAATCTGGTCTCGCCTGAGATCGGCAAAGGCAGCAAGTTCAAAAGCTTCGACAAGGTGCTGGACGTGCCTTCGGGTTATTACGTGAATTTCGGGCGCTGGAACCAGCTGTCGATCTTCAAGACCTCAAAGGAATTCACCGACCTCAAATCGCTGGTCCGCTCGGCGCTGGAGCCCGACAAGCTGGAACTCTTCATCGATCTCGTCGAGCATGACGAAGGTTACCCACTCTATCAGGCGATTTCCGCCACCAAGATGGCGCTGTCTTCGGCCGAGGAAGCGGAATTCAACTTCGCGCCGCTCGGCAAGGCCGGGCGCAAGATGGTCAAGCGCAGCGATTTCAACGGGTGGATCGCCGAAGATCTGGCCAAGATCGAGGGCGCGCTGGACGAGGTTCTGGAGAAGACGAAAGTTGCACCAGAGGCAATCGACAAGGTGTTCCTCACCGGCGGCACCTCTTTCGTGCCGGCGGTGCGAGAGCTTTTCACCCGCCGCTTCGACGCCGACCGGATTGAAAGCGGCGGCGAGTTGCTCTCGATCGCCCATGGTCTCGCCATGATCGGCGAAAGCGGCGATATTCAGCGCTGGACAGCGTGATTTACGGGTTCCCCGGGCGGGGAACATGGGCTAATTTCCACCCATGATCGCCGCCCACGACCTTTCCCCGGCCGAACTTGCCGCCCTCCTGCATTTCCATGCGGATGCGGGCGTAGACTGGATGCTGGAAGAGGCGCCGGTCGACCGTTTCGCCGAATTTGCCGCCGCCCGCCCTGCCCGCCCGATGCCGGGACGGGAGCCGGGGCAGGACACTACCGCGCCCGCGAGGCAGTCGGAGAGCCCGGCCAATCACCGTGCCGACGCACCTCAACGGCAGTCGCCGGGCCGGAGCGCTCCGGCACGCGGTGCACCGGCAGCCCTCGCCATTCAGCAGAATGTCGCCATGCCGGACGAGCAGGCCGTGGCGGCCGCGCGTTTTGCGGCGGAAAGCGCGCGCTCGCTTGCCGAGCTGAAAACCGCGCTCGAGGGTTTCAGCGGCTGCAATCTCAAGAACAGCGCGCGCAATACGATTTTCAGCGAGGGCGATCCCGCCTCCGCCATCATGGTCATCGGCCCCATGCCTGACGCCGATGACGACCGCGAAGGCCTGCCCTTTGCCGGCAAGACCGGCCTGCTGCTTGAGCGCATGCTGGCGGCCATCGGCCTTAACCGCAGCGCCATCATGCTCGGCAATGTGGTGCCCTGGCGGCCGCCGGGCAACCGCCCACCGACTCAGGCTGAAATGGATATCTGCCGGCCGTTCATCGAGCGCCAGATAGCGCTCGCGGAGCCGAAACACCTGTTGCTTCTCGGCAACTTCACCGCACGTTTCTTCTTTGGTGGCACCGGCACCATCCATACGCTGCGCGGACAGTGGCGTGATGTCGCAGCCGGACACCTGATTCTGCCCGCGCTCGCAAGCCTGCACCCGCAGGAACTGTTGAACGCGCCAGCCAGCAAGTCCTTGGCATGGCAGGATTTATTGGCTTTTCAGGCAAAGATCGCGCAAAGCTGACTGCCTCATTCCTGATCAATGTAAATGAATTATGAAAAAAGCCATGCGCATTACGCATAACAGCGGCGCATTTGGCCGACTTGCCGAATCCATGCTGCGCTGCGATATAGCGATCATGTCTTGGGAGGAATTCGGTTTAAGGAACCAAGGCAATGACCACTCGCTTCCGTCCGGTACATTCCGGCTTTGAAACGCTCCGCCTGGCGGGCCTCGGCCCTCGCTCCAGTCAGGGTTACCATCGTTTCGGCGCAGCCGCAAACGAACAGATCACCGCACGCGCTGCCATGCAGCAAGTCCGCGTGACGCGTCCCTCGGCAGTCTTCGCGGATTTCCGCGAGCGCTGAGAAGCACTCAGGCCAGTTTAGCACTGGTCCATAGATATGATTGCGCGCTGGCGTCTTTCTTCGGGAAGGCGCCTTTTGCATTTGTGGTTTTTTTCGAAAGGCTGCGACGAAGTCTTGAACCGAGTCACAAGGTTGTAGTGCGCGCCCAGCCGTTCTTCTTCCGTTAACGCCGGTTGAGACAAAAAACGGCACTCTCAATCTTGTCTGCCACCATGCGTCATCCAATCCGTCATTCCGGCCTTGAGCCGGAATCCAGCCAGCCCAAGTCCTTGGGCTGAAAAGACTCTTCTCGCCGCGTGAGAGCCGCGCCGGCTGGATCCCGGCTCAAGGCCGGGATGACGGAGGAGAAGCATTTTTCGTGAAATTCGGTGGTTGAGAATGCCGCGCGCTTGTCCTGGAAACAGGCAAGACGCGCAGATTTGGGTTCCCTCACCCTTGCGGCGTCGAGGCCTTGCGCGCCGCCCGTCTTGCCAGGCCCAGTTGATGTTCGCGGAAGATGATGAAGATGCCGGCGAGGATAACGATCGCCGTGCCGATCAGCATCGTCACCGTGGGAATATCTCCGAACAGAATGTAGGAAACCGCGATTCCGAAGATGATGGAGCTGTATTCGAAGGGCGCGATGACCGAGACTTCGGCGTGCCGGTAACTCTCCGTCAGGAAGATTTGCGCAACGCCGCCGCAAATGCCGCTGGTGATCAGCAGCATGGCCTGCGTCATGCTCAGCGCGCTCCAGCCGAAAGGCACGCTGACGAGCGACAGCAGGGTGGCGGTGAGCGAAAAATAGAGCACGATGGTCGGCGTCCTTTCCGTCTCCACCAGTTGCCGCACCTGGATCATCGCCAGACCGCCGAGCGCCGCACCGCACAACACGGCAATGGCCCCCAGCCCCTCGCCGGCGGCAAAACCGCCTTCCCTCAGAAGCGTCATCTTCGGCCAGAGAATCACCAGCACCCCCGTCATGCCGACGAAGACCGCGCTCCAGCGATAGATGCGCACCTTTTCATGCAGGATGACGGCGGCAAAAACGACGGCGAGAAGCGGCGAGGCATAACCGATGGCGATGAATTCCGGCAGCGGCAGCATGGTCAGCCCGTAAAAGCCACAGGCCATGGACAGGATGCCCAGAAACCCGCGCTTGAAATGGCCGAAAAGATTATTGGTGTGCAGGGCGCTCGTCAGCGCATGCAGCCACGCCAGATAGACGACAATCGGGAGAATGGCGAAAGCGGAACGGAAGAAGGTAATCTGGCCGGCAGGCACATCGCCTGCGGCCTTGATACAGGTCTGCATGACAAGAAAAAAGCCGACCGAAATCAGCTTCAGGCTAATCCCGCGAAAGGGATTCATCGGTTCGGCGTTCATTGGCAACTACTCATATCGGCTGCGCAAACACGCCATCGGGAGATTTTTCATGCGGGGAGGACGACGCAGGGGAATTGGATTTATGCAAGGCTAGAGCATTCCTCCGGCGCTTTACAACAAAAAATGTGATTTACCCGTGAATTCCGTCGATTTGGGGAAGGATTGTTTTCGCGGCTGCGGAAGTGATGCAAACCAAAAGCGACGCGCGCTAAAATTTGAAGAAAATAAAATATAATTTCAGCAATCGTTCAACATTTGCTGCGATGGTCCGTGGGTCCGGCGGCGGGAGGATCGTCTGCACGGCCGGCAAAGCCTTCCATGGCGGGACAGAACGTCCTCCGACGCGCACATGAACGTGACGAATACTCTACCTATTTTACATCCGGGCCTTATGACGACATGATGCCGGGAGACCACGCCAAGTTATTCAGGGATAGTCATGCGAACAGACACGGGCCAGATCGTTCACCTGGCAGATTACCGCCCCACCGATTTCGTTCTGGAGCGGGTGGATCTCACCTTCGAACTCGACCCCAAGAATACCAAGGTCGAAGCCCGTCTGATCTTTCACCGGCGCGAAGGCGCAGAGCGTGAGGCACCGCTGGTTCTCGATGGCGACGAGTTGACGCTTTCCAGCCTGCTGCTCGACCAGGTGGAGCTTCCCGCCGGCCAATATGAGGCGACGTCTGACAGCCTGACCATCCGCGACCTGCCGGCCGAATCTCCCTTCGAGATCTGCGTCACCAATTACATCAACCCGCAGGTCAATACGCAGCTGATGGGGCTTTATCGCACCAATGGCGTTTATTGCACCCAATGCGAGGCGGAAGGTTTCCGCCGCATCACCTATTTCCCCGACCGCCCGGATGTTCTGGCGCCCTATACGGTGACGATCATCGCGGCGAAGGAAGGCAATCCGCTGCTGCTCTCGAACGGCAATTTCCTGGGCGGCGGAAACTATGACGAAGGCCGTCACTTCGCGGCCTGGTTCGATCCGCACCCGAAACCAAGCTATCTCTTCGCGCTTGTCGCCGGTGATCTCGGCGTGGTGGAAGACACTTTTACCACCATGTCCGGCCGCGACGTGGCGTTGAAGATTTATGTCGAACACGGCAAGGAGCCGCGCGCGGCCTATGCCATGGATGCGCTGAAACGCTCGATGAAGTGGGACGAAGAGCGCTTCGGACGCGAATACGACCTCGATATCTTCATGATCGTCGCTGTGTCCGATTTCAACATGGGCGCGATGGAGAACAAGGGTCTCAACGTCTTCAACGATAAATTCGTGCTGGCCGACCCGGAAACCGCCTCTGACGCTGACTACGCCAATATCGAGCGCATCATCGCGCATGAATATTTCCACAATTGGACCGGCAACCGCATCACCTGCCGCGACTGGTTCCAGCTGTGCCTGAAGGAAGGCCTGACGGTCTATCGCGACCAGGAGTTTTCCGCCGACATGCGCTCGCGCCCGGTCAAGCGCATCGCCGATGTACGCCATCTGAAATCGGAGCAGTTTCCGGAGGATTCCGGTCCGCTGGCACATCCGCCGCGCCCCGATACCTATCGTGAAATCAACAACTTCTACACGACGACCGTTTATGAAAAGGGTGCCGAAGTCACCCGCATGATCGCCACGATCCTCGGTGCTGACGATTTCAAGAAGGGCATGGACCTCTATTTCGAGCGCCATGACGGTGACGCGGCAACCGTCGAGGATTTCGTCAAGAGTTTTGCTGACGCCAGCGGCCGTGATCTTTCACAGTTTTCGCTGTGGTACACGGAAGCGGGCACGCCGCTCGTCTCCCTCTCATCGGCCTATGATGCTGGCAATGCCACCTTCAAGCTGACGCTGGAACAGACCGTGGCGCCGACGCCCGGCCAGCCGGTGAAGCAGCCGCGCCACATTCCGCTCTCGCTGGCGCTGATCCTCGATAACGGCCAGATCGCCGAACCGCAGGCCGTCGAAGGCGGCGAGTATCGCGATGGCGTGCTGCATCTGACCGAACGCAACCAGACCTTCTCCTTCTCCGGCATCTCGTCGCGGCCGGTGCTGTCGATCAATCGCAGTTTCTCGGCGCCGATCAATCTGGATTTCGAACAGAATGCTGATGATCTGGTGCAGATCGCCCGGCATGAAACCGACATGTTCGCCCGTTTCCAGGCGTTGACCGATCTTGCCCTGCCGGCGCTGATTGCCGCCACCAGAGCGGTGCAGAACGGCGAAGAAATCCGCACGGATGCGGCCCTCTCCGCCACGCTCATCGAAATCATCGGCAATGACGCGCTTGAGCCGGCATTCCGGGCGCAGGCGCTGGCCCTGCCGAGCGAAACGGATATCGCCCGCGAACTCGGTGGCAACACCGATCCCGATGCCATCCACAAGGCGCGCAATGCCACGATCACGGCGATTGCCACGGCCGGTCTCGAAACGCTGCGGCGCCTTGCCGATAGCGCTGCCAATGGCGAGGCCTACAGCCCCGATGCCGACAGCGCCGGACGCCGTTCGCTGCGAAACGGGGCCCTGAGCTTCCTCGCCTTTGCCGAGGGAACACCGGAGCGGGCAGCGAAGGCCTATGCTGACGCCACCAACATGACCGATCTCGCGCATGCGCTCAGCGTCCTGACGCAGCGTTTCCCTGACAGCGCCGAGACGAAGCAAGCGCTTGCCGCCTTCGAAACGCGCTTTGCCGACAATGCGCTCGTTCTCGACAAGTGGTTCTCTCTGCAGGCCGCCATTCCCGGCGACGGCGCGCTTGAACGCATCAAGACGCTGATGAAATCGAAACATTTCATCGCCACCAATCCGAACCGGGTGCGCTCGCTGGTCGGCACGCTCGCCTTTTCCAACCCCACCGGTTTCCACCGTGCGGATGGCGCGGCCTATCGTTTCCTCGCGGAGCAGATCATCGCCATCGACAAGCGCAATCCGCAGCTTGCCGCCCGCATCCTCACCTCCATGCGCTCCTGGCGGTCGCTGGAGGCAAGCCGCGCCGACCATGCGAAAGCCGCGCTTTCGACCATTGCCGAGGCGAAGGGCCTGTCGACGGATGTGAGCGATATTGTCGGACGCATCCTGAAGGGCTGAACATCCGCCGAGGCTGCACTGCCATTCTGATCCACGCCATGACGCCGTCTTGATTTCCATCAAGGCGGCGTTCTGCATTGGGCCGCATCATGCTCTCAAAGGGCCGATAGCGGCCTCAATCAGAAAGGAATGCAGATGACGGACATGTCCAGGACCAGTGCTTCGTTTCAACGCTTCATGACCGATGCCCCGGCGCACAAGGCGGCATGGTTTCAGGCGGTGCAAGGTCTCGGTACGGCCTCCACGCTGGATGTGAAGACGCAGAGCCTGATCTATATCGCCATTCTGGCGGCACTCCGCCTGGAAAGCGGCATTGGTTTTCATGTGATGGAAGCCAAGGCGCGCGGTGCAAGCCGCGACGATATCATCAGCGCGGTGCTGACCGGTCTTCCCGCTGCCGGCAATGGCGTGATCGGCGCGCTCGGCCCCGCTCTCGACGCTTTCGACGGAGCCCGAAGCCGTTCCAGGCCGCGTCCCGAAGCTGCCGGAATTGACGTGCCGGCTTACTGATTTCGTTCATGAATCCCGCTTTCCCCGAAGCGGGCACAGATTGTCCCGAAAAAATACGGAGTCGGTTCAAGGGGTTAAAATTCTTTTAACTTTTGCCTCTGGACACAGGGAATCGCATTTGATTCATTAGGGATATTCGAGCGGCTGCGCTTCGAATCAGTGGGGACTTCTAAAAGGCGGGACAATGACGAACGTGCGGCGGGCGACTGCGGGCGATGAGCGGCCGTATGCCAAATTTTCTGATCTTGCGGCCTGGGGCGAAAGGCTTTCCAGCGACCTGATGGGTTTGATGAATGGCGCCGACCGACCGATGCCGCAGGTCGAGACCCTGCTGAAACGCCTGATCCCCATTCTCATCCTCGCTTTCCTCGTCGTTGTTGCCGCCTCGCGCATGCTGGGCATCGTCGCCGAATATGGCCGCATGGAAGAGGCCGCCCGCCACTCCACCGCGCTGACGGCACTGACCGCCAAGGCAGCGCTTCTCAACAATGATACGATCTTCACCGCGCAGGATCGTACCCGCGCCGAGGCGAACCTTGTCGCCGCTTTGCCGTCGGGCAGCCTTGCCGATGGCACCATGGTGCTGCTCTCTGGCAGCAATGGCCGCATCTTCGCGGGCGCCGGCAAGGATGCCACGCTTTATGTCGGCACCTCGCTGCCTGCCCTGCTTCCCGAAATCGCCATCGTGCAGCGTTTCCCCGGTGCGCCCGGCACCATCGAGACCAATATCGATGGCCAGCAGCACTACGCGACGATGATCCCCTTCGGTGACGACGGCGCGATGGTGATCGCGGCACGCTCATTGCAGCCGATCCGCTCCTTCTGGCGCAGCGAAATCGCCATGAACGTGACGTTGTTCGCCGGCATCTCCTCCATCCTGCTCGTCGTGCTCTATGCCTATTACATGCAGGTGAAGCGCGCCCGCGAAGCCGATGACATCTTTGCCGAATCCAACCTGCGGGTCGAGACGGCGCTGTCGCGCGGTCGCTGCGGCCTGTGGGATTTCGATCTTTCCACCCGGCGCATGTTCTGGTCGGGTTCGCTTTATGAAATCCTGGGCTTGCCACCAAAGGCCGCGCCGCTTTCCTTTTCCGATGCGGCCCGCATGATGCATTCCGAAGACGGCAATCTCTATGAGCTGGCCCGGGCCGTCGGCTGCGGCACCCTGCGCCAGATCGACCAGATTTTTCGCATGCGTCATTCCAAGGGTCACTATGTCTGGCTTCGCGCCCGCGCCCAGGTGATCCGCACCAATAACGGCCCACGCGTCATCGGCATCGCCATGGATGTCACCGAACAGCACCGTCTTGCCCAACGCTACGCCGAGGCCGATCAGCGCCTTGCCGACGCCATCGAATCCACCTCGGAAGCCTTTGTTCTCTGGGACAAGAACGATCGCCTCGTGATGTGCAACACCCATTACCAGAAGGCCTATGGCCTGCCTGACAGCGTGCTGGTGGCCGGCACGGAAAAAAACACGGTCTATGCCGCAGCAGCCCGCCCGGTCGTTGAGCGCCGCGTTGCCGATCCGGACCAGTCCGGCCTGTCGCGCACCACGGAAGTGCAGCTTGCCGATGACCGCTGGCTGCAGATCAACGAACGCCGCACCCGCGATGGTGGCCTCGTTTCCGTCGGCACCGACATCACGCTTTTGAAGCGTCATCAGGAACGGCTGCGCGATTCCGAGCGCCGGCTGATGGCTACCATCGGCGATCTCTCCGCCTCGCAGCACAAGCTGGAGCGGCAGAAGACCGAGCTTTCCGACGCCAATGCCAATTACCTTGCCGAAAAAGAACGCGCCCAGGCCGCCAACCGGGCGAAGTCGGAATTCCTCGCCAATATGAGCCATGAGCTGCGCACGCCGCTCAACGCCATTCTCGGCTTTTCCGACATCCTGCAAAACGAGATGTTCGGGCCGGTCGGCTCGCCGAAATATTCCGAATATGCCCGCGATATCCACGACAGCGGCAAACACCTGCTCAACGTCATTAACGACATTCTCGACATGTCGAAGATTGAAGCCGGCCATATGCGCATCAACCGCGAGACCATCGATCTCGCGCCGCTGATCGAGGAAACGCTGCGTCTCACCGCCATTCAGGCCGAACAGAAGAACATCACCGTGCAGCAGAAGGTCTGCGCCGGGCTGACGATGCAGGGCGACCGCCGGGCCATGAAGCAGATCATGCTCAACCTGCTGTCAAACGCCGTGAAATTCACCGGCGACGGCGGCCGCATCGCGCTGCGCACCCATGTGCATCAGGCCGCCATGATCCTCACCATAGCAGACACGGGCATCGGCATTCCCACCCAGGCACTGGAAAAGATCGGCCAGCCCTTCGAACAGGTGCAGAGCCAATATGCCAAAAGCCAGGGCGGTTCCGGTCTCGGGCTTGCGATTTCCCGCTCGCTCGTCAAGCTGCATGGCGGCACGATGAAGATCCGGTCCTGTGAAGGACGGGGCACGGTGGTGACGATTATTATTCCGCATGCGGCGGGGCGGTGTGGGATGGTGCATTGAGGGGTGCGGGTTTGCGCTTTGGGTGTGGCCGTATGCAACGCCGTGCGCTGGATACCCCCCTCTGCCCTGCCGGGCATCTCCGGGGAGATTGATATGCGGAACCCTTCCCCCCATCTTTTACGTTGCGAGTGAGCGAGCGTTAGCCTCCAGCTGATCTCCCCCCTTGAGGGGGAGATGCCCGGCAGGGCAGAGGGGGGTAAACCACAACCGCCCACATCACCCATTCTTCACCACCGCCACAAACGCCTTCCGCACCGCCTTCGACAACCGCTTGACCTCCCCCTCAAGCGTCGGAATGTCAGGGCAATCCCCCGCCCGGCACACAAGATCGATCAATCCGGCCGGCGCTTCCTTCGGATTAAAGGCGCCATCGATACACAGCCGCACGATTTGCGATATTTCCGTATAAAGCCCCATCGCCGCCATGCAGTCGTCGAAAGCCTGCGGCTCCATCACGGGTGCGGCGAGCGCCTGTAGCGCTTCCGCCGTGTTGCGACCGGGTTCGTGCACCGCAAGGCCCTTAACCGGCCCGACCAGCGCCAGATATTGGGCGATGAATTCGAGGTCGATCAGGCCGCCATTGATGAGCTTGAAGTCCCAGTTGTTTTCCGGCGGCTTTTCCTGCTCGATCAGGCTGCGCATTTCCAGCACGTCGGTGGAGACCTTGGCCACATCGCGTTTTTGCGAAAGGATGGAGGCGATGATGCGGCGGGCATCCTCCATCAGCGAGGCCTCGCCGCAGATGAGGCGGGCGCGCGACAGCGCCATGTGCTCCCAGGTCCAGGCCTCCTCGCGCTGGTATTTCTCGAAGGCGGAAATGCGGGTCGCCACCGGGCCTTTATTGCCGGAGGGACGCAACCGCATGTCAACCTCGTAGAGCACGCCTTCCGCCGTCGGGGCCGATAGGGCAGCGATCAGCCGCTGGGTGACGCGGGTGAAATAACGCACCACATCGAGCGGTTTTGCACCGGTGGATTCATGGGCGCTATCATCATAGTCGTAAAGCAGGATGAGATCGACATCCGAACCGGCGGTCAACTCGAAGGAGCCGAGCTTACCCATGCCAATGACGGCCACGCGCCCGCCGGGATAAAGTCCGTGCGCCGCCTCCATCTCCGAAAGGACGGCATTCAGCGCCGCCTCAATCACCAGATCGGCGAGGTGGGTGAAAGCGCGGGCGGCGACCTCGCCGCGGATCGCGCCGGTCAGCAGCCTGACACCGATGAGGAACCGCTGCTCGGCGGCGAAGATGCGCAGGCGGTCGAGAATATCCTCGTAATGGCGGGCATTGGAGAGAAAATTGCCCATGCGGTGGGCGAGATATTCGCGCGTCGGCACATCGCTCATCAGCGCCGGATCCAGCATGCCGTCGAAGACATGCGGGCGAGCGGCGATAATTTCCGCAAGCCGTGGCGCGGAGGACATGATCGTCACCAGCAGATCGAGCAGCGCCGGATTGTTGCCGAGCAGCGAGAAAAGCTGGATGCCCGCCGGCAGGCCGGAGAGGAAATTGTCGAAACGCAGCAGCGCCTCGTCCGCCCGCTTGCTTTCGCCAAAAGCGCGCAGCAGGTCCGGCGTCAATTCCGTCAGCCGCTCGCGCGCCTCGACCGACTGCGTCGCCCGGTAACGGCCATTGTGCCAGGTGCGGATGACGCGGGAAATATCCTCCGGCCGCTGAAAACCAAGCGTGGAGAGCGTCTTCAGCGTATCGGGATCGTCCTTCTGGCCGGTGAAGACCAGATTACCGGCCTCGCCCGATAGTTTTACCTCCTGCTCGAATAGCGCCGAATAACGGCGCTCCACCAGCCGCAGCACCTCTTCCAGCTTTTCCGAGAAAGTCTTTGTGTCCTCGAAACCGAGCATGAAGGCGATGCGCTTCAATTCGGCTTCGGTATCGGGCAGCACATGGGTCTGCTCGTCGCGCACCATCTGGATGCGATGCTCCACCTCGCGCAGGAACCAATAGGCCTCCGTCAGGCTGTCGCGTGTCTCGGCGTCGATCCATTTCGCCTCGGTCAGCGCCGCCAGCGCCTCCTCGGTCGCCCGCACGCGCAGCGGCGGCATGCGGCCGCCGGCGATCAGCTGCTGCGTCTGGGCGAAGAACTCGATTTCGCGGATGCCGCCGCGCCCGAGTTTGACATTGTGGCCCTTCACCGCAATGGCGCCATGGCCCTTATGGGCATGGATCTGCCGCTTGATGGAGTGGATATCGGCAATTGCCGCATAATCGAGATATTTGCGGAAGATGAAGGGCGTCAGTTCGCGCAGGAAGTTGTCGCCCGCTTTGATATCGCCGGCCACCGGTCGCGCCTTGATATAGGCGGCGCGTTCCCAGTTCTGGCCCCTGCCCTCGTAATAAAGCAGCGCCGCCTCCACGGGGATGGCGAGCGGTGTCGAGCCGGGATCGGGCCGCAGCCGGAGATCGGTGCGGAAGACATAACCATCGGCCGTGCGCTCCTGCATGATGCGCACGAGGCGGCGCATCATGCGGCCGAAATTCTCCGTCGCATCATAGGGATCGTCCATGATTCCAGCCGAAGGCTCGAAAAACACGACGGCATCGATATCGGAGGAATAGTTGAGTTCGCGCGCGCCGAGCTTGCCCATGCCGAGCACGATCAGGCCGGAACCCTCGCTGGGTGCGGCAACATTCTTCAGTTTCAGCTTGCCGCTCTCATGGGCTGAGAGCAGCAGGTGATCGATGGCGGCGGACAGCGATGCATCCGCCATGTCGCTCAGCCAGCGCGTCGTATCGCGGGCGGTGAAAATGCGGGCGAGATCGGCAAGAGCCGCAACGAAAGAAAGCCGCCGCTTGGCGATCCTGAGCCGTGACATCACCTCGTTTTCGACGGGTATCGCGCCCTCTGCGGGTTTCCAGCAACCACGCGCGTCACGCACCAGATCGGTCAGCAGCGGCTCCAGCGGCTTCGAAATCGCCAGCGTCAGAAGCCCTTCATCCGCCGCCGCCATGTCGCGCAGATAGGGCGACAGGGTGAAAGCAGCGGCGATGAAATCCTTGAGCGGGCCTTCGCTGGCCAGCAGCGCGGCCACCGCCGGCTCGGCCTTGCCGATGTCCTTCAGCGTCGAAAGAACGGATTTCAGTTCCGTCTGCGTATAGGGGCGGATCACGCCCGGCGGAACCTCGCTCAGCCGCCTCTCGACGGTTTCCCGTTTCGTCACTGTCTCTCTCCCTCTTCCGCCCGACCCGCCAAAGCCTCCAGCGCGCCTCTCTGGCGTTGTAACAAATGCGCAGCGCTTTGCGATCAGAAAACCGCTTGCGGCGATGTTTTACCAGAACCGGCACCGCGTAATGTCTCCGCAATTATGCCCGCGTAGCGTCACCCTCAACGAAACCCCACTCCCCCGGTTTCGAAGGATTGGCGCTGCAACGGATATGATCATGAAAAAGATTCTTAACGTGAAATTTCAGAAAAAACTGCTCGCCGCGGCGCTCTGCCTGACGGCGGCCGAGGCGGTCTGCACGCCTGCCTTCGCCGCCGATCTCGGCAAGTCGGACCGCATGGCCGATCCGGGCGCGGGTTTCGACAATGCCCGCTACAGCAATTCCAGCGAGTGGAAAATCACGCTCGGCGTCGGCGCGGCCTATGCCCCGAAATATGAGGGTTCGGACAAGCTGGAAGTAGGCGCCGTACCGCTGGTTTCCGTGGCCTACGGGGATTTCCTCAACATCGATTTCAGCGGCGCAACCGTCAATCTCCTGAACCAGAACGGTTTCAGGCTCGGCATCACGGGTGGCTGGGAAGGTGGCCGCAAGGAAAAGGATGACCGGAAGAACCTGCGCGGTCTGGGCGACATCAAGGCCGGTGGCGTGGTCGGCGGCGTCATCGCCTATGGCGTCGAGCCTTTCGAAATCTACGCCAAGGTGGACAAGACCATCGGCGGCAGCGAAGGCCTGATCGCAACCGTCGGCGCGAGCGTTTCGCACAAGATCGACCAGTTCATCCTCGGCGCCGACCTCTCCGCCACCTGGGCGGACGACAACCACATGAAATCCTATTTTGGCGTCACCTCGGCGCAATCCGCCCGCTCCGGCCTGCGCCGCTATGATGCGAAGGCCGGTTTCAAGCGCATCGATGCCACCGCTTCGATCTCCTACATGATGACCGAAAACTGGACGGTGACGGGGATGGGTGGTGCCGGCTTCCTGATTGGCGACGCCAAGGACAGCCCCCTGTCGAAGAAGGATATCCAGCCCTTCGCAATGATCGGCATGTCCTACACATTCTGAGCCGCGAAATCGGGCCATGCACCGCCGGGCGTGACGCTTGTTGCCCTGAGGAAGCGTCCCTGTCCCTTACGCCTCCTCACCCAGTGAAGCGCCGCACGGCGTTTCACTGGGGCTGCCCGGTTTCGCGGAGCCGGCAGCCGGCTCCAGCAAACCCTTGTAAGCAACGACGAGACCCGCGAAGGGCAAGGAAATTTCGACGTCGAAACAAAAACGACCGTCCGCTTCAGCCTCGAAGCTTACGCCCCTCGGCAGAAGAAAGCCGGGCAGCGGCACACCCAGAAGGTGCCATCGCCGTGGCACGAGAGCCAGCCGACCACCATCGATCACCAGCGCCAGAGCAACGGTGACGAAACCGAAGCGCTCCGCCAGCAAATATTGATCCTTGCCTGTTCCGGCCGAAAGCATGGACGAGAAGCGTCTGCCGTCGAAATTCCGTATCCAGCGCTCCGCCCCCTTTTCCGGTGTGAAGGCAACGCTCACCGGCACCCGCTTTCCCGCCGGCGGAAAGCGGAGAGCCGCGGAAATCATGCGCACCAGCACGCCTTTTCCGCGTCGTATGTCTGCAACGCCACGCCACTCTCGCGCTTCATTGCTGTCGTGCAGCTCCCGCACAGGCGGCGGCAAATCATCGAAGGCCGGGCCGAGAAGCCTGTAGAACAATGGCGCGCCGGGTTCTTCTCTGCGAAACCCCGTGAAGATGGTTTTGCTGTGAAAGAGCAGGTTATAGTCCGTCAGTTCCAGTGCGCCAGTGCCGGCGCGTGCACCGGGCAGCGGGCGCTCACCGCTCAGCATCTTGCGGATAAGGGCCTCGATCGCCATGGAGGGAATGTAGGGGCCGTCATCACCTTCGGCCAGAAGATGCCAGCTCATCTCCACCGGCTTGCCCGACGCCCTGCCCTTTGCGCGAACGAACATGCCGCCGCGATGTTCGCCAAAGCGCATGCGGTTCAGCACGGCATGAAAGAGCGGTGACAGCGGCGCGAATGAAGGAAGGCCGAACCGCGCCCTCACCTTCGCGAGAAGATTCAACATGCGGTGCAGAAATTCCGGAACCGGGCCGGCACCCATCCATAGATCCGTCATCGACGGATGTTCGGGCGGGATCACCTGCAGATCCGGTACGTCGACCAGCGAAAAATGAATATTGCGCAGCGGCAGCCTGCCGGGCACGGCCACGGTGAAACGCATGCTTTCCGCAAGACCGATGCCGTGCGCCAACCTGCCATGTCGCCAGAGCTTGATCGGCGCACCGGCATAACCCACGACCGCACGCATGACGTTGAGACCGATCCCGGCATAGGGGGATGGCGCTATGCCGCCCTCGACAGTGGCGATCTCCATGGTCTTTGCCATCTCGCGCAGCACAGCCGCTGTCAGCACCGGGAAGCTGCTGACGCCGGACAGTACAAAAATACCGGCAGCTTTGGCCCGCGCGTCGAACCGGTTCACCCCGAAAACGAAATCGGCGGCATCGGCAAAATCGAGATAGTCGGTTCCAGCGTCGATGCAGGCCTCTATCACGGCGTAACAGGCGTCGCCGTAATTCTGGAACGGCCCGGAGGCATCGACCACGAGATCGGGTTTATGGATGCGCAAAGCCTCGGCGATATCACGCCGATCGAGCATCAGAGGACGCAGTTGCGCCTCTCCGTGCCATCCAGCACAAAAGGCCTGCGCCCGCGCAAGGCTGCGGCCGCAGACAAGAATTTCAATGCTGGAAATATCGGCCAGCAATTCCGTCAACCGGCCGCCGAACACGCCATAACCACCGAGAATCAATATTTTCATCACGTTGCCATCGCATTTGTGCCGATGCCGGGATTGCTTGAACGGGTAGTCCTCACCTTGCTCAAAGAATCCGGTCCCTGTATTCCGGCGGCGCCACCCAGCATTGTTCACGTTTTCCGAACCAGCGGTAGCGGTTGCGGGCAAAGCAGCGATAGACGGGATCGCGCAAAAATGCGGGAATGATCCGCAAGACGAACACCAGCCGCCAGGGCATACCGAGCGCCTCGTAGATGCTCAGGACGGCGTCGCTGTCCTGTCGCATCCTGTCGCCATCGACAACGAGCATGCTGACGGGATTTTTCGGGTCCATGCCGTAACGCCGGTAGATTTCCGTGCCGACAGCGCCCTGCATGGAGGCCAGCCGGAAATGGCCCGCCCGGTCATGCCGCAGCACGAATTGCGCATTGGCAGAACACAGAACACATTCGGCGTCGAACAGGATGATCGGTTGATGCCGGCCGTTCGCCGAGGGAAATATACCTGTCATCCGTCACACGCCCTTTGTCGATTGCTGTGCAACCGACGAATAAGTTCAGCAATAATGCTTACAACTATTCTTCCGTTCGTCTTTCAATTCAATCTCAAAAGACAGTTATTTCCCGAAGGCAGAAGAATTTCTGCGTGAATATCGGCGGGTTCTCGCAGATCGCTCGACTTAAGGCTTTGAAATGGGGAAAACCATCGAAATGGTCAGTCCCGGACAGGCCGTATTGGTGGCATCCGTGTCCGAGAGCACCAGCGATCCGCCGTGCAGCTCCATCACGGCCTCAACCAAAGACAGGCCAAGGCCCGTGCCCGGTTTGGAGCGGCTCTCATCCAGCCGCACGAAACGCTTCAGCACCTCGCCGCGCTTGTCGGCGGGAATGCCGGGACCATTATCGGCGACGGAGAGCACAATCGCCTCCGCCTCCTTCACCAGACGGACGACGAGTTTTTTGTCGCCCTCGCCTTCGCAGGCATATTTCATGGCATTGTCGATGAGGTTGGAAAGCGCCTGCCCGATCAGTTCGCGATTGCCCTGCACCGAAAGGTCCGGCTCTATCTGCGATTCCAGCGCAAGGCCGGCATCCTCGGCCACCGGCTCGTAGAGTTCGGCGCTGTCAGCGGCAATCGCCGACATGTCCACATCGGTCATTTCGGCGGCAATCGAGCCTGCCTCGACGCGGGAGATCATCAACAGCGCGTTGAAGGTGCGGATGAGCTGATCGGATTCCGCGATGATGCCTTCAAGAGCGGCGCGCCGTTTCGTCTCGTCATTGTCATCAAGTGCTGCGGCCGCCTTGTTGCGAAGCCGCGTCAGCGGTGTCTTCAGGTCATGGGCGATGTTGTCGGAGACTTGCCGCAGGCCCTCGTTCAGCTTTTCGATGCGGCCGAGCATGGCATTGAGCGAGCCGGACAGCCGGTCGAATTCATCGCCGGAGCGGCCCTGCGGCAGGCGCTGGGAAAGGTCGCCGGCCATGATCTTCTTGGTCGCCGCGGACATGCGGTCGATGCGCTTCAGAGCATTGCGGCCGATGCCGAACCAGATGAGCAAGGCACCGCCGCTCATGATCGCAAGCGCCACCATCAGCGCATTGCGCACCAGGGCCCGGAACTTTGTCGGCTCGCCGAGATCGCGGCCGATCAGGATGCGCAGGCCATTGTCCAGCATGAAAACATTGGCGGTGGCGAGATGCTGCACGCTGTCGCCGCTTTCGGAATAACGCTCGTAACGGAAGGGGAAACCCGTCCAACCTTCCTTGTCGAAGACGCCGGGCTGTACGGAGGCGACGTTGCCGGCAAGGATTTCGCCATTCGGGCCGGCAATGATGTAAAGGCTCGCGCCCGGCTGGCGGGCGCGGCGCTCCATCATCCTCAGCAGTGGATTGATGCCGCCGCGATTATAGATGCGCTGCACATCCGAGACTTCCTGCAGAACGGCATCACGCGTCTGCTGGTTCAGCAGCCGTTCCGACAGGGCGGTGACGTAAAAGACGAGGAAGGCGGCGCAGAGGGCGAACAGCAGGATATAAAGCGCCGAGAGGCGCACCGCCGTCGATCTGAACAATATTCTGAGGCGGGCCATTTTCGCCAATCAGCCCTCGTCCTTCATCATGTAACCAGCGCCGCGAATGGTCTTCAAGAGCGGCTTCTCGAAGTCCTTCTCGATCTTCGAGCGCAGGCGCGAAACATGCACGTCGATGACATTGGTCTGCGGGTCAAAGTGATAATCCCAGACGTTTTCCAGAAGCATGGTACGGGTCACCACCTGGCCGGCATTCTTCATCAGATATTCCAGCAAGCGGAATTCGCGCGGCTGCAGCAGGATTTCCTTGCCGCCACGGCGAACGTCATGCGACAGCCGGTCGAGTTCGAGATCGCCGACGCGGTAGATCATGTCCTGCTCGGGTTTGCCCTTGCGGCGGCCCAGCACCTCGATGCGCGCAAGCAGTTCGGAAAAGGCATAGGGTTTCGGCAGGTAATCATCGCCGCCGGCGCGCAGGCCCGTCACGCGGTCATCCACCTGACCCAATGCGGAAAGGATCAGCACCGGCGTCTCGATGCCGCGGCGGCGCAGCTCGCTGATGACGGAAAGCCCGTCGCGGCGCGGCAGCATGCGGTCGATCACCAGCACGTCGTAGGAATTCTCACAGCCCATGAACAAACCGCTCTCGCCATCGCTGGCGTGATCGGCGACAATCCCGGCTTCGCGGAACGCCTTGGTCATATAGGCCGCAGCCTCGAGGTCGTCTTCAATGACAAGAATCTTCATGTGCGGGACAATAGCGCCGTCGCCCTTTTCGACACAACCGGAAACAGATGCGACAGACATTTCCTGAACCTTGTTTTCCATAAGGTTTCCTCCGAAGACCTGGTCATTGGCACCATCGCACTTCAAGACCGCTAACCGCCTTTGGATCGGGCGGGTGCCGCTTGTTTCTTCTCCCCGCCGGGGAGAAGGTCGCGGCAGTGGGATGAGGGGGGCGGCGTTGGCGACGGGCTGAGAGGTTACCCCCTCATCTGCCCCTTTCGGGGCATCTTCTCCCCCTCGGGGAGAAGAAACGGGCCGCGACGCCCTGCCATGCTCAACCGCCCATCACAAGTGCGAGATACGACGCCGGCTCCGAAAAGAACCGGCGTCGCCTTTCAGCTTATCAGCCCTGGTCGATATCCAGAGCGATGAAGCGGCTGCCGTCATCCGTCTGGATCTGGAACAGCGCCTTGGAGCGTCCGTCCTTCTTGGCCTGCTCGAGGATCTTCTCGATATCGGCTGCGGAAGCCACCTGCTGGTTGTTGACCGAGGTGATCTTCTCACCCGTCTTCAGGCCACGGGCAGCGGCATCGCTGTCGGGGTCGACATCGGTGATGGCAAGGCCGTTGCCGTCATCGGAAGGGGATACCGTCAGGCCGAGGCTCGACAACACCTTCTCGCTGGAAGACTGGCTGCCCTTGTCGTCGTTCTGGGTTGGTGCCGACTTCGAGGCTTCATCGCTGGTGAGATCGCCGAGCGTCACCGTCACGGACTGCGACTTGCCGCCGCGCCACAGTGAGATTTCGACCTTGGCATTGGGGGCCATGCCGCCGATGCGGCGCGAGAGGTCGCGGGCATCCTTGACGGGATCGCCGTTGACGGCGGTGATGATGTCACCCTGCTTGATGCCGGCCTTGTCGCCCGGCGAGCCGGACTGCGGCGAAACAACGAGAGCACCCTTGGCTTCAGCAAGGCCGAGCGATTCGGCGATATCCTTGCTGACGGGCTGAATCTGCACGCCGAGCCAGCCGCGCTCCACCTTGCCGTCCTTCTGCAGGTCGGCGATCACATCCTTGGCAACCGAGGACGGGATGGCGAAAGCGATACCGACATTGCCGCCGGAGGGCGAGAAGATGGCTGTGTTGATGCCGACCACTTCACCGTTGAGGTTGAAGGCGGGGCCACCGGAGTTACCGCGGTTCACGGCAGCGTCGATTTGCAGATAGTCGTCATAGGGGCCGGAGCCGATATCGCGGCCGCGGGCCGAAATGATGCCCGAGGTGACCGTACCGCCGAGGCCGAAGGGGTTACCGACGGCGACGACCCAGTCACCTACGCGGATCTTGGTGTCATCGGCGAATTTCACATAGGTGAACTTGCGGTTCACATCGACCTTCAGAAGCGCCAGATCGGTGCGCGGGTCGCGGCCGACGAGCTTGGCTTCGAGTTCGGTGCCGTCATTCATCACGACCGTGTAGGCGGAACCGTCGTCAACGACGTGGTTGTTGGTGACGACATAACCGTCTTCGGAGATGAAGAAGCCGGAGCCCTGGGCAACAGGGCGCAGCGGACCCTTGCCGTCACGGTGACGGTTCGGACCACGGTCGGAGCGATCCTGGTTGGGGCCGCCGAATTCCTTGAAGAAACGCTTCAGCGGATGGTCATCCGGCAGCTGGTCGAGGCCGCGGCCGCCGAAATTGAAGGAGAAGTTGCTGGAATCGTCGGAAGCCGGCTGCACGTTCGACTGCACGCGAACGGAAACGACGGCGGGCGAGACGGCATCAACCACATTGGCGAAGCTCGGAACCTGCGGTGCGGTCACTTCGACGGGGGCGGCAAAGGAGTGGAGGATCGGTGCGGCGATACCCGTCGACAGCATCAGCGCCGCGAGGCCGCCAACGGTCGTGGCCTTCAGGGCCGTCTTCAGCGAGGCCGTCTTCAGCGAGGAATGGCCGTTTTGCGAATGAGACATGGTGTACCTTCTTTCTTCATTCAGACTGAAACCCGTGTGACCGGGGAAGCGGTGGATGATGAAGATATAGGAGGCAACACCTTACGGCGAAGTGTCTGAGGAATGAAAAATCCGTAATGTTGAAAAAGAACCGAAGACGAAAATGAAATCAGGTTATTTTTCAATGAGATTGCGAATGCGCGCTTCTTCATCCGCACTCAGTTTTTGTGGGCGTTCCTGAGTGGCGCGGCGGCGCGAAAACACGACGACGGCGAAAATCCCGGCAAGGGTGAGGCCGATGGGCGCGCCCCACAAAAGCACGGTGCGCAGGCTGAGACGCGGCTTCAAGAGCACGAACTCGCCGTAACGCGAAACGACATAATCGATGACGGCCTTGTCGCTGTCGCCCTGAACCAGCCTTTCGCGCACGAGGACACGCAGGTCACGCGCCAGCTCGGCATTGCTGTCATCGATCGACTGGTTCTGGCAAACCATGCAGCGGAGCTGCGACGTGAGGTTGCGGGCGCGCTGTTCCAGCACGGGGTCTTTGAGCACTTCGTCCGGGTTGAAGGCGATAGCGGGAGAAGCTGCAGCGAAGATGAGAGTGAGAAGAAGAGCGAGCCTTACCACAACCTCCCTCATTCCGCCGCCTCCGGCATCGCCGTCCGGACCGGCTTCGCCTTGCGGGTCGGCGCACCCACCCGCAACCGTCTGTCGGAGAGCGAGATCAAACCGCCCGCCATCATGAACAGCGTGCCGCCCCAGATGCAGAGGATGAAGGGTTTCCACCAGATACGAACCACCATGCCGCCATCGGCCATGGGGTCGCCGAGCGAAACATAAAGCTGGCTGAGGCCGAAGGTCAGGATGCCGGCTTCCGTCGTCGGCATGCGGCGGGCGGTGTAAAGCCGCTTGGACGACCAGACGTCGGCCACCTCCACACCCGCCTTACGCACGGTGAAATGGCCGCGATCCTCGGTGAAATTAGGGCCAACGGCGTGGCGGATGCCGTCGAAGGTCAGGCTGTAACCGCCCGCTTCCGCCACCATGCCCTGTCTCATTTCCAGAACCGTTTCGGTCTCATAGGTGGTGACGATGACGATGCCGAGCACGGTGATGCCAAGACCCATATGCGCCAGCGCCGTACCGAAGGCCGAGCGCGGCAGGCCTTTCAGGCGGCGGAACGCGATGCCGAAGGCCAGCTTGCCGAAATTGGCGCGATACCAGAGATCGGTGAGCGCCCCGAAGATCAACCAGAAACCGGCGGCAATGCCGAGCGCTGCCAGCACCGGACCGCCATTTTCAACATACCAGAGCGCCAGCCCGGCAAGGGCTGCAATGGCGGCAGCCACATAAAGCCGCTGGAAGGCTCCGAGAAGATCGCCGCGCTTCCAGGCCAGCATCGGCCCAAATGGCGTGACGATCAGGACCGGGATCATCAAAAGGCCGAAGGTGAGGTTGAAGAACGGCGCACCGACCGAGATTTTTTCACCCGTCAGGGTTTCGAGAATGAGCGGGTAAAGCGTGCCGATCAACACCGTGGCGGTCGAGACCGTCAGGATCAGGTTGTTGAGGACGAGCGCCCCCTCACGCGAGATCGGCGCGAACAGGCCGCCGGCCTTCAGCGTCGGTGCGCGCCAGGCAAAGAGCGCAAAGGCGCCACCGATGAATATCGTCAGAATGCCGAGAATGAAGATACCGCGGCTCGGGTCGGTGGCAAAGGCATGTACGGAGGTCAGAACGCCGGAGCGCACGAGGAAGGTGCCGAGCAGCGACAGCGAAAAGGTCATGATCGCCAGAAGCACGGTCCAGATTTTCAGCGCCTCGCGCTTTTCCATCACGAGCGCCGAATGCAGCAGCGCGGTGCCGGCAAGCCACGGCATGAAGGAGGCGTTTTCCACCGGATCCCAGAACCACCAGCCGCCCCAGCCGAGTTCATAATAGGCCCAATAGGAGCCCATGGAGATACCGGCGGTCAAAAAGGTCCACGCGGCGAGCGTCCAAGGCCTTACCCAGCGCGCCCAGGCGGCGTCGATCCGGCCTTCCAGAAGTGCTGCGACGGCAAAGGAGAAACAGACGGAAAAGCCGACATAACCGAGGTAAAGCAGCGGCGGATGGATGGCGAGGCCGAAATCCTGAAGGATGGGATTGAGGTCCTGCCCTTCGGCCGGCACCCGCTCCAGTCTCAGGAAGGGGTTGGAGGTGAGCAGGATGAACAGCAGGAAGGCGACGGAAATCCATGCCTGTACCGCAAGCACATTGGCCTTGAGCGTTTCCGGCAGGTTGCGGCCGAAGGCGGCGACGAGCGCGCTGAAAAACACCAGAATGAGCAGCCACAGCAGCATGGAGCCTTCGTGATTGCCCCACACGCCGGTCAGCTTGTAGAGCATCGGCATCAGCGAATGGGAGTTTTCCCAGACGTTGCGCACGGAAAAATCCGAAACGGCATAGGCGCGCGTCAGTGCCGCGAAAGACAGGCCAACCAGAAGGAACATCAAAACAGAGCCGATGGACGCGACGTCCATCAATGCGCGGTCGTTGCGGCGCGCGCCGATGACCGGCAGCGTCGAGACAATCAGCCCCACACCAAGCGCCAGAACGAGGACATAATGGCCGATCTCGTTGATCATCTGGTTGCTCCGGTTTTGTCGCCTGAGGCGGCGCTGACCGCGGGCGTTGCGGCGGCGGGTGCCGCTCCCTCAGCGCCCTGCTGCCACAGGCCCTTGTCCTTGAGCCGGTCTGCCACTTCCTTCGGCATGTAGTTCTCATCATGCTTGGCGAGCACGCTGTCGGCCACGAAACCATGGGTGGCGGCATCGAACATGCCTTCGGTCACCACGCCCTGCCCTTCGCGGAAGAGATCGGGCAGGATGCCGGTATAGCTGACCGGCACGGTCGCCTCGCCATCCGTCACCGTGAAGCTGACCGTGCGACCCTCACCACGCTTGATCGAACCTTCCGCCACCAGACCTCCAAGACGGATGCGGGTGCCGGGGTTGACCGGCGTCTTTTCCAGATCGGCGGGCATATAGAAATAGGCGATGGACTGGCCGAAGGCGAACATGACCAACAGCACCGCCGCTACGATGAAGCTCATGCCGCCCCCGATGATCGCCAGCCGTTTCTGTTTGCGGGTCATTGCGTCACTCCCTGCGGCGCGGCATCCTTCTGGCCATCCATGCGGATCGGTCCGGCGGAAACGCCCAATTCCTTCGCCAGCGCCAGAAGCTGCCTGCCCTTTTCACCCTCCGGCGGGAAAGCCTGCAGGCCGGCCCGCAAGGCTTCACCGGCCTTGGCCTCGTTCTTCAGCACGGAATAGGCGCGCAGGAGGCGCATCCACCCTTCGAAATCGGCCGGGTTGTCCTTCAGCTTGGCATCGAGGCTCGCCACCATGCCCTCGATCATCGCCTGCCGGTCGGTGGCCGTCATGTCATTGGCCGCTGCCATATCCTCAGCGCTCGGGCCGGGTGCGGCAGGGGTCGCTTCGCCGCCGGTCCGGGCAATATGTTCACGCACCAGCGGCAGCCAGGGCGCGCCAGCCGGCGCATCGGCCGCCAGCGCCGCAAAGGCCGCGCGCGCTTCTTCCGCCTTGCCCGCCTGTTCCAGCGACAGCGCCAGATAAAAGCGCGCGCGCGGATTGCCAGGTTTCAGCTGTTCGGCCTCAGCAAACGCATCCCGCGCCGCCTCGATGACGATGCCGTCATTGCCGGCCACCAGCGTTTCGCCAAGACCCGTCAGCCGTTCGGGGCTTGGTCCGAGAATACGAAGCGCGTTGCGATAGGCAAGTTCGGCATCGCCAAGCCGCAGCGTCTTGAAATAGATCGGCGCCAGAACATCCCAGCCGCCGCCGTCCTCCGGGTTCTGCGCCAGATGCCGCTCAGCCCGCGCGACCAGCAGGTTCATGTCGTTGCCCGGGTTTTCAAGACGTGCCTCGAGCGGCATGTCCGGCGTGTCCGGACTACCGTTCCAGATGTAAAGACAGAGCCCCAGCGCCGGCAGCAGAAGGGTGATGAGGCTGGCAGCGAGATTGTGCCGGCGCGGCCGGTCCTCTTTCGCCGTCACTTCTTCCGCTTCGGCGGCTGCAAGCAGGCGGCGGCCGATTTCGGCGCGGGCATAATCCGCCTCGATTTCGCCGATCAGGCCGGCGGCGCGTTCGCGGTCCAGTTCGGCCAGCTGGTCGCGATAAACGGCAACCTCACCGTCACGGCGCGTCTGCGGCGCCTCGGTCTTCCGCATCAGCGGGTACATCAGGACGATGGCGACAGCCGCCGTCAATATCGCAACGACAATCCAGAACATAAGGCTCAATTACTCGAATGCGCGGCACATGGAAACACGAAGCGCGGGGATGACGTGAATTTGAGACATCACGCCGCACCGCAGACCCCGTTTCGCTGTTCCGCCGTGCCTGTTCTTGTCACCGCGGAAGGCCCGTGACCTTGATTTACGTCAAACTGATCAGATCAGCGGAGACCAGCTTCCATCCTCATTGCGGCAGGCCGCGCCGCGCACCCTGGTGTCGCGCCCATCGACAGTGAGGGTATGGGAATATTGCCGGCAGTTCTGGTTGCCGACCTGATAGGGCGCATTGGCGACCACCTGACCCTTGACGTCATCACCGGCCCAGGTGACGGGCGTGCCGACCGGGGCTGTTTCCAGCGCCTTGTATTCCGCCTCCAGCGCCTTGGTCTGGTCGCCCCTGTCGAGCTCCACGCCGCTTTTCCCGACGATGCCGCCTTGCAGATTGGCAAGAAAAGGCGTGGAAGGCTGGGCCGAACGGCCGAACAGGCTGCCGCCAGCCGGGCGGGTGCCCGTGGTGGTGCAGGCGCTCAGCATCGAGACACACAGGATCGAGAGAAGTGCCGGGCGTGACACCAGCGAACGCATCGTCACGGAGCGACAGCCATCATACACGTCAACCAAACCCTGCTCTCTTTCCTACCGCATTGCACCCACTATGGTGCCATTGAATTTCTTGCCTTTTTTCTCGGCTCACGCAAGCTCTTTCGAGAGGCCGGGCAAAATCAGATCGGCTTTCAAGCCGCCGATGGCGCTGCGCGACAGCGAAAACCGGCCATGGTACTCTGACACCACCTCGGAAACGATCGACAATCCGAGGCCCGTGCCCGGCCGGCTCTCGTCAAGCCGGCGGCCGCGCTTCATCGCTTCGCTGATCTGTTCCGGCTCCAAGCCCGGCCCGTCATCTTCCACCGTCAGTTCCACCCAGGCGCGACGGGCGATTTCCGCATCGGAGGACGGGTGCGTGCCGGCGGCAAGCGTGACCACCACACGCGTCTGGGCAAACCGCGCCGCATTTTCGAGAAGATTGCCGACGACCTCTTCGAGATCCTGCTGTTCCATGCCGAGCACCGCGCCCGGCTGCTCGAAATTCAGCACAAACTGCTTCTCGGGGTTCAGGCGGCGCATCACCCGCACCAGCCGTTCCAGCGCCGGCTCCGCTTCCACGCGGGCGAGGATCGAGCCGCGCTGGGCGGCAATACGCGCACGGGAAAGATAGGATTGCACCTGCGCCTGCATGGCATCCGCCTGCGCCCGCACCAGATCGCCATGCTGCGGCTCCAGCGTGCGGGCCTCGTTGAGGAGTACGGCTATCGGCGTCTTCAGCGAATGCGCGAGATTGCCGACTTGCATGCGGGCGCGCTCCACAAGCCGGCGGTTGCTGTCAATCAGCGCATTGACCTCATTGGCAAGCGGCTGGATTTCGCGCGGGAATTCGCCTTCGAGGCTTTCCGCCTCCCCGCCCCTGATCTTGCCGAGCGCCACACGCGCCTGATCGAGAGGCCTGAGACTGTAGAGAATGGCAAGACCGTTAACGACCAGACTGCCGACACCGAAGACGGCCAACGCCAGATAAAGGCTGTTGGAGAAATCACGCACATCGTCTTCGACGACATTCAGATTGCCGGAAACACGGAAACGCGCCGCGCGCCCCTCACCGTCAAGCACGACTTCCGTTTCTGCCACGCGCACCTTGTTGCCGGCCTCATCGGTGACGGCATAAAAGCGCTCATATCTGTTGTCGAAGGGGGCATCGATAATGCTCGGCACCGGCAACGTCGACACGCCGAGCGAGGAGGACACCAGCGGCGCTGTCTGGAAATTGCCGAGCGGCTCCACCACCCAGTACCAGCCGGTATCGGGCTGCGAGAATCGGAGATCGCCAAGCTGCGGGCTGCCGGCCAGCGTATTCTCGTTGGAAATCGTCACTGAGTTGATGACGTTATAGAGCTGCGCCCGCAAAAGATCGGTGAAGCTGCGTTCCACCCCCTGCCGGTAAAGCGTCGAGATCACGACGGCGATCACCACCAGCGCCAGCGCCGACCAGGCAGAGGCGAGCAGCAGAACGCGGGCGGTGAGAGAGTTACTTCGCATCTGCCGGCGCTTGCATCCGGTAACCGAGACCACGGATCGTCTCGATCAGATCAACCCCGAGCTTCTTGCGCAAACGTCCGACAAACACCTCGATCGTGTTGGAATCGCGGTCGAAATCCTGATCGTACATGTGTTCGACCAGCTCCGTGCGCGAAACGACCTCGCCCATATGATGCATGAGATAGGACAGGAGCCGGAACTCATGCGAGGTGAGTTTCAGCGTCGTGCCGTTGACGGTTGCCTTGGAGGATTTGGTATCGAGCCGGACCGGCCCGCAGACCAGTTCGGAAGAGGCATGGCCGGCGGCGCGGCGGATGAGCGCGCGCACGCGGGCAAGCACTTCTTCCACATGGAAAGGTTTTGTGACGTAATCATCGGCGCCGGCATCGATGCCCGCCACCTTGTCGCTCCAGCGGTCGCGGGCAGTCAGGATCAGGACCGGCATGGCCTTGCCGGCCGCACGCCATTTTTCAACGACGGTGATGCCATCGAGCTGCGGCAGGCCGATATCGAGGACGATGGCGTCATAGGGCTCGGTATCTCCGAGATAATGCCCTTCCTCGCCGTCGAATGCCTGATCGACGACATAACCGGCCTCTTTGAGAGCATCGGTTAGCTGACGATTGAGATTGGCATCGTCCTCAACAACGAGAATACGCATTGTCCGCCCTTTCCTTCCGTCCCGGCCCGCGCGCGTGGCCGGTCATGCTAAATGTGTCGGATTGTTTTCCGATATTTCGGCGATGCGGGCAAGCTACATCGGCACGCGCATCGTTACCTTGCGCGGGCGCTCGCCATTACCTTGGACGAGAACGGTGACGACACAGGACTGACCGTCACCGGAAGGATAGACCGAAAGAAGCTGGCCGCCGGTTTCGCGCACAACGCGGGCGACGGCTGCGCCGCAATCGCTGGCAGCCAGAATGTAATGGCCCTGCAGATCAGCCTCGGGCGCCGTGAAACCGGAAAGCCCGGCTGCAAGCGTCGCAATGATGAGAGGTGATGCCATTCTACAAACTTCCACAAAAAACCGGGTGCGTCTCGAACCCTAGCGTGACCGAATATGTAGCGCAAAGCGTCTGAATGGCAAATGAATGCCGGCCCCGCCGCCGTGGTGCGTGGCGGGAACGGCGTTTTCGTAAGCCCCGTCAGCGGATGGAGCGGGTCGCCGAAAGGCGGCCGTAAAGTGCGATCAGACCGCCGATTCCGCCCACAACGGTCACCAGCCCCTCAGCGAGCTCCCCGTGCAGGCCAGCGGGCAGATCGAAGCCGGCAATGCTGAAAAGCGGTGCGAAAGCCGCAATCAGCGCGCCCCAGATCGTGCGGGATTGATACCATGCCTTGGTACTGTCCATAACCTCATCCTTTGCGTTGTTTTTCAGGCACATGTCAGAGCGGGAGAAGGGCCTGAGCCACTACCCCCAGCGGCACCGCGCGGCCGAGCTGACGGACACGCACGGAAATGTGATCCCGCGGCAGCGGGAAATCTGTGAGTTCGTCTGCGGCGGGGTAGAGCCAGAGGGGTTCCGGCACCTCCACCGCGCGGCGCACGGTCCCGCCGTCCAGCACCTCGACGCGATAAAGCTCGAAGGGCTCGTCCAGCGGAATGTCGCTCGCATCCCAGCCATCGGCCTCCAAGCGGCCGCGACGCTTCCATTTGAGGAGAACGCCATCCCTCCTGCGCTCGCCGGAAAGATGCACCGGCGCAAGCGGCGTCTGCGCCCGCATGCCTCCCTCAAAGGCAAACGGCCCGGCTGGCGTGCCCGCCATGCCGGCCGCTTCCGCAATCCAGTTCAGGCGTCGCCCGCGCTCGCTTGCGGCAAGACCGAGCGACTGGACCGCCGCATCGAGTACCATCACCGGAGCACCCTTCGGCGCGCCTGCGGCAAGCGCATCCTCCGTGCCGGCGAGCCCGCGAAGGAGCGCGGAGAGCCGCCAGCGTGACGGTGCGATTTCCTCCGCCCTTGCGAAGGCGACGATCTCCCACACGCCGTTTGCGGCCTTGATGGCGAGACGGTTCTCGCCATTCAGCACCGAAAGCTCTGCGGCTGACGACACTTCACCGGCAGGCAGATCGATCAGGATGGTATTGTTGCGGTCAAAACGGCCGGAGGGACCCGATGTCAGCTGCTGTGCCAGCGCGCCGATCATCGCAGGCCGGTCAAGCAGCACACGCTGGCGATACCCTTCCGTGCCTGATGATGAAGACACGACGATCGGCCGCCAGGGTTTGGCGAAGGCGGCTATCCGCGCCGATTGTTCCGGCGCAGCGCCATCGAAATACGGCAGATCGAGAAACAGCACCTCCGGGGCGAAACCTTCGGCGCCGCTTGCGCCGGCGCTGCGGCGCTCCTCCGCGCCGCCGGCGACGGCTGAAAAGGCCGGGGAAAAGGCCCGCGCCTCCACCTGCCGCACCGCGCCATCCTCGATGCGGCTGACCAGAAAACGTCCGGCCGGCGCCTGCGGAAAGGCACCCTCCGGCAGGCGGATGCAATCGCCGGGTTCAAGCGTGATATCGGCTGGCGGCAGGGCGAAACGCAGGCTACGCCGCGCCTGGCGGTTATCGCGCAACAGCGCTTCCACGGCCGCTTCCGCCGTTTCCGCCGGCAAAGCGGCGTTGAGATCGAGCCGCAGCACCCGGCTGCCGACATTGTCGATCCGGCGGGAACGGGCGCTCCCCTGCTCGTAGTCGAGCCCCGGGTTGAACGAGGTCAGCACGGCTTCCGCCGCGAAATCACTGTCATGGCCGCGATTTTCCGACCAGAGCGGCTGGTCCTCGATATCCGCCAGCACAGCGACATCGCGGACGGGCATAACTGCCGTGTTGCGGGAGCGGAAGCGCAGGGTTCCGCCATCCTCCACCACGTCCACCTGGAATGCCGCCATCAGCGGTTCCAGAAGGTTACGGGCCGAAGTTATGTCGCCCTGCACATAACCCGTCAGATCGCCGCTGACGGCCGAAACGTCGAAGGCGGAAAAGCCGTGATCCGTCAGGATGGCTGCGATGGTATCGGACAGTGTGGCCGTTCCCAGCCGGCCGTTCAGCCAGTGGCCGGTGCGCCAGTTTGCGCCATCGCTCCAGACTGCGCCATTCTGCGGAAAGGCAGGGAAAGGCCGCGCATCCCAGGTCCAGAGATAGATACGGTTCTTGTCCACCATCGCTGCCTCGCCTTTACCCCAATGCTCGAGATGCGCCTCCAGAAACCGCCGCTGCTGGCTGTCGGCACGGCTGCGGCGGGAAAAATAGGGAAAGGCATTTTCCGCCGATTTCGGATCGGGAAAGACATTGGGGCGCGTCGCACTCTTGTCCACCGCCGGGCAGCCGAGTTCGGTGAACCAGATCGGCTTGGAACCCGGTACCCAAGCCGTCGGTGTGGATTTTTCCACGCCGCGCACCCGGTCGTAGTGCAGGTTGCCCCACCAATTTCGCAGGTCCTTGTAGCGGAACACCCACGGCTTGCCCTTCACATCATCCGTTATGGGCGTGCGCCGCCGCGCCGCGCGGTCAGCATCGCTCACATAATACCAGTCGAAACCCTCGCCTGCCGTGATAGTGCGGCGAAACGCGCTCGCATCGCCCGGGCCGGTCATGCCATCGGGATTGCCATTGGCGGCATCCTCGTCGCGCCAGTCGGAAAGCGGCATGTAATTGTCGATGCCGATGGCGTCGATATCGGGGCTCGCCCAGAGAGGATCGAGATGGAAGAACACGTCGCCCGAACCGTCTGCCGGCTGGTGGCCGAAATATTCGCTCCAGTCGGCCGCATAGGTGAGCTTCACCGCCGGCCCCACGACGGCCCGCACATCGCCCGCCAGCCGCACCAGTTCCTCGACAAAGGGAAAGGCATCGTCCTGGTCTCGGAGCGCTGTCAGCCCGCGCAATTCCGAGCCGATCAGGAAGGCATCCACACCGCCAGCCCGCGCCGCAAGCGCCGCATAATGCAGCACCATGCGGCGGTAACCGTCCTCACGGTTGCAGAAGGCGGAAACCTGTGCCCGCGCAACAGCACTACGGTCCGGGGAGCCGCCCCTGCCGGATGCGGGAAAACAGGTGATGCGGCCGCGCCAGCCATAGGCGGCCTGCTCGCGATCGCCATAGGGGTCCGGCAGGCCGTTGCCGGCGGGCACATCCATCATCACGAAAGGATAAAGGCAGACCCGCAGGCCCCGGGCCTTAAGGTCTGCGATGGCCTGCAACACGCTGTCATCGTCAGGCGTACCGCCATAGGCCGGGCCGCCGCCATGATGGCTGACCAGATGCGCGTCACCACGCGAAACGCCGGCGACGGACCATGGCGTGGTTTCTCCATCGCGGCCCGCCACTTCCACGCCCGGCAGAATGCGGCACTCCCCCGCCCGCATATCCGTGCCGAACCAGCTCACCACCAGCGCGACGCTTTCCAGATTGGGGCAAAGCGCCTGCAATTCGTCGATCGCCGCCTGCCAGTCGGTCGCGGCGGTGAGATTATTGCGGTTCATGATGCGGCTCTGGCCGATGCCCGTGCGTTCGCTGACCTGCGCGGTGGCATAACCATGTTCGGTCGCGCCGGGAATGACGGTGATGGCGCTGATCTGGCGTTCGAGCTTTCCGACCGGCCGCACCACTTCGAACTGCATCAGCGGAATGCGATTGCCATAGCTCTCGAGCGGCAGACGTTCGAAGACGACATAGGCCAGCCCGCGAAAGGCCGGCGCGTTGCCTGCACCTTGCTTCGCCTCGATCAGCGGATCAGGCAATTGCGTCTCGCTGCCCGGATAAAAGCGCATCTCGACGCCGGTGAGATCAACTTCACGCCCATCAGCCCAGACGCGCCGCACCAGGGCCGCCTCGCCTTCGCACAGGCCGATGGCGAGATTGGCGAAATAGCGAAAACTCTCCACCTTCGGGCCGCGATTGCCCTTGCCGCCGCGCCGCTCAACCTCGACGCTTTCCTCGAAGCGCGTCGCCCAGATCAGCGTGCCGCCGACCCTTGCCGTGCCATAAAGCCGGTTTATCGCAGCGCCCTCATCCGCACCGGGAATACGCGCCGTCGAAAGCCGTGTGGCGGCTACCGTCCGGCCATTCGAGAGAAGCGCGCGGTCGATGGCATTGCCTGCCAATGCGCCAGCCGCCTGACCAATGATCGCGCCGACGGGGCCAAAAACGCTGCCGAGCGCCGCACCCGCCGCCTGAAAAACGATTGTCGCCATGTTTGCCTCGCAAAATTTCAGGGATCGGGAAACCGAAAAGTCCCGGCAATACGCCGCTTCCAGCCCGGCACGAGAGCCGACCGCACCACCGCTGCCTGTTCATACGCGTGGATGAAATGTTCCGGCCCGGCGAGGATGCCGAGATGTTTCGCCGCCGCATCGGCCCTCCAGCGAAATAGCAGCAGGTCTCCCGGCGCGGCCTCCGACATGCCCGAAAGCATGGTGAAGTGGCGCTTCGCCGCCGCCATCAGCCGATCCTCGCCGCCGCGTTCGGCCCAGTCCGGGGCATAGGGCGGCGGCAATTCCGGTTCGTGCCCGTAAAGTCCGCGCCAGACGCCGCGGATCAGGCCGAGGCAATCGCAGCCGACGCCCTGCAACGAGGCCTGATGCCTGTAGGGCGTGCCGATCCAGCTTTCGGCCAACGCCAGCACTTTTCCTGCCGTATCACTCATGGAAACAGCACTCCGCCGTCATGGCTTTGACCACCGCTTGCGTAGGAGTAGGCAAAATCCGCCCCAGGCAGATGCGGGAAACCCCTGAAATTCAGATGATTGGCGAATTTCGCCTTGCAGGTGGCGAAACTCTTGTCGCAGCCGGCGGTCACGGAAAAGCAGTCTCCCGGCGACGGCATCTCTTCCGGCGCCAGCCAGAAAGAGAGAAGCACGCCGCCGTCACCCCGCTCGTGGCCGTCGAGATCGAAACCTTTGCCGGCGAGTCTGCCGGTCAAAAACCCAAGCTTGCCCCGGCTGAAGAAACCCTCGGTAAAAGCATCGAGCCCCGAGACCAGCAGCTTGCCGGAAGCATCCACCGCCGCAACACTGCCATGGCCGGTCAGCCGCGTGAGATCGACGCCGCAACGCCCGTCGCCCAGCGCGGCATCGCAGCGCCGCCCATAGCTCCTGCCCTGCGGCTGGCCAAGGCGATGGGCGATGCTGCGCAATTCGGCGCGGAAGGCCCCGCCGGCCCGCGTCACCTCGCCGATCTCGCGCAGGCTGAGAAGCACATGCTGATCCGGCGCCTGCCAGTTGACGAGAAAAAGCTCCACCTTCGCGCCATCGAAACGCCCGGCGGCAAGATCCTCTTCGGCAATCGCCTCGCTCGAAAAACCACCAGACACCTCGCCGGCGCTCGCGCCAAGGCCGGTTTCGCCGTCGCTGTCGCTCGCGGAGAAACCGCTGGCGGCAAGATAGGATGTGCCGCCGAAGGACAGCGTCTCGTCATGATCGGTAAACCCCATCACGACGCCGTTTTTCAGCATCACCCGCCAGCAATGGCAGGTGGTCGTGGCGTCCGCTTTCAGATGATCGGCAAGGGCAGCGGGCATGATCTTCATGGCAGGATTTCCATCAGTGGAATGGAGGGAATGCGGCCGGCTTCAAAGGCGGTCACGTTGATGTCGATACGGTCGATAGCGAAGCGCACCGGCACGTCGAATTCGAAACCGGCGCGGATCGCCGCACCGGCAGGCGGTGCCCGCCCGGCCCGGAATGTCACCATGCCGCTCGCATGATCGACCGAGAGATCGGACGATGCGGCCTTCACCCCCTCGACCGAAACGATGACCGACCCTTCGATCGGCTTATCGATCCGCCGGGAAAACGAACCACCGGCATCGGCATAGGTCTTCAAGAGCTGAAAACCCGTCGTCACCCCGTCGCCGGTGCCGATCCTCTGGTCGGTCGCAGCGGGTGTCTCTCCCGGCGGGCAGGATTTGAAATCCACCGGATCGCGAAAGCGGAAACCGTAAAGCTCCCCGCGCCGCGCCTCGAAAAAGGCCATCACCTCGTAGAGATCGGCGACGGAGCGAATGCCGGAGCCGGCATCATAGGCGCGCCTGGCATTCCGCCAGCGCTGATTGCGGTTCTCGCGGCCGTTGGAAAGATTGACGATATCGGTGCGCCGCACCGGCCCGCCGCTGACGCCGAGCGCCAGCCGCAGCGGAAACCGCACTTCATGAAATGCCGCCATGTGGTTGTTCCTGGATTCGTTTTGCTGGTTGGGACGTGGGAGACGCGGGGAACTCCCGCGTCACAATCCCCGTTGGCCACGCCCGACGCTGCGCGCCAGCATGGCGGCGATCTGCCCTTCGCTTTTGCGGAAACTCGCCGCATCGGTGGCCGTCACGTTAAAAACGATCTGCGCCGCGCCCCCGCCCGAGGGCGCTGCGACACCCAGCGCGCCATCCGACCCGCGCTTCAGCGGCAGGATTGCCTCCGCCCCCGCTTCCCCCATCAGGCCGAGCCCCCCACCCATCGGGAAAAAGGCGGGGCTGGAGACGACCCCACCCTCCGCAAAAGGCGTGATGGCCCGCCCCGGCACTCCGCCATCGGCAAAGGCGAAGAGCGAACCGCCGCCATTCAACAACCCGCCAACGGCGTTGCCGATCATGTTTTCCAGTGGTTTCAGCCCGGCCGAAAGCGCAATGCTGGACAGCCGCTGCCCCAGCCCGCGCAACACATCGTCCAGCCCCTTGCCGCCCGTCGTCGCCGCCTGCAAGGCAGAGGTCAGCGCCGCCCCGAACCGCTCCGAGCGCCGTTCGAGATCACCCATCACCTCGGAAAGCGCTTCGGCCTCCTCGCGATTCTCCGCAATCGATCCTTCACCCGCCATCGCGCTTGCCTTTCTGATTCAACTGGGGAATGCATGGTGCTGAAACAGCTTTTTAAAAACCGATTGCTTCAGCCCAAGTCCTTTTAAAACCCAACTTCATGGGTTATGGTTCTCATGGTCACCGTTCTGCGCCAGCATGGCATGCGTTTCGTCATCTACACGGCCGATCACGAGCCGCCGCATGCCCATGTCTATGGAGAGGGTGAAGCCCGTATCGATATTGTCCGCCTCACCGTTCTCACGCAGGGCGGCATGTCGGACCGGGACGTTCGGCGCGCCCTTGCCGTGATCGAAGAGCACCGGACGCTGTTTTTGGAGACCTGGAGACGATATCATGGTTGATGTCAGCGATACCGAACTCGCCGCCGCCAAGGAGCGCTGGCAAAAGGAGCGCGCAGGGCGCCCCATTCCCGTCTCCGTGCGTTTCGAAGCGACATCGGCGCGGGTCATCGTCGATTTCACCAATGGCGCCTGCTTCATGTTTCCGGCGCGGGCGCTGGAAGGTTTGCAGGACGCCACGGCGGAGCAGCTCGCCGAAGTTGAACTTCTCGGCGAGACTGGCCTGCATTGGGAAAGCCTCGATGTCGACTATACGATCGCTGGCCTGATGGACGGCATTTTCGGCAGCCGCACCTTCATGGAAGCCCAGCGCAAGGGCGGGCAATCCCGTTCTCCGGCCAAGACGGCCGCCAGCCGCGCCAACGGTGCTAAGGGCGGCCGGCCGCGAAAGATGCCCTGACGTCATCACCCATCCGGAAACCGCCGCATCATCGCCTCCATCGCCTGGCGATCAGGGCCGTGCGGAACGGCGTTGCCGCCCGTCATCGCGAAGAACTCCCTTGGAGTCAGCCGCCAGAAGGTTTCGGAAGAAAGCCGCAGCAGGCAGAGGCCGGCATGGATGACAGCCGGCCAGGGAAAGGGGCGTTTTGCCGCCTCGCCTGCTGCGGCATTCAAGGGCCCGGTATTGGATCACCTTTGAAGCCGCCGAAGGTGGCGGTCAGGAGATCGGCGACGATTGCGGCGTGACCGGCAATGCCGCCTTCCACCGTAGCAGTGGCGACATCCTCGTCTGAAAACACGTTGCCCGCGCCGCGCAAACCCGCGCCGATGACCCGGATCATGTCGGCGGCCTTCATGCGGCCGCTGGCGAAACGCTCGGCGAGTGCGGTGAGGTCATCGGCTGCAAAGGCGGTTTCGAGTTCGGCGAGCGCGCCGAGCGTCAGGCACAGGATGCGCCTCTCGCCGTCGATCAGCGCCTCGATCTCGCCGCGATGACGGTTCGCCCGTCCGTAACGCAAACGCTCAGGCATCACAGTACTCCGAATGTGAGAAGACCGGCGGATTCCAGCGCGATCTCGAATTGCACCTCGCCATCGTGGCGGCCCGAATATTCAAGCGCCACGATCTGGAACGGTCCGGCAATGGTGCCGAAATCGGGAATGACGATCTGCCAGCCTGGAATGGTGCCGGCGAAAAACGCGCCGCGCACCAAAGCATCGCTTGCCTGGTCCTTGAAGATGCCGGACGCCGTCAGCGATGCCCGCTGCACGCCGGCGCCGGAGAGAAGCTCGCGCCAGCGGCCGGCGCTTTCAGCATCCGTCACATCGACCGCCTGCGCATTGAAGGCCAGCCGTTTTGTCCTCAACCCTGCCACTGTGACAGTGGCACCGGCATTGTCGATCTTCAGCAGCAGGTCCTTGCCCTTCTGCGCTACCATGTTGTTTCCTTTCATCCCGATTGCTGTTGCGGGGGTGCGGCGGGCCTGCTACCAAATGGTTTCCTGCCCCTCGCACCCCGCGATCTCACCATGTCCGACGCCGCCCCCATGACGTCCCGCGTGCGCCTTATCGGCGTGCTGGCGCTTGGGCAGATCGTCAGCTGGGGCAGCGGTTTCGATATGCTGGCCATTCTCGCGCCACGGATCGGCAATGAACTGGCGATCGGCAACGAGATCGTTTTTGCCGGTCTCACCATCATGATGCTGATCAGCGCGCTTTGCGGGCCGTTGCTTGGCAGAATGCTCGTCCGCCGCGGTGCGGCGCCCGTGCTGGTGACCGGTTCCGTGCTCTTCGCCGCCGGTTTTGCCGTGCTTGCCTTTTCGGGCGGTGTCACGAGCTATCTTTTCGGCTGGGCCGTCATGGGTCTGGCCGCGACCTGCGGGTTGACGACGGCCGCCCATACGGCGGTGGTGGAGCGCGTCGGTGCGGAAAGCGGCCGATTGTTGACGCTTCTGATGCTGTTCACCGGCCTTTCAGGGGCGGTTTTTCTGCCCGTCACCGCGCTGGCGGAACAGTACTTCGGCTGGCGCGGCACGCTTGTGCTTTATGCCTGTCTGCAGATCTTCGTCCTTCTGCCGCTCTATCTCTTCGTCCTTCCCGGCCGTCCGGCCCGCAAGGAGGTAACGCGGCAGAAAGCCGACGCCCTTTCGCCATCCCCAGCCGATACGCGCCGCGCCTTTCTGCTTCTGGCGGCCATGACGACGATCAGCGCCTTTACGACCTTTGGCCTGTCGCCGCTGCTGCCGCTGCTCTTGGTACAGGCGGGTGCAACACAATCGTTTGCCGTGCAGCTGGCATCTGCACGCAGCCTGCTGGCAATTACGGCGCGCGGGCTGGATTTCCTGCTTGGAAAACGCGGCAACCCCTTTGTCACCGCCGCGATTGGCCTCTGTCTGCTATTCCTGTCGCTGCTGCTGTTGCTTGGCTTTGCCCCGGCCATGCCGTCCTTCATCGCCTTCATCGTGTTTTTCGGTTTCGGCGCCGGCGTGCTCACCGTCAGCCGGGCCGTGCTGCCACTTGCGGTGTTTTCGCCTGAGGACTATGGGCTTCAGGCTGCACGCATCTCTTTGCCGCAGAACCTCGCCATTGCCGTCGCGCCGGTCATTTTCACGCTGGCGCTGGATCGCGGCGGAGTGGCGGCCATGCTTGGTATCGCCGCCGTGCTGATCGGCATTTCGTTCCTACTGTTGATCGCTTTGTGGCGAACCGTGCGTCAACAAGGCTCCTGAAACAGCACTATTCCGTCACCGCCCGGAAACGCATCTCCGCGACAAAATTCCTGGTCTTCGCCTCGCGCCGCGAGCGGCTGGAGACAAGCTGCAGATTGACGAGGGAGACGCCGGCAATCGGCAGCGCCGCATCGTCGAGCAGGTTCTTCACCCGTGCGGTGATCTCCCCCGTGCCCTTGCGGCCATTGGCATCGCTCCAGATTTGCAGCGACAGGAAATGCTCCTCGGCTTTTTCCGTCGCCGTCGAATAGTCCCGGCTTTCGAGATCGCCGATCACGATGCATGGCAGAACCGCGCGCGGCAGAAGCCGATCGACAATGCCGCCGGGGATGAGCGCCACGAGCGCCACATCGCCCGTCAACCGCGTGAAAATCCCCTGCAACAATGCGTTGGCAGCGCTCATCGACTTTCCTCCTCGCACCGGCAGACGATGAAGCGACGGGTCTCGTCGGGGTCCATCGTCGCCCTGATCGCCAGAATGCGGGAACCTTTGCGAAAGCGCATGTCGGCAGTGACGTCGCTGCGAAAGGCCAGCCAGACGCGGTGGGTAATCGTCACCCCCTCGGCCGAGGCCCGCTCATGGGAGGCCTCGGAAACCGGTTCGATGGCCGCCCAGAGCGACCGCAGCACAGTCCAGCCCTCCGTCGCACCGCCCTGCCCGTCGGGTGCCTCGGTGCGCAGCTCCAGGTCAAGCCGCGCCGTCAGCTTGCCGGGGTCGAGAAAGATGAGGTTCATGGCTCAAAGCCCCCGGCGGCAGAAGGGCGCCACCAGTCGCTCGTAACCGGCAGGAACCGCCGCAGGCTGGTTTTCCGGCGCGACCGCGCCGCGAAAGGCGAACATCTGGGCGACATGCATCAGCATGGCGCGTTTCAGCGTGTCAGGCACATCCGTGCCGGCCTCGCCGTACCCAGCAAGGAAATCGATCTCGATACCGTTCATCGCCCGGCCGGGGCTCGGCGGATTGCGCAGCCACAGCCGCGCCGGGCGCGCCGCGCCGTCGAGCAATCTATCAGCGCCGGTGATAACCGCCGCACGGCCCTCACCGTCAAAAACCAGAATCGTTTCGATGGCTTGCACCGGTCCCTTGCCAATCAGAATCACGCCGGTCTCAGGCCACCGATCAAGGTAGAGCCGCCAGGTCTGGCGGATGAGGCAGAGGCCGGTCACCCGCTCCAGATGCTCGCGGGCGGTGCGCAGCAGTGCGGCAAGAAGCGCGTCCTCCTCGTTGCCGTCGAGACGCAGATGCGCCTTAACCTCGGCAAGCGTCAACGGTTCCGCCTGCGGCGGATAAATGAGGGCATAGGTCATGGGGTCTCCGGAAGGAAGCAATCGAATGGGGAGAGAGCGGGTGCCGCTTGTTTCTTCTCCCAGCCCGGGAGAAGGTGGCGCGCAGCGCCGGATGAGGGGGCTACGGCAGAGAGATGCGAAGAGCTGGCCCCCTCATCTGCCCCTTCCGGGCATCTTCTCCCCGGCGGGGAGAAGAAAAGGGCAGCACTGCGCCTATCAATTCACCCCGAATTTCACCAGCTTGATCGCCTCGAAATTCTGCACGCCGCCACCCACGCGCTTGGTAGTGTAGAACAGCACGTAGGGTTTGGCCGAATAGGGATCGCGCAGGATGCGCACCCCGGTGCGATCGATGACGAGGTAGCCGGCGCGGAAATCACCGAAGGCGATGGCGAAGCTGTTGGCCGCCACACCAGGCATGTCTTCCGCCTCCGTTACCGGAAAGCCCATCAGCGAGGCCGGCTGGCCGGCGGCGGCCGGCGGGTGCCAGAGATAGGCGCCGCTGGTATCCTTGAAGCGGCGCAGCGCTCCTTGCGTCTTGCGGTTCATCAGGAAGGTGCCGTTCTGGCGATGGCCGGCCTTCAGCGCATAAACGGCATCAAGCAGCACGTCCATCGGCCCGGCTGAGGCGAAACCGGCAGAAACGCCGGTCGCGACATAACCGATATTGCCCCAGCTCCAGCCATCATTGGCGACGGTCGTATAGGACAGGAAACCCTTGGGCTTGTTGACGCCATCACCGGCGATGAAGGCGGCGGCCTCCTGTTCGGCAAAGGCGATATCCACCTCCGAGGCAATCCACGCTTCGATATCGACTGCGGCATCATCCAGCAGCCCCTGGGTTGCCGCCGGCATGGCATAAAGCTCCATGGTCGGGAAGGACAGTTCGGCAAGCTGCGGCGTTGCCGTCTGCGGGCGTGCCGCCGTTTCGGAAACCCAGCCGGTCGTCATCCCACCGAGTGCGAAGGGTTTCTTCAGCACGGCGGCGGAAACCTGCCGCACGGTCGCCAGCGCCCGGATTGGCGAAATCGCCGTCATGCGCCGGCCGATTTCGCCATCCGTTTCGCTCGGCAGCAGAAAACCACCGTCGGCCCCGGTCGAGCCGGCGAAGGCCTTGGCCTCCAGATCGCGCAGCGCGCCCTCCTCGCCACGGCGGATATAGGCCTCGAAAGCCGCCTTGTGCTCCTCGGCATCGTGGGAAGGTGCCTCCTTACGGCCAAGTGCGGGGCGCGCCTTCTTGAGCGCGAGATCGTCCATGATCCTGCGGTTGTCGTCGAGCGCCTTGTCGATGCGGTCGAGCTTGTCGCGGGTCACGACATCCGCCCCCATCTTGCGCTCGATATCGGCAAGCCGCTGGTCGTTGGTTTCGCGGAAGGTCTCGAAGGCCTCCATGAAGTCGTCGAAGGCGGCCGTCACCGTATCGGGCACGGCTTTCACCTGCGGCGCGACGGTCATCGGGGCCGGTTTCGTCATCTGGTCCGTCATGTGGTTTTCCTTGTTCGTTGATACCTGGAGGGTCAGCGTTTGAAGGTTGTGTCGAACAGCGAGCGGGCGGCGCGGCGCATACTGCGCACCAGTTCGGTCTCGCGGTCCCTGAAGAAGCGGGCATGCTTGACGTCGGAGACGCGGGCCGAAGGCAGCATCGGGAAGGTCACGACCGAGATTTCCCATAGATCGGCTTCGAGAATGCGCCGCACGCCACTGCCCGCGCCCTTGCCGGAGCGTGCCTCTTTACTGGAACGAACCGTGCGAAAGCCGATCGACAACCCGTCCAGCGCGCCGGTCTTCATCAGCGAATGCACCTCGCGGGAACGGGCGACGCCCGGTGCGAGGATGCCTTCGACATAAAGGCCGCGCTCGTCCTCGCGGATGGTGCGCCATGCGCCGATCGGCTCGGCCGGATCATGCTGGTAGAGCATGCGGATACCGGCCGCACCACGTTCCTCGATGGAACGGCGGAAAGCCCCGCGTTCGATCACATCCTTGCCGAGATCGACCTCGCCGAAGACGCTGGCATAACCGGAAAACGTGCCGTCGCTGGTGATGCCGCGCAGTTCCAGACTGGCGAATTTGCGCGTGGCGGGACGCGGCCCGCGATAAACGTGCATGAAAAACTCCTGCGATGTGAAGGGGAAAGGACGACGCCCGTCAGGCGCGCGGGCGCGTGCCGTATCGCTCGGCGATGCGCACCAGAACGCCCAGCCCCCACCAGGCGCCCATGCTGGCGGCGGCAGAACCGGCCACCATGATTTCCCGGCCTGATAGTGCCCCGGCAATATCGAGCTGCTGCACGATCCACAGGCCGATCGGCCCGCCGAAGATCATGCCGCAGGAAACGCCGGTGACGAAACGGCTCGCCGCCTCGCGTTTGCTTTTCGGCAGCAGATAAACGAGTGAGACACCCGCGCCCGCCACGGCGCCGGTGATGCGGGCGGCCCAGATGCCGGCCTCATTGGCGAATTCAGACATGGGTAATCATTCCCGTTTAGGATGTTGCAATCGGGCGAACGCATCGCGCCGCCCGCAGGCGCTTTTTGCGCGTCTGCGCTTCTGTGATTTTTCGAATCTTCGGAATCGCTTGGGCGGAAGACCTCACAAAGAGAGTCCGCTTCTTCAGAAAATGATTCAGCTGGATATCGCCTGCTTCCGGGGCGCGGTTCCGTCTGTTCAGTAACCGACGGCTTCGCGTTTTTCCTCGTCGCTCAAAAAGGATGCCGCGCCGATGCGTGTCCAGAGCGCATCCCGCTCACCCGCAAGTCCGGCGATCCTGTCGAGATCGGGCTCCAGCCTCAGTCCGGCGCCGAAGACCGGAGCCAGCCAGCCGCAGAGCCTTGACGCCGTGCGATAAACCAGCGGCAGCACGGTGAGGCGATAAAAGGCGCGGTTCGCCTCCTGGTAATTGGCATAGGTATTGTCACCGGGAATACCGATCAGCATCGGCGGCACGCCGAGCGAGAGCGCGATATCACGCGCCGCACCGTTACGCGCCTCCAGAAAATCCATGTCGCGCGGCGAAAGACCCATGGCCTTCCAGTCCAGCCCGCCTTCCAGAAGCAGCGGCCGGCCGGCATTCATCGCACCCTGATAGCCCTCCTCCAGCTCGCGCTTCAGCCGCTCATATTGCTCGGTGGAGAGATTGCCGCCCTCCTTCGGCTGATAGACCAGCGCGCCGGATGGCCGCGCGGAATTGTCGAGCAGGCGCTTGTTCCAATGGCTTGCGGCATTGTGCAGATCAAGCGCCGCACCCGCGGAGGCGAGCGGCGCAAAACCGACCCGGTCGTCCAGCGGATGGAAAAGCTTCAGATGCAGAAGCCCCAGCCCATCGCGCTCGGCGGCGATGCGCCGCGCGGCACGGCCCTCGGCGCGGTATTCATAAGCCGCCGGCCAGCCATCCGCCCCCTCGATGATGCTCACCCGGTCGGGCCTCAGGAGATGCAGCTCGCGCAACCGTCCGCCAACCGTCAGCGGTTCGATATAGGCGTTTCCGGCCAGCATGAGGTGGCCATAAAGCGCCTCGAAAAAATCCGGCCCGCCCATATGGGCGCTCGGCTGCGACAGCAATGCCAGAAGCGGATGATCGGCCAGTTCCTCGTCACCGTCATAAACCAGCCAGCTGACGGAGGCGGACGTTTCCGCCACCATGCGGGCAGCGCGGTGGGCGACCGGGTTTTTCATGAAACCTTCGCGGGCCAGAGCGGCATAGGAACGGCCGGACCAGAAGGCCTGCCCGCCCTGCATGGCCACGGCCATGAAGCCCTCGGCCATTTTCCGGCTTTCAGGCACGGCTTTGCCATCCACCGGGCGCAGCCACGGCAGGGAGAAGGGAAATCGCATGGGTTGTCCTTGTTTTTATTCCGACTCAGCCTCCCGCCCGGACCTCATCCCTGTTCCCCGGGACAAGCCCGAGGACGTCACAGGGATCCAGCCAGCCCAAGTCCTTGGGCTGAAAAGAGTTCTCTCGCCGCGCAGACGCGCGTCGACTGGATTCCTGTGACAAGCACAGGAATGAGGGCGGAGGGGCCTGAGCCCTATGACGGAGGAAGGTTTGCGCCCGTTGTCAGTAGACTAAGTGTGCGTCCGCGTCACTTCGCGGACGAAATGAGATGTTACCGGATCGGGGCCTTCACCGCCGTATCGCTGTTGAAATCGGCCGCAACACGGGTCTCGCGCAGGGGCTTTACCGTGCGGGTCGAAAGGTCATAGGCCGGATCTGCCTTATAGGCCGCCAGCGCCGCCTCGTTTTCAAACTCGCCGTAGACGATGAAATCGACGGAGTTGCCCCATTGGTCTTTTTTGACATTCTCGCCGATTTCCAGCTTCAGCGCATGCGGGATCGCGGTGAGGCCGGAAAGCCCCTTGCGCACGGCGTCGCGGTTTTCTTCGGGAACGGTGAAAAAGACGATATGGCGGATCACGGTGTCACCTGTCATGCAAAATTCGAAGGCAGCCTTTTCGGTACGGTAACGAGTTATCACCTGGCTTGCGCCGGTTCAATCCGTGCCGTGACAAGGGCGCGATGAAATGCCCGTCCGTAACTGCCGATCAGCCGCGCCCGGTCGCTGCCATTGATGATGGCGCGTGCACCATCCCAATCCTCGCGCTCGCCGCTGAAGAATTCGGAAAGCCTGCGCCCGGTGAAGCTGCCGGCCATCATGCCGTGGATCAGGATCGCCGTTGCCACGTCCGCCTCCATGGCCCGCTCGGGACGCTTCACAAGGTCGACGCCCGTCAGCGCCGACATGGCTTCGTAGTTACGGTGATGGGTCAGTTGCACGAGGCCACGCCCCAGCCAGCTTTTCCCTTCAGCATCGAGCCGCCAATAGGGTTTGCGTACCATGGGCAGCCTGCCCGCCGCAAAAGCGCGGTCGAGCCTCACGATCGCTTCGGTGTCGCTTGCCGCCAATGTCTCGCGCACCGATTGCATGGTCGCCGCCGTCTCGTGAAAGGCCGTTGCCAGCATATAGGCCAGCCAGCGCGGATCACCGCCCGGCAGCGCCTTTTCGAAACCGGCAAGCACCGTTTTCGTGCCAGCAAGCTGGGGCGCGCGCAGGCGGCCCCCGAAAATGGAAATTCGCACCGACGCGAAGAATCGCGCCTCGTCATAGGCCATGAAAGGCTCCTGAAAGTGACGGGCGACAGGACGCCCGGTTTTTCCCCATGACGGCCGTCACAACTAAATCGATTTGAAAAAACCTTAATCGATTTTAATCCGCCGCCCGGGGTTTTGGGGTAAAAAATTCCTTGAATTCCGGAACCTTAGCGCGCTAACTCCATTCACCGCGCAATCCAGCCCGCGTAACCATTCAAGGAGGAATGCCACCATGACAGCGACAATCCCCCAGACCGTCTATGACCGCCTCGAAAACGAGTGGCGCCAGATGCGCGAAACCGGCTCCCAGCCGAAACCGGCGCAGTCTCCAAAGAAGTAAGACATCGGACGCCCGCTTTTGGGCGGATACGGTGCCGAAAATCTCTTCTCCCCGCCGGGGAGAAGAAACAAGCGGCGAACGCTCGCTTGAAAGCCGATCGGCTCTCATGCGCAGAAGCCAATAATCGACGGGCTTACATCCCCCGCACCTTCGGTTCACTCACCACCATCGTCGTCAGCGCCGTGATCGCCCAGACGAGCGCGTCCAGCCGATCCGGCGAGCGTCCTGACGAAAGACCGTCGGGTCCGAAATCCGTCATCTGGTCCTCCAGCTTTTCAAACCGCGCCGCGTGGCGCACTCGGCCCTGCTCATAGAGGGCTGCGACCGGCTCGGCGCGGGTGAATTTGCCGCGGCTGGCGCGCACCAGCGTCAGCGGAAGGTTGGCGTCTATGCTCTGCAGCATCGCCCGCACCATTTCGCCACCCTGGTTGACCTCAGCCACCACCCGGTCGGCCTCGTGGCGGCGGAAGGCGGCAACCACGGCGCGGGCCCAGCCGGCCGGCGTTTCGCCCTCCACGGAGCAATCCGCAAGCACCGTGAGCCGCCCGGACATGCCAAGCCCTGCCACGACGATGCCGCAGCAGGAATTCTCGCCCACACCGGCCGGCGGATCGACCGCAACCACGATGCGCGACAACGGCTCATGCGTCGCCTCGACGATCGCCTCCAGATCGGCGCGTTTCCACAGCGCGCCTTCCCGCTCATCGATCAGCTCGCCGCCGATTTCCTGACGGCCGAGCCGCGTGCCGCCGTAACGCTCCTCCATGGCCTTCAGGAAGCCGGGCGAAAGGTTCTGGGCATTCATGGCCGTCGGCATCCGCGCCACCCGGCTTGTCGGATCGGAAAGCAACGCCTTCAGCAACGGAATGGGCCGCGGCGTGGTGGTCACCAATTGCCGTGGTGCCTCGCCCAGACGCAGGCCGAATTGCAGCATGTCCCAGGTTTCCTGCGGATATTTCCATTTGCCCAGCTCATCCGCCCAGGCCATGTGGAATTGCGGGCCACGCAGGCTTTCGGGGTCTTCCGAGGAAAACACCTGCGCCATCGCGCCATTCGGCCAGAGGAGCCGGCGACGCGACACTTCGAAGGCGGGTCGATGGCGGCGGGCGATGCGGCAGATGCCGGAAATGCCGTCGATCATCACCTCGCGGGCATCGCCCAGCGTTTCAGCCACCAGCGCGATGCGCAGATCCGATTGTTTGCCGGCGGAAGCAACGGCGTGCACCCATTCGGCCCCGGCACGGGTCTTGCCGGAACCGCGCCCGCCGATCAGCAGCCATGTCCGCCAGTCGCCTTCCGGCGCCTGCTGCGGCAGGTTGCCGATGAAACGCCAGTCACGCAGCAGGTTGAAGACCTGTTCCTGCAGATTGGCTTCCGTGGAAGCTTCCACCATTTCTCAGTCAGACTCCGCCGCAGTGCCGGATGCGACTATCGCCTCCAGCCTCTCGCGGCATTTCTGCTCGGCCAAATCGTCGATACGTCCAAGAAAATGCGCCACCGCCGCCTCGTAATCTTCCGTATCGTTTTCATCCTCGTCCATAAGCGCCTGCCGCTCCTCTGCCAGAACCCGTTGCAGGGCGTCGATCCGTTCCAGCGTGCGGACGATGAGCGACAATTGATCCGTTGCGATTTTAACGTCGGCGCGCGCCTGCTTGGCCTGCGCATCGTCGGCATCGGGCAAAAGCCCCGCCTCGCCCGCCTCCCGCAGATTGCGGTACATCGAGAATTGCTCGCGCATCTCCACCGTCAGCTCGTTCAGCAATTGTCGAAGACTGCCGTTGCGCGCCGCATCCTCCGCGGCCAGCCTGTCGGCCCGCGATTTGGTTTCGGGCGCAGCTTCCGGCATGTCCTCACCGGCATAAGCGGGCGTCTCCGGCCAGGCTCCGTAGAGCGCCGGATCGCAATTGTGAGAGCTTGTCATGGAATTGGCCTGCGAGCGATTAGTTAACGAGGTAAGTGGGTCAAACCCTCTGTCAGCCGCAAATCTCCGACCGTAACCAAACACTATCAAACCACCGTCACGCTGTAAAGGATTATTTTCCTATCTTTGTGATTTTTATCCTGACGACAGTATTTGCACCCTTCCCCGCCACATATTACACTCGCGCCGCAAGCGGTGGAGCAAAGGGGCAAGTCAAGTTGGTGAAACAATGGGTTGAGCGGTTGTTTGCGGGTCTTTCGGCAACCGGCATCGTCTTCGGCACGGTTCTCTTCTGCGCTTCTCTCACACCCTCGCTCTTGCCGCGTACATGGCTGATGCAAGGCGTTTTATGCGGTTTTTCCTTCGCCATCGGCTACATGATCGGCGTCGCCCTGCATGCCATCTGGACCTACCTGGAGCTGCCCGAACCCTCGCGTCATAATGTCCGGGGCGTTCGTTTTCTCATCGCGCTTGCCGCCGCGATTACCGCCATCGCGTTCCTGTGGCAGGCGAAAGACTGGCAGAATTCGATCCGGGTCCTGATGGAGCTCGATCCGCTGCCCAGCGCCCATCCCACCAAGACCGGCGGCCTTGCCGTGCTGGTGGCGGCTCTCCTCATCGGCACTGGGCGGCTTTTCCAGCTGATCCGCCGGTTCTTCGCCGCCCGCAGCCGGCATTTCCTGCCGCGCCGGCTGGCCAATGTTCTCGGCATCGCCGCCGCCATCGTGCTGTCATGGATGCTGCTCAACGGGCTGATTTTCGATATCGGCCTCAGATTTGCCGATTCCTCGCTGAAACAGGTGGATTCGCTGATCGAGCCTGACGTGCCGCGCCCGGCCGATCCGCTGAAAACCGGCAGCAACGCCTCGTTGATGACATGGGAATCTCTCGGCCGCCGCGGGCGAGAATTCGTCGCAGAAGGGCCGGCCGGCACGCAGATTTCCGCCTTCACCCATCGCCCGGCGAAGGAACCACTTCGGGTCTATGCGGGCCTCAATTCCGCCGCCACGCCCGAAGAGCGAGCCTCCCTGGCGCTGGAGGAACTGAAGCGGGTCGGCGGTTTCGAGCGCAAGGTGCTGCTCGTTGTCATCCCCACAGGCACCGGCTGGATCGATCCGGAAGCGCTTGATACGGTGGAATATCTGCATGATGGCGATATCGCCAGCGTCGCCGTGCAATATTCCTATCTTTCCAGCTGGATCGCGCTGCTGACCGAACCGGATTACGGCGTCGAGACGGCACGCGCCCTGTTCGAAGCCATCTATGGCTACTGGACCACCTTGCCGAAGGAAACGCGGCCGAAGCTCTACCTGCATGGCCTCAGCCTCGGTTCGCTCAATTCGCAGAAATCCTCCGATCTCTATGACGTGCTGTCCGACCCGTTCCAGGGCGCACTGTGGAGCGGACCGCCCTTTTCCAGCCCCACCTGGCGCATGGCCACCAATGGCCGGGTCAAGGACACGGCGGAATGGTTGCCGCGCTTCCGCGATTCCTCCGTCATCCGCTTCGCCAACCAATATACGACAGCCCATATGCCGGGTGTGGACTGGGGTCCAATGCGGATCGTCTATCTGCAATATGCCAGCGACCCCATCACCTTCTTCGAGGCCGCCTCGCTTTACCGGCGGCCGCAATGGATGGTGCATCACGGTCCTGACGTTTCCACGTCCTTCCGCTGGTTCCCGGTCGTCACCCTGCTGCAGCTCGGTCTCGATGTCGCCGCCGCGACCACGGCGCCGATGGGCTATGGCCACGTCTATGCGCCGGAACATTATATCGACGCCTGGATGGAGGTGACCCAGCCGGAGGGTTGGAATGCGGAGGATATCCAGCGGTTGAAGATGCTCTTCAAGGCCCGCCGCGGCTCCACCGATCCGGCGTGAGCGCGGCGGGACCGCTTTGAACCTCAGCCCTTCAAGCGGTCCAGATTGTCGGCGATATAGGTTTCCAGCGAACGCGGGGCGTGGCCGGTCAGCGCTTCCACGTCGCCGGTCACCACGGCCGTCCAGCCTTCACGCACGGGATAGAAGATCGAGGCGAGGAAGGACGCGTAGTCCTGCGGCACGCCGGCGCCGGTGAGGATGCCGATGAAGACCTCATCCGAAACGGCGCTATAAGACACCGGCTTGCCGATAGCCTGCGCAATCAGTGCGGCCGCCTCGGCGTAACCGAACGCCTTCGGGCCCGTGAGGTTGAAGGCCTTGCCATTGAAGGCGTCAGAGGTGAGTGCTGCGGCGGCACTGTCGGCGATATCGCGCACGTCGATGAAGCTCGATTTGCCCTCGCCGGCCGGAACGGCGATCTGACCATGTTCGATGCCGGCCTTCCAGTAGCTGTGGAAATTATCGGCGAACCAGTTGGGGCGCAGGATGACGTAAGGCGTGCCTGACGCAATGATCTTCAGTTCGATCTGGCGATAGGGAATGGAATCGTCGGCATCGACACCGAGAACGCTGAGGAAGACGATCTTCACCTTGCGGCGCGCGGCCTCTTCGACGACGGGGGTCAGCGCGTCGATGGCATCGAGACGCCCGCCGGCGAGGATCAGGAACAGCCGGTCGACGCCGTCAAATGCATCCGCGAAAGTGGCGCGGTCGGTATAATCGAAGCGCACGCCTTCCGCGCCGTCCGTTGCGTTACCGCTGCGCGACGCCGCCTTCACGCTTTCGCCCTTGGCCACCAGCGCCTTGACCAGCGGCGTGCCGATGGTGCCTGTCGAACCGATTACGAGTATCTTGCCTGTCATCTCAAATCTCCTTAGTATCTAATGGAAACCATGTTTCTAAAACACAGATACTGCGTTGGAGAAATCATGAAAAGAGAGCACTTTTCGGTTATCTGGTTTCCCCGTGGAAACCGGCAAGACCCTGACAGGATGGCTCGCAAACAACGGAATGAGGCCGATGGAACAGATCTATGACGTCTATGAGGATCGCTGCCCCACCCGCATGGTGCTGGACAGGATCGCCGACAAATGGGCGCTGCTGATACTCGACAAATTGCGGGTGGACGCGGTGCGCTTCAACCTGCTGCGGCGGGAGATCAAGGGCATTTCGCAGAAGGTCCTGTCGCAGACGCTGAAGAAGCTCGAGCGCGACGGGCTGATTTCACGGCAGGCCTTTCCGACCGTGCCGGTGACGGTCGAATATTCGCTGACGCCGCTGGGGCGGACGCTGACCGACACGGTGGCGGCACTCGCCCATTGGGCGGAAGGCAATATCGATGCGGTGATGGCGGCGCAGAAGGCTTATGATGAAAGGGCTGTGGCTTAGTCCGCGGCAGTCCCCCACTCTCCACAATCCCTACCGCGAAATCCGCGTGGACAGAATGATCGATGACAGCGTGCGCTCCACGCCGTCAAGCGCGCCAATGCGGTCGATCAGCCGGTCAAGATCGAGGATCGAGGGGGCGGCGAGTATGGCGATTAGATCGAAGGTGCCGCTGACCGAATGCAGCGTGGTCACCTCCTTGATGGCGGACAGCGCCGCCGTCACCGCCGGCAGGGCCTTCGGGCCGATGGTGATCAGCACATGGGCGCGCACCAGCCCCGAAAGATAACTTTCCGAAAGCCTTAAGCCATAACCGGCAATCACGCCGTCGGCCTCCAGCCGCTCGATTCGCGCCTGCACCGTGGTGCGCGAAAGCCCGAGCTTGCGCGCCAGTTCCGCCACCGGCATGCGGGCATTTTCGGAAAGCAGCGCGAGCAGCGCCCGGTCCTTGTCGGCGATTGCCATAGTGATCAATCCTATCGTCTAACTGCACAATATTATCCCGCTATCCGCACATAGTGAAGCTGCGAATCGTCAATAAAAGCTGGCACTCTGTCTTTGAAGCACTTGCGTGCGCAAAGGCATACGAATTTACTGCGGGGAACAAAAACATGAAAAACATTGTCGTCATCGGTGCGGGCAACATCGGTTCGGCGATTGCCTGGATGCTGGCCGCAACCGGCGATTATCGCATCACCGTCGCCGACCGCTCGACCGATCAGCTGGCAAATGTGCCAGATCATGAGCGCGTCGATACCGAAATCGTCGACATCACCGACCGTCCGGCGCTGGAAGCACTTTTGAAGGGCAAATTCGCCGTGCTGTCCGCCGCCCCCTTCCACCTGACGGCTGGCATTGCCGAAGCGGCGGTCGCCGTTGGTACGCACTATCTCGACCTCACCGAAGACGTCGAATCCACCCGCAAGGTCAAGGCCTTGGCGGAAACGGCCGAGACTGCGCTCATCCCGCAATGCGGCCTGGCACCCGGTTTCATTTCCATCGTCGCGGCCGATCTCACCGCCCGCTTCGACAAGTTGGACAGCGTGCGCATGCGTGTCGGCGCGCTGCCGCAATATCCGTCCAATGCGCTCAACTACAATCTCACCTGGAGCACGGACGGGCTGATCAACGAATATATCGAGCCCTGCGAAGCGATCGTCGAAGGCCGCCTCACCGCGGTTCCGGCGCTGGAAGAGCGCGAGGAATTCTCGCTTGATGGCGTCACCTATGAGGCCTTCAATACCTCGGGCGGCCTCGGCACGCTGTGCGCCACGCTTGATGGTAAGGTGCGGACGATGAATTACCGCACCATCCGTTATCCCGGCCATGTGGCGATCATGAAGGCGCTTTTGAACGACCTCAACCTGCGCAACCGTCGCGATGTGCTGAAGGACCTGTTCGAAAACGCCCTGCCCGGCACCATGCAGGATGTGGTCATCGTTTTCGTCACCGTCTGCGGCACCCGCAACGGCCGTTTCCTGCAAGAAACCTATGCCAACAAGGTTTATGCCGGCCCGGTTTCCGGCCGGATGATGAGCGCCATCCAGATCACCACCGCCGCCGGCATCTGCACGGTTCTCGACCTTTTGGCCGAGGGCGCCCTGCCGCAGAAGGGTTTTGTGCGACAGGAGGAAGTGGCCCTGCCGAAATTCCTCGAAAACCGGTTTGGCCGGTATTATGGCTCGCATGAGCCGCTCGCCCGGGTGGGGTGATTTAAGAGTATCTATTAAGGCAAAAGCGTTGCTGCATATTTCTTCTCCCCGGCGGGGAGAAGAAACAAGCGGCACACGCTTGCTCCAACACTGCCGTTCAACCTTCGCTCACGTGCCGCAAAACGTCCTGAACACCCGCTCATGGCTCATCGGCGACTGCATATAGACGAAATTGTCCGGCCGTTCCTCGAAGGGCGTTGCAATTGCCGTCAGCATGGCCTGAAACGGTTCGAAATCGCCATCTTCCACCGCCGCCTCGATCAGTTCTTCGATGCGGTGGTTGCGGGGAATGACGGCCGGATTGACTGATAGCATCGCCGCTGACCTTTCGGAATCGGAAATCCCCTCACGACCGGCTCGTTCCCGCCAGCGGGTCAAAAACGCGTCCGCCCCGGCAATATCGATGAACATGCCGCGGAACGGCTCAGCATCGCCACTGGCCGTATGGGAAAGACGCCGGAAGGTCAGCGTGAAATCTGCTTCCGATGCCTGCATCAGCGAAAGAAGCGCCTGCACCAGATCCATGTCGCCCTCCTCCTCGGTCGTCAGGCCGAGCTTTTCGCGCATGCCGGTGAGCCAGCGCTGGGGAAAGGCGGCCGCGAAATCGGCAAGAACGGCATTGGCGAGTTCCGCAGCCTTCTCCACGTCGGGATCGAGCAGCGGCAGCAGGCATTCCGCCAGCCTGGCGATGTTCCATTGGGCGATGCCGGGCTGGTTGTTGTAGGCGTAACGGCCCTGCGCATCGATGGAGGAGAAGACCTTGTTCGGATGGTATTCGTCGAGGAAGGCGCAGGGGCCAAAATCGATGGTCTCGCCGGAAACCGCCATATTGTCGGTGTTCATCACGCCATGGATGAAACCCACCATCATCCAGCGCGCGATAAGATCACATTGCCGTTCCGCGATGCCGCGCAGCAAAGCGAGATAGGGATTATCGGCGTCTTTCGCCTCTGGATAGTGGCGATCGATGACATAATCCGCAAGGCTCCTGATGCCCTCGTCATCTTCGCGCGCGGCGAAGAACTGGAAGGTGCCGACACGGATATGGCTTGCCGCGACGCGCGTGAAAACGCCGCCCGGCAGGCCTACTTCCCGCTGCACCCTTTCGCCGCTAAGGACGGCCGCCAGTGCCCGCGTCGCGGGAATGCCGAGGGCAAACATGGCTTCCGAGACGATATATTCGCGCAGCACAGGCCCGAGCGCTGCGCGCCCGTCTCCCCTGCGCGAAAACGGCGTAGGGCCGGAGCCCTTGAGCTGGATGTCGCGCCGCTTGCCGTTCGCGTCGATCACTTCGCCGAGAAGAATGGCGCGGCCATCGCCAAGCTGCGGCACGAAACCGCCGAACTGGTGGCCGGCATAGGCCATGGCCAGCGGTTCGGCCCCCTGCGGCACGACGTTGCCGGAGAAGATCGTCGCCAGCCTGTCATCATCAAGGCCCGAAACATCGAGAAGAAGCTCATCCGCCAGCGCGCGATTGAACGCGATGAGGCGCGGCGCCTTCACCGGCGTCGGCAGCACGGCGGCGCTGAATCGCTCCGGCAGGCGGGCATAGGAATTGTCGAATCTGATCACGGGTAAACTCCCTGCTTTTACCTGATATGGCCATTTTTCCGCCGGGTTGCGAGGGTGAAAAATAGCAATTGTCAAAAGCGCGCCGGACTTTGGAAAAATCAGTTTGAACTGCGGGTCTATTTGAACATACAAACAGCCAATAGATGAGTGACAGTTCAAGCAGGATATCTCGGTTGCCAGACTTCCCCTATGACGACAGTGAAATGGGCAAGGCTATCCGCCACTTCGACTGGGCATCGACAGCTGCGGGGCCAATAAATACATGGCCGGTATCGCTCAAAACCACCGTGCAGATGATTCTCAAGCAGCGTCATGCGATCTGCCTGTTCTGGGGACCCGATCTGAACATAATCTATAATGATGCCTACCGTCCGTTTCTCGGGCTGAAGGAGCAGGATGCGCTCGGCAAGCCGTTTCATATCATCTGGTCGGATGTCTGGGACGACGTGAAACATTTCGTCGATGACGCTCTGTCCGGCAAGGGCACGTTTGCCGAGGACATGCATCTCGTCATGGACCGCAACGCCTATCCGGAAGATACCTATTGGACCTTTTCCTACAGCCCGCTTTACGACGATCAGGGCAAAGTTGCCGGCTTGATCAACATCACCGTCGAGACCACGGCGATGGTTGAAAGCCGTAAGCGGGAGGAGGTTCTACGGCGCGAACTCGTTCACCGGGTCAAGAATACGATGGCGATCACGACCGCCGTCGTCAGCGCCACCATGCGCCATTCGCAGTCGCTGGAAGAGGCGCGGGACACCATCAAGAAGCGTATTGCGGCACTCGGCAACGCCCAGAACCTCATGCACGCTTCCGGCAAGGGCGCAGGCATTGTCGAACTTGTCTGCGATTCCGTTTATCCTCATCTTGACGACAGGGCGCGAGTAACCATTTCCGGCCCGGATATGGACATCGCGCCGCAACAGGCACTCGGCCTGTCGCTCGCGGTTTATGAGCTTGCCACCAATGCCCTGAAATATGGTGCGCTTTCCAACGAAAGCGGCCGGGTGGAGATTGCCTGGACGCTTGGCGGCAATGACCGTTTTGAACTGCGCTGGCGTGAAACGGGTGGCCCGCCGGTCAGGCCGCCGACGCGCACGGGTTTCGGCTCGCGCCTCACCAACCAGATCGTCGCGGCCTATTTTTCCGGCGAGGGCCGCACCTTCTATCATCCGGAAGGGCTGGTTTTCGAACTGAACGGCAAATACGAAACGGCATCGCAGGGGCAAGCCGGCGGTTGAACTTTCTTTCGTCCCATTCGTTGCGTTTTCTGAACCAGACTAGCCGCAACGAAAGGAACGGGAATGACCGTCGTTGAAGCCTTAAACGCCGAGCCGGAAAGCGCCATCCGCACCCTTCACACCGACCTGCCTGTTAACGCCACGTTTCATGTGTGGCTGAAGGCGAAAAAGGACGCCGAAGCCGGCGCCGTTTCCTTCTCCAACCAGAATGGAAAATTCGCCGAAGTTTCAAGCGTCAACACGGAAGAGTTCAGTTTTCGAATCTATCAGGTCTTCGGCGGCGGCCATGTGGAGCTGAGCTACGACACGGTGACCACGGCCGTTTCCGTCATCTACTGGTTCACCGCTTCGGATGTGCTCGAAACCGGCATCACCGTCGTCCATACCAAGCCGGACAATACCGCACCCGAACTTCCCGGCAGCTATCATTTCCGCCCACCCTTCGGCTGGATGAACGACCCGAACGGTTTTGGCCGCTTCGAAGGCCGGCCGCATCTGTTCTATCAGCATTATTCACACGGGCTGCGCTGGAACACCATGCATTGGGGCCACGCGGTCTCCTCGGATTATCTGCGCTGGCGGCATCTGCCAATCTTCCTTTTTCCCTCCGAGGACCTGACGACGCGGCCGGACAAGCGCGGCGGCGCCTATTCCGGCTCGACCATTCCGCTGGTGGAAGGCTCCGGCATCCGCGTCTTTTTCACCGAGCAGGTGCAGGACCGTATTCCCGAACAGCAGATCCAGCTTACCGCCACCTCGTCGGATCTCATCATGGCCGGACAGGCAGACGTCATTCTCGGCCAGCGCCCGGATGGGCAGGGGCTGACGCCTGACTTCCGCGACCCTTACGTTTTTCGCGGCCCAGACGGCTTGTGGAAAATGCTGCTCGGCAGCCAGAGCGATGGCGGTGGCGTGATCCTGCTTTACGAGACGCTGGACCCCACGGCCGCCGCCGGCTGGACCTATGTGGGCAAGCTGTGGGTGGAGACACGTTACAAGACCACGGCCATCGAATGCCCGTGCCTGCTGCCGCTCGATGGCCCCGCCAATGCCCGATCCACAAGGTGGGTGCTGATTTACGGACTGATGCATTCCGAAGACCCGGAGACCGGCCGCAAGAACCTGACCATGGCAGACGTCGGTTGGTTCGACGGCAAGGTCTTCACCAAGGAATTTGGTCAGGAACTGGATTTCGGCACCGATAATTACGCCTTTCAGGCCTTTCTGGATGGCGACAGCATCATCGGCATCGGCTGGCTGGCAAATTGGGCGGATGCCAATCCGGAAATCGATTTCCCCACTTCCATGACCCTGCCCCGCCGGATTCACTATGCTAACGGCGAACTTCTGACCCCACCGATCGGCGCGGCGGAAAGCCTGCGCAGCCATATTCTCGACCGCACGCGGCTGGCGGCCGGCGAACGCGTCACCTTCATCAACGGTGCGGTGGAAATATTGATCGAGCTTACCTCGTCAGGCGCGCCCTTCGAGCTGGCGCTCGATCATCCTGCCGTCACGCTCGGTCTCGTCTCCGACGAGACCGGCCTGTGGATCCGCCACGAGGATGGGCGCGACGGTGTTTCGCCGCATTATATCGCCAAAGGCGCGAGAGCATCCCGCATCCGCATCTTCCTGGATTACGGCTCGATCGAGGTCTTTGCCAATCGCGGCCGTTATGTCGGCACCAAGCGCATCGAAGGTTTCGAACCGGTGCGCTCGGCACTGCTTCGCGCCGAGCCCGGTGCGGTGGTTCACGCCACCAGCTGGGCGCTGAAACCGTGAGGAACCTTTTGGCGGACTGGGCGGTTGATAGACCGAAACCGCCCAATCCACGGATAAGGAGAAACGGCATGACCAAAATCCGCGATACCAGTGATCCGATCCTGTTTCCGACCGAAGCCAACGAAAACAAGGCGGAGAAGAAACGCGCCGGCAAGGGTATCATCATCATTATCGGCGCGGTCGCGATCATGGCCTTCGTCGTTTATCTGGCGGCGATCACCATCGCCACCACCCAGTCCTGACGACGTAGGGCGAGCCGCCATTCGTTTGGTTTTGTCGCATTTCCGGACGGAAAACCGGGTTCCACTTTTCCTGGAAATGCTCTACCGGCGTTCGCCCCGTAAGCCTTTCGCCGTCATGATCGCCAGCAGCGACACAACCACACCCAGCCCATAAAGATAAAGCATCGGCGTCGTCACGTCAGCACGATCGATCTGCACGACGAGATCGGTCGCGGCGGCGACGGTGCCGCTCGCGCCCGCACCCGCCGCAGAGCCCAGCGTTGCGACCGTGGGCAGCAATGCACCTGTCATCCTGCGCTCCTCTTCCGGCGCCGCCTCCATGGCCGCCTGGCTGATACCGGCCCAGGACATACCGAAGGCAGAGCCTATCAGGATTTGTCCAAGCAGCATCTCTCCCCAATTGCCCGTTGCAAGCCCGAGCCCCAGCAGCACACAGCCCGGCACCATCTGGTAGGGGCCGTAATGCAGGCAAATCTCCCGCAGGCGGTTTGAGCGCAGGCTGCCGATCAACATCGCCACGAAACTCCAGGCGAGTGGCATGGTAACGACGATGAAACCGGCAAAAGTCGGTTCATGCTGCCAGAGATTGATGGCGACATAAGCGAGATAGACGCTGCCGAGCGCATGGGCATAGGACATCAGGAACAGCACCCAGAAGCCGCTGCCGAGCACCGTTTTCAGCCGGAAGGAATCCTTCGGGAACAGGCCGGAGGAAGGCTGGATGCCTGCCCGTAGAGAAGCCCATAACAATGCCGCGCCCGCCAGCAGGGAAATCGCCCGCAGGCTCGCATCCTCAAAGGCGGAGGGGGCAGAAAAGGCCAGTGCGCCGACAAGGCAGAGCAGCAGCGGCACCAGTGGCTTGCGCGTGGCCGCCACCGGCCGCTCGGCGGAGACGGCAACCACCGTATATACCATGAGCACGATGATCAGAGGTGCGGAGAGCAGGAAGGTGGCGCGCCAGGAAATGTGCTGGGTGGCGAAACCGCCGGTCAGCGGGCCGATGAAGGAGGCCACCGCCCAGATCGCCGCCTCGATGGCAAAGACCTTCGGCAACAGTCCGGAGCGGAACCCTGCGGGAATGAGGCTGTAGCACACCGCCACGATCAGCCCGTCCGCCACCCCCTGCAACGCCCGGCCGATAACCACCCATAAAAAATCACCGGCAACTGCCGAAAGAACCGAGCCGAAGGAGAAAATGAGGCAGCACAGAAGCAGGACGGTACGGGCGCCAAAGCGTTCGCGAAACAGCACCGCGGTAACGCCTCCCGCCACGGAACCGACGAAATAGAGACTATAGGCCCAGCTATAAAAACCCGCACCGCCGATTTCATTGACGGCGACGGGCAAGGCCGTGACGACAGCGAACTGATTAAAGGCGTGCAGACCGATACCGGAGGAGATGACGGTCAGAAGCGAGAGGTTAGCCCCGCTCAGCAATTCGCCCCAGCCGTTTTTCTCCACCATTTCCATACTCGACAAAGCCGTATCCTTTCGATTTTTGCGATACGGCGGGCAAACTAGAACCTCAAGCGCCATTGAGGTCAAGCGGGCTTTTTCATCCGATCTGAACTCACGGAATTGACCGGCGGCAGGAACCCACCTGCCCCGCCGGTCGTTTGCCGACAGAACCGTCAGAAAGGATACCGTCATGGACCGCAAGAAGATCATGCCCAGCACTGAAGACGCCATGGATGAGGATCTGCTCGATCTCGACATCGACGCCCTCCCCGCCAAGGGAGAAATTCCGCAATCCATCGAACAGGAAATCGAGGAAGAAGAGGCCGAAACCGAGGACGACCCCTATCAGGAGAGCGACGAGGCCCTTCCCGATGATGCCGAGGAACGGGTGATCAACCGCAATCCTTCGCGCGAAGGCGGTGCGTTCGACGAGGTTTAACCGCTCGGCTGGCCGGATACGAGGCGCTTCAGCATATGCCGCTGATGATCCTGCCCACCGAAGAAGACGGCGAGAATGCGCAACGTCTTCTCGCTTTCAACAACATCGAAATAAAAGATCGCCTGATTTTTTGTGACCCGACGAAGGCCGGACAACAATTCGGGCATCAATGTCCCCTGAAGCGGCGCTTTGCCAAGGGTTTGCATATCCGCCTCGATAGCGCCGATGCGCAGGACTGCCCGCTCGAAAGCCTCGGGCAGAGCATCGCCAAGGTCGTGATAGGATTGAACGAGATGGTCGAGAATGAGGCCGAGATCCTGATCCGTCTGCCCCGAACGCAGGACCTTAAAGGCCATAGCTGGCCTTCCTGGCTGCTATCATCGCTGCGGTTCTGTCCTTGCCGTCCTCGAGAGAGACAAACTCTCCCTCGACGCGCTCGGCCAGCAGGTCGCGAAGCGCGGCAAGTTCTGCGTCGTTCAGCTCGGTCTCCTGCCGAAGCAGTTCCAGGCCGCGCTGCACGACAGCGCTGAGGCTGGCATAACGCCCCTCCTCCACCAGCCTGCGGGCGAAGCTGTCTTGCTGATCGGAAATCGAGACTGATGCCTTAACGGACATTGTGGGTCTGCCTTCAAAGGAAAGGTGATACTACTCAGTAGCACATCTTTCCTCCTCATTCCAGCGACGAGATGCGTCAGCCGCCCGTTCCGGCGAATAACACGCCTCTCGGATCGCCTCCTCCGCGGTTGCGGCATCGCCCGTCACGGTCAGCTTGTGGGCATTGAGGTCGATGCTCACGGACACCCCGGGAAGCACCTCATTGAGTGCGCCGCGCAGGGTCTTCTCGCAATGGCCGCAGGTCATGTCCGGGATTAGGAAGGTGGTGGCGCTCATGACGTCTCCTTTGGTTGGCACGATGTTTTCGAGCCGGCTTTCACTCGAGTTCAGTGGGTTTTGGCGGGCTTTCCGTCTGCCTTGTCGGCGCCCGCGAGATCGTCGAGGATGGGGCAATCGGGCCGGTGGTCGCCGCCGCAGCAATGGGCAAGATGCGACAGCGTCTTCACCATGCTTTTCATCTCGGCGATCTTCTGCTCGAGATCGGCGATGTGGACGAGCGCGATTTCCTTCACCGCCGAACTCTCGCGGCTCTTGTCCTGCCAGAGTTTCAGCAACGTCTCGGTTTCTTCCAGCGAGAAACCGAGCGTGCGCGCCCGTTTGATGAAGCGCAGATTATGCACGTCCTGCTCGCCATAGACCCGGTAATTATTGCCGGTGCGGGCGGCGGGGGTGATGAGGCCGATCTGCTCGTAATAACGGATCATCTTGGCGGAAACGCCCGATGCTTCCGATGCCTGGCCGATATTCACGACGTCACCTCCCTGTGCGCAACCTTCGCCCGTTTCAACCGCAGGGCATTGGCGAGAACGAAGACGCTGGACAGCGCCATGGCACCCGCACCGATCATCGGCGAGAGCGTGATGCCGAAGGCCGGATAAAGCACGCCCGCCGCAACCGGTATCAGCGCCACGTTGTAACCGAAAGCCCAGAACAGGTTTTCCTTGATGTTGCGCATGGTCGCACGGCTCATCTCGATGGCGTTGACCGCACCCAGAAGATCGCCGCCGACCAACACCACATCGGCGCTTTCGATGGCGACATCCGTGCCGGTGCCGACAGCGATGCCGATATCGGCCTCGGCAAGCGCCGGTGCGTCATTGATGCCGTCGCCCACGAAGGCCAGCACCTTGCCGCCGGCGCGCATTTCGTGGATCGCCTTCACCTTGCCCTCGGGCAGCACTTCCGCCACCACGCGGGAAATGCCGACCTGCCGGGCTATCGCGTTGGCTGTGCGTTCATTGTCGCCCGTCACCATCGCCACTTCGATACCCATCGCCTGCAGCGCTCGGATGGCGGTGACACTCGACGGTTTCAGCGGGTCGGCGACGGCAATCGCAGCCGCCAGCCTGCCGTCGATGGCGGCATAAAGCGGCGTCTTGCCCTCGTCACCCAGCCTTGCGGCGGCTTCAGCGAAAATCTCCACGGAATGGCCGAGTTTGGCCATGTAGCGATCCGCGCCGACTTCGACCTTACGGCCATTGACGGTGGCGGCGATACCGTAACCCGTCACGCTTTCGAAGTTTTCGACGGTTGCGAGTTCGAGTCCTGCAGGGGTCGCCACATTCCTTTCTTCCGCGGCCCGGACGATGGCTTCGGCAATCGGATGTTCCGAGCGGCCCTCGACGGCGGCGACCAGAGCCAGAACCTCGTCATCGGCAAACCCTTCCGCAACCACCAGATCGGTCAGCTCCGGGCGGCCCTTGGTGACAGTGCCGGTCTTGTCCACGACGACGATCTCGGCCGAGCGCAGTTCCTGCAGAGCCTGCCCCTTGCGGAACAGCACGCCTAGCTCCGCCGCCCGGCCGGTGCCGACCATGATGGATGTCGGCGTGGCGAGACCCATGGCGCAGGGGCAGGCGATGATGAGCACCGCGACCGCATTGACCAGCCCGAATGTATAGGCGGGTTCAGGGCCGAAGATTGCCCAGACGATGAAGGTCAGCACCGCAATCGCAATGACAACGGGCACGAACAGCGCGGTAACACGGTCGACCAGCAGCTGGATCGGCAGCTTGGAGCCTTGCGCCTCCTCCACCATGCGGATGATCTGCGACAGCATGGTATCGGCGCCGACCTTGGTTGCCCTAAACTTGAAAGCGCCGGTCTTGTTGATAGTGCCGCCGACAACCGCTGCGCCGACCGTCTTTTCCACCGGCACGGGTTCACCCGATATCATGGATTCATCGACATAGGACGAGCCTTCGACGACTTCGCCATCCACCGCCAGCCTTTCGCCGGGACGGATGACGACGATATCGCCTGTCACCAGATCGTCAGGGGAAATATCGATGGTCGCACCGTCGCGCTCCACCCGGGCGGTCTTCGCCTGCAGGCTCATCAGCTTGCGGATGGCGTCTCCCGTACGGCCACTGGCGCGGGCTTCGAGAAGCCGTCCGGTGAGGATCAGCGTGACGATAACGGTGGCCGCCTCGTAATAGACGAATTGCGCCTCTGCCGGCAGCAGATCGGGCGCGAAGGTCGCCACCACGGAATAGAGATAGGCCGCCGTGACACCCAGCGCCACCAGCGAGTTCATTTCCGGCGCGCCGCGCAAAAGCGCCGGAAAACCGGTCTTGAGGAAGCGCAGGCCCGGCCCGAAAATCACCGCCGTCGCCAGCACGAAATAGAGGTAATAGAGATTCTGCGTATCGATGATGCCCATCAGCCAGTGATGCATCGGCTCATAGAGATGGCCGCCCATTTCCAGCACGAAAAGCGGCGCCGTCAGGATCGCGGCAATCGTCAGGTCGCGTTTCAGCGCGCCCTCCTCGCCGGCATGCTGCATATGGTCATGGCCGCCGGTCTCGCCGGTCGCCATCTGGCCGTGGCCCTGATGATGTCCATGGTGCTGGCCGTGACCTTGATGGGCGGAATGGTCGCGCGGTCCCGGCGTCTTCAGCAGAAAACCGGCGAGCTTTGCCGTCTCCACCAGCGCATCCCGCTCACGGCGGCCGCCGATGGTTTCCACCGCGACCTTGCCGGCCGCAGCGTCCACCTTCACGTCGACTGTAGTGGCGACGGCTTCCAGAACAGCCTTGAGCCGGCCCGCCTCCGCGTCACCGTGCAGTCCTTCGACCACAAATTCCTGTCGCTCCGGCGCGATATCATAACCCACCTTCTTGATGGCGGCGCCGAGCGTCCTCGCCGAAAAACCCTCCACCGGCTCAACGGTGAGTTTCTTCGTTGCGAAGTTCACGGAGCTCGAAGCGACGCCCGGCACCTTCGCCGCAGCGGTTTCCACACGCCGCACGCAGGAGGCGCAGGTCATGCCCTCAACGGGCACGGAAACCGGTTGATTGGGATGGGCGTGTCTGACTGTCTCGTTCATGGGAAATCCCCTTTCGAGACCTTATGTAGGGCTTCCCATCATGGGAAGGTCAAGGTACGGGGATGCTTTTTGTTGAACACACAATCGTGAGTGCTGGCACCGACCATAAAAGCAGGAATTTCCGCCGTTTACCGCTGCGATCGGATGACCGCGCGGTCGCCTCTCAGGCTACGCGTCTGGCGAGGTAAATTGTCGCCCCACCGCATTGCGGGTCATTGACGATGTGATCGAGAAGCCGGAACCCATGGGCGGCGAGAAGGCTCTCATAGTCTTCGCGCGCAAGGCTGGCGTGATAAAGCGGCTTGCCCTGAAACGTGCCTATTGCTTCGCCATGCCCCGGCCCGGCCGTGAACATCAAGGCCGCACCGTCATTGGCGTGCTGGCGGAAAATGCCGAACATCAGGCGTTGATCTTCGGGCTTCAGGTGGAAAAAACTGTGCCAGGCGATTAAACCGTCGAAGCGGCTGCCAAGGGCGAGTTCGCGCATATCGACAGCCCCCCAGAGATTTTCCGGAAACCGACTGCGGCAAAGCTCAATCAGCGGCAGGGACGCATCAATGCCTGTGACGTCATAACCTTTGGCAATGAAATAACCGGCAATAGGTTCGCCCGAACCGCAACCGATATCGAGAATGGAGCCGCCATCGGGCAAGAGCGAGGTGAATCTGTCGAGCCATGGTTTTTCGGCCAGGGAGCGGCCACGCGCACTGTCGAAATCGCCGCCGTGGACCGTATAGAGCTTGATGACATCGCGGGAGGCGTCCGACATATGCCGATGTCCTTCTCCGAGGTTTGGGGCAGCCATCGCCTACCTGTGCACCGCCAGCCGCGGAATGTCGCGCAGGAAAGCGTCGCGCACCGCCGGTCCGAGCGGCTCGTTCGATGGTTTGTCGGAGACGCGCAGCCTTGCAAAGACGATGTGCTGGCCTTCTCTTTCCGCCCAGCCGACGAACCAGCCGAAGGGGCGGTTGCGGTCGGGATTGCCCTTTTCGTCGCGCATGTAGCCAGTGCCGGTCTTGCCGTGCACGGCCCAGCTTTCCGGTGCATCGAAGACCGGCACGATGGCCCTCGTCTTTGCCTGCGCATCGCGCGAGACCGGCAGATTGCCGGCCAGAAGGCGGCGGAGGAAACCGACCTGCTCCACCGGCGAAACCGTGAGCGACGAGCCGAGCCAGGAATGGGTGAGCCCGTTATTCTTGCCCGGCTCGCCGGACACATCGGCATTGCCGTAACCGAGGCGCTTCACATAGGCGGCGAATTTTTCCGGGCCGAGGCGGCGGGTGACTTCTCGCGAATACCACAGCACCGAATCCTGCTCCCATATCGTCGGATCGACCGTCTTGCGATCCGAGGCACGGGCTTCCGTGCCGGGTTTCCAGTCCCAGGCGGGCGACTTCTCATCCTGAAGGATGCCGGCATCATAGCCGATCAGCGCCAGCGGCACCTTGAAGGTGGAGGCCGGCGCCACGCGCTGGTCGCAGGCGCCCTGCTGGTTGATGATGGCCCCCGTTTCGATTGATGTGACCAGCGTGCATTCAAAGGCCTGCGGTTGCTGCTGGGCAAAAGCGGAAAACGGCAGGAGGCCCGGAAGGGCAAGGCACGAAAGAACGATGGCGGGCAGCCGATAGCGCATGCGTTTTGATGTCCCTCGTCCGCTTTTGCGGATCATTTGCCGGAATGGCCGGAAGCTGTCTTTGATTTCAGACAAATCGATCCCGAAACCGTGACACGCTTTCGGATGACATGCCTTAGGAGACTGATGGGGCAGGAATAGGACCAAAACAAAAATTGACGTTTTCCGTCAAGTCCGTTGCTTTTCGCCCGCCCTCTCGCCGGCCGTCTCACCCACTGTCAGGGGCCAGTCGACCACATAATCCTCGAAGTCGTCAACATCCACATCGGCCTCGCTGACGGTGCGCCCGCGCGCCGAAATGCCGGCCTCGTGCACCGTCTCGGTATCACCGGACACGAGATAATGCCACCAGTAGAGATCCTTGCCGTCACGCACCAGCGCATAGGCGCAGGTGGGCGGCAGCCAGCCGATCTCATGCACCTTCTTCAGGTCGAGCTGGATACAGTCCGGCACGGTGGCGCGGCGGTTTTCATAGTCGGAGCATCGACAGCTCTCACCGTCGAGCAGCACGCAACGGACCGAGGTGAACACCACTTCACCGGTGTCCCAGTCCTCGAGTTTGTTCAGACAGCACAGGCCGCAGCCGTCGCACAGGCTTTCCCATTCCTCGCCGGTCATCTCGGTGAGCGATTTGGTTTTCCAGAACGGCGCGTCATTCATCGTTAACATTTCCGTTTCATTTTGATCTCTTGGACGGGAGTGTTTAACCGGTCCCTAATCCTTTATATCGTATCGCCAAGGGCTGGTTTGTACGATATTTTAGCACGATTGGCGGGCGGCAGAGGGTCATTGGCCCGCAAGAAGCCGCCGCGTCAAGCAATTCCGACACAAGCATGCCATGGTTTTGCGTCGGGAATGGGTTTAAACGCAGAAATACCGACGGCCGCGTTGCCTCGAACAGGAAAACTTCGCCAGGTGCAGGAAGAAAAAGACGAAAAAAAAGGCCGCAAGAAGCGGCATATCCTGCTCCGGATCGATAGCTTCATCGACTCCGGTCTGTGGACGGCTGCGGCACGGCTGGTGGATTTCTGGGAAGACGTCACCATTGCCTCGCGTAAGCTGCATGTTCGCGGCTGGAAGAAGCTTCTCGTCAACCTCACCTGCGACGCGCTGACCTTCGGAACGGCGGGGTCCGTCGTGCTTCTGGCGCTGGCCATGCCCGCCTTCGAGGAGACCAAGAAGGACTGGCGTTATCGCGGCGATTTCGCGGTCACCTTCCTCGACCGCTACGGCAACACCATCGGCCACCGCGGCATCATCCATGAAGACAGCGTGCCGATCGACCAGATGCCTGACCATTTCATCAAGGCGGTGCTGGCGACCGAAGACCGGCGTTTCTTCGACCATTTCGGCATCGATTTCATCGGCCTTGCCCGCGCCATGAGCGAGAATGCCCGCGCCGGCGGCGTGGTGCAGGGCGGCTCGACGCTGACGCAGCAGCTTGCCAAGAACCTGTTCCTCACCAATGAGCGCTCGCTGGAACGCAAGATCAAGGAAGCCTTCCTCGCGCTGTGGCTCGAGACCAACATGTCGAAGAAGGAAATTCTCAGCCTTTATCTCGACCGCGCCTATATGGGCGGCGGCACCTTTGGTGCCGCTGCGGCGGCGCAGTTTTATTTCGGCAAGAATCTCACCGATGTGACGCTCTCCGAATCCGCCATTCTCGCCGGCCTGTTCAAGGCGCCGGCCAAATATGCGCCGCATGTCAATCTGCCCGCTGCGCGTGCGCGTGCCAACACCGTGCTGTCCAACCTGGTGCAGAGCGGGCTGATGACCGAGGGCCAGGTGATTGGCGCCAGGCGCAACCCGGCCACCGTCATCGACCGCGCCGACGTGAAGGCCCCGGATTACTTCCTCGACTGGGCCTTCGACGAAGTGCAGCGGCTGGCGGCCGAAGGAAAATTCAAAGACCACACCGTCGTTGTGCGCACCACCATCGATACCGGCCTGCAGCAGGCGGCCGAACAGGCGATGGAAATGGAGTTGCGCGAATATGGCGAGGGTTACCGCGTCAAGCAGGGCGCGATGGTGATGATCGAGAATGGCGGCGGCGTGCGCGCCATGGTCGGTGGGCGCGACTATGGCGAAAGCCAGTTCAACCGCGCCACGGCAGCACTTCGCCAGCCGGGCTCCTCCTTCAAGGTCTACACCTATTCGGCCGCCATGGAAAAGGGCATGAAGCCCGAGACGCTGATATCAGACGCGCCGGTGACCTGGCGCGGCTGGTCGCCGCAGAATTACGGCCGCTCCTATGCCGGCAAGGTGACGTTGCAGGTGGCGCTCGCCAAATCCTACAATACCGTTCCGGTCCGGCTCGCCAAGGATGTGCTCGGCACGCAGGTGATCGTCGATACTGCCAAAGCCATGGGCGTGGCAACACCGTTGCGCAGCGACAAGACCATTCCGCTCGGCACATCAGAAGTGACGGTTCTCGATCAGGCCACCGCCTATGCCGTGTTCCCGGCCGACGGCATGCAGTCACGCCGCCACGGCATCGAGCAGGTACTGGACTACGAGGGCAAGGTTCTCTACGATTTCAGCCATGACGAGCCGCCGGCCAAAAGGGTGCTTTCGCAAGAGGCCAATTCCAAGATGAACCAGATGCTGGTGACCATCCCGGTCATGGGCACCGCCCGGCGCGGGGCACTGGAAAACGGCATCGTCTCAGGCGGCAAGACCGGCACGTCGCAGGCCTATCGCGACGCCTGGTATGTGGGTTTCACCGGCAATTACACGACGGCCGTCTGGTTCGGGAATGACGAATTCACGCCGATGAACAACATGACCGGCGGCGCGCTGCCGGCCATGACCTACAAGCGGCTGATGGACTATGCCCATCAGGGCATGGAGCTGCGCCCGATCCCCGGCATCCAGAACCCGCTGCCGACGGGTGCTCGCCCGCAGCCTTCCGCCGAAGTGGCAGCCGCCTCTGCCAACACACCCGCGATGCCGGCGCTCACTCGGCCGCGCTCGCTCTCGGCCGAGGCGACGCGGGTGATCCGCTCGATTGGGCGGAAGATGAAAGAAGCCACGGCGTTGAGTGTGACGACGCAGAAGGTGGCGGATGCTTCCTCGCATGAGGGCATAGATGCCATGCGGCGTTGATAACACATCGCGTTAAGAGGTTACCGGCGGAGCGTGCGGCTCACCCCCCTCTGCCCTGCCGGGCATCTCCCCCTCAAGGGGGGGGAGATCGATATGCGGCGACGTCTCGCATATCTCAACCTTTGCGAATGAAGTTGCGGTAGCTCCCCTTGCTGATCTCCCCCCTTGAGGGGGAGATGTCCGGCAGGACAGAGGGGGGTAAGCCGCACGCTCCAACGCCGCCACCCCAAAACGCAAAACACCTCACCCCACCGGCATCAACACCGCCCTCGCCGTCTCCACCACATTGGCCGTCAACCCCACCAACCGCTCCGCCGCAAGCCGGTTGACCTGCCAGTACAGCGGAATATCCAGCGGCGTGCCCGGCATAAGCTCAACCAGCTGACCCGCAACCAGATGCTCGCCCACCAGCTGCACCGGATTGAGCCCCCAGCCCATGCCAGCAAGGCTCGCCTTCACGAAACCATCGGTCGAAGGCAGCCAGTGGGTGGGATAGGAAACCTCCGCACCTAGCGCCTGCCTGATCCAGCTCGCCTGCAACCGGTCCTTCTGGTTGAAGGTCAACCCCGGCGCGCGGGCAAGGGCTGCGGGGGTGACGCCTTCGGCAAAATGGCGGGCCATGAAATCCGGGCTCACGGTGGCGTGATAGCGGAGCACGCCGAGCGGCGTTACCCGGCAGCCCTGCACCGGCTTGTCATGGGCGGTGACGGCGGCGAGCACCCTGCCGCCGCGCAGCCATTCCACCGTGTGATCCTGATCGTCCACCGCGATATTGACGAGATAATCACTGCTGGCGGTAAATTTTGATACTGCATCCAGAAACCATGTGCCGAGGCTGTCGGCATTGGTGGCGATGTTGAGGGTCACGCGTTCCTGCGCATCGCCTGCCTGCGCGAGCGCCGGAAGCTGGCGGAACAACTCGTTTTCCAGCATGCCGACATGATCCATGTGACGGCAGAGCCACTCGCCCTTCTCTGTCGCCACGCAGGGGTTGCCGCGCACGATCAGCACCACGCCCAGCCGCTCTTCCAGCTGCTTGATGCGCTGGGAAACGGCTGATGGCGTCACGCACAGCACCTGCGCCGCCTTTTCAAAGCTGCCGGTCTGGGCAACGAGCGCCACGGCGCGCATGGAAGGGTAGTCGAGCATTAGCAAAACTTATCCGGACTGAATTTATTTAACTGGATTAAACCATCAAGGCCAAATATCCAAGCACTCGGTCCGCAAGCAACGGCTTGCGCCATTCCGCACGGACAGAGACAAGAGGCCACCGACCACATGGACATCCAAATCTTCTTCACCGGTCTCACCATGGGCCTCAGCCTCATCGTCGCCATCGGCGCGCAGAATGCTTTTGTGCTGAAACAGGGGCTGGCGCGTTCGCATGTCTTTGCCGTCTGCGCCACCTGCGCGATATCAGATGCGCTGCTGATTACCGTCGGCGTGTTCGGTTTTCAGCGGATCAGTGCGATCATGCCAGCACTCGATCCGATCATGCGTTATGCGGGGGCCGCTTTTCTCATCTGGTATGGTGCCAAAAGCCTGCATTCGGCGCTGCGTTCATCCGAGGTGCTTTCGGTGGCCGAGCGGCAGGAGGCGAGCCTGTGGCAGACGCTTGCCATCTGCCTGGCGCTCACCTTTCTCAATCCGCATGTCTATCTCGATACCGTCGTGCTGCTCGGCACGATTTCCACGCAGTTTCCCGGTTTCGAAAAGACCTTTGCGGCAGGCGCGGCCACCGGCTCGCTGCTGTTCTTCTTTTCGCTGGGTTATGGGGCACGCTGGCTTCGGCCGATCTTCGAAAAGCCTTCCGCCTGGCGCATTCTCGAAGGGATCATCGCCGTTACCATGTGGGCCATCGCCTTCAAGCTGGTGATGGGTGCATAAGGGCAGGAATTTCGCGCTCCCGTCACTTTCACGAGGACTAAACGAGCCACGCCATTTTCCAAAGGGGGAATCAGTGATAGTCCTCGACCTGTTCAAAAACGGGAAAGCAGCGTGTTCCGAGTTCCATTCCTTGTCGGCATCGCCCTTCTGATCGCCTTTGGCGGCGGTATTGCCGCGACGATGGCAGCGCTTGAAGCGACGTCCGGCTTCGGATCGATCCGCATCGGCTCCTGGGATGCCTTTCCCGAGGCGCAGACGATTGAGGCCGACCCTTACGCCAAATCGCACCGCACCGATGCCGGCAAGCTGCTTTACGGCACGGCTGAGGGGCTGTCTTTCACCGCCGCCGTCGATAGCGACGGCCAGCGCCTGAGTGGTGAATGCCGCTACCGTCTGGCCGGCGCCGTGCCGCCGGCGCGTTTCTGGACGCTTTATACCGCCGACCAGCAGGGCAATGTGCTAGCCGAAGATGCAGGGCGGCCCTTCGCGCTCAATTCCCGCACGCTGCTGCGCAGCGCCGATGGCGGCATCGACATCAGCATCGCTCCCGACGCCCAGACCTACAACTGGCTGGCGGTGCCGCAGGGCCAGACCTTCAAGCTCGTCATGACGCTGCTCGATACGCCGGTTGCCGGCAGTTCCGGCCTGATCGACATTTCCATGCCGCAGATTCGCAAGCTGGGGTGTGGCAATGCTTAGGGTCCTGCTCGCCGTCGTCACCGGCCTCGTCGCCGCCGCGGTACTGCATGTCATCGTCATTCTGGCGATACCGCACTTCAGCAATCGCGACGCCTATACGCGGGCAGTGGCGGAGGGAAAACCGCATCTGTTTCATCTGCTCGAAGAGACGACGGAGAAAAAGACCCTCGGTAGTGGCGATCCCTTCATGCGGGTGGCCGTCTGCACCTTCAATATCGAGGAACAGCCGGTCAGGCTCACCGCCATCGGCGCCGTTCCCTTCTGGTCGGTCGCGGTTTACGACAAGGCCTCGAACGAGGTGTTCAGCATGAACGACCGCACCTCCGCCGGCGGCGAGATGGATATTCTGGTGGCCGATGCGGTGCAGATCGCCGCCATCCGCAAGGCACAGCCGCCCGCGCTCTCGCAGGCCATTCTGGCGGAATCGGATCAGACGGAAGGTTATGTGGTGTTGCGAACCATGGTGCCGCAGCCGAGTTTCGGCGAAGAAGCGGAGCGGTTCCTGAACGAGGCGAAATGCCAGCCGACGCCATGGAAATAACGTCGGTTCATTGTCGGTAATCAGGACTTGAGGGCGGTTTCCGCTGCGGATTTGCCCTTGCGCGCGACTTTGCCTGTTGGCTCCGCATCGCGTTTTTCATAACGAACGCCAGTAAACAGCACGACCTTCGCCGGGCCGATCACCTGTCCAACCACGCCAGCGGGGCGCAGGCTTCGTCGGGCGTCGCCAATTGGAATAATCTCTGCCATGCTCATCTCCTCTTCGGGACATGATTGTCAATGTTGCCCATGGGAACCGCGCAAGCCTCGTCTTGCGTCGGGAATTTCATCACCATCACATTGCGCATAGGCCAGTCCACAGACTGGTTTTCGCACGATCCAAAAATCCAAAGCGATTCTTATAAGGCGATCGTGCGCAGATTCAGGCTTCACATGCCATTTTTGCATTTATTCCGTAGATCAGAATAACATGGAATCCTAATACTGCCCATGAAATTACAAACAGACAGAGGTTAATGATCCGTTAACCCTAATTGCCGCGCCCTCACTTATTGCTCCTGCGGACGCACCCGTTGAAAACCAAGGCGATGCGGTAAAGTTCCACGGCTTTTAAGCCGCTTTGAAGGTTTTAAAATTTCCTTGTTGAAAGAGGCAGATTCCCTCTTGCCACCCCCCATAGTTAACAGGACGTCAACGGATTTGCTCTAGTTTGAGCCGATATTGTGTTTGCGTTTGTTGGGTAGTGCGTTGACCGACCGGTTTCGAGAACTTGAGAGGCCAAGAGCCGTGAGGAAGAAAGATGTGGTACTTATGGCCACGGTGACGAATTTCGAGACTGTTTCCCATCCGTCAAAAACGGACCTCCGGCAGTTCGCCGAACTTTTCATGCCGCTTTTCAACGCCTCCACCGAGGAAGCCAAGCGCGAGGCGATTGCAGCGCTTTCGCAGCATCCGAGCGTGCCTTCGGCCGTCGCCTTCTTCATTGCCTGCCAGCCGATTTCGCTTGCGGCACCCTTCCTCATTTCCTCCAAATGCCTTGACGACGACACGCTGATCACCATTGCCCGCACGCAAGGGGCGGCCCATGCGCGCACCATCGTCCGGCGCGAAGACCTCTCCCCCACCGTCATCGATGCGCTCGTCGGGCTGCGCCATGCGGAAGACCTAAAACGGCCGGACGAGGAGACTGACGTCGCGGAACCGCAGACGGCGGCAAGCTCCGAAGAGCCGAAAGCGGAAGAAAAGACCGACAACATCGCCGCCGTCTCCGCACTCGAAGAAGAAATGCGCCAGCGGATCAAGCAGATGGCGCATCACCTCAACCGCCCGGAAAACGATATCCTCGGCCTTCGCCGCCTGAGCGAGGTGCAGGAAGCGCTGCTCGTCCGTTTCGCGCGTGAACGCAACGCCCGGCAATTTGCGGTGGCGCTGGCGGATTCGCTGTCTTCCAGCTACTGGCTGTCGGAGCGCATCATGCTCGATATATCAGGTATGCAGTTGGCCACGACTTTGACCGGGCTTGGAATGGAATTTTCCGAGGCGGCCTTCGTCCTGCAGTGCTTCTATCCGCATCTTTCCGCCGCCGAAGGCGACATGAGCCGCGCGGAAGCCCTGCTCGATGGCCTCGACATTGTGGAATGCGAAGAGCGGCTGGAAAGCTGGCGTCGCGCCGACAGCTATACGCATGGTCGCGAACGGCCGAGCCGCAGCGCACCGGCGGCGCAGAGAACCGGGACGTAAGGGTAGGCAGGCTGGCCCCGCATCTTCACGGATCGAAGAGGCAGGCCCTGACCGGACAGTTCTATGCCTGCGGCCGGTCTACCAGCGTCAGCAGCGTGCCGATCTCATCGGTCTCGATCTCCACGACCCACAGGTCGCTGTCGAACCGCCTCTCCCTTTCCAGCAGGGCAGCACTTTCCTCGCCCTCCACACCGGCCAGACGCGTTTCGAAACGACGCTCGGCGCGGATGATGTCCTCGTCATCGGCGAAACTCTGCGGGGCGGGCCCATAGAGATTCTCGCGGCCGTCGCGCAGCCGCTGGCGAACGAAGATCGCCCCCGCCTCCTCTGCGCCTTTCTTTTCGACAGCGGCAAATCCACCGGCGGCAAAGACGCGGCGGATGAGGGCTGAGACGAACATTTCGGATTTGAGGCGCATGGGTTTGCTTTCGGTGGAAACGGTGGGACGTGCTCTCAATGTTGATTTTAAGCGGCCGAGGGTGCGCGGGGCTTCACCCCCCTCTGCCCTGCCGGGCATCTCCCCCTCAAGGGGGGGAGATCGGCAGGAGGCTCTTTCACTGCTCCATTCTCAAGCGTCGAGATGGGCGAGACCTTGCCGCATACCGATCTCCCCCCTTGAGGGGGAGATGCCCGGCAGGGCAGAGGGGGGTAAAGCCCCAAGCACCTTCGGTCCGCCGTCAACCCTCCGGAAGATTAAATCTAAAGCGCCCCGATCGACTTCAGCTTCTTCAGCACAACCTCGCTCGGCTCGCCGGTTTCCGGCAGGCGATAGTGTTTTTCAAACGCGCGGATGGCATTGCGGGTCTGTTGCCCGGCCACACCGTCCACTTTCACATCGGCATAAGCGATGTTGATCAGCCCCTGCTGGATTTTGGCGATCAGGTCGCGGCTTGCCGGTTTGGCGGCATTGGCCGAAGTGTTGAGGGAAGCCGGCTCAGCTTTCGGGCGCGGTGCCTCCGCCTTGCGGATGGCGGCCGCGACGGGATCGATCTCGACGCCGCCGCTGGTGTCGGAAGGCCGGTCTTTCGGGATCGCGGCAACCGTCGCGCCATCGATCTTCAGTGCCGCCAGCACGCGGGTCGTCGGCTCGCCGGTCTGCTCCATGCCCAGCGTTTCCTCGAAGAACATGATGGCGGCGGCGGTCCTCGGCCCCATGCGGCCATCCGCCTCGCCTTCATATAGCCCGCGTTTCCTGAGTTCGGCCTGAATATCGGCGACGATCTGCTGCGGCTTCTGGGTGTCGGCGGCGGGAAGTGCCGCGGTTTCAGTTGCGGCCGGGGGTTGCGCCGTCTCGTTTTCTGCCGGCCGCTCTATACGGAAGGTGGTGACGTTGCCGTGCGTGCCGAGTGGTTCGGTCGGGCGATAACCGGCAATACCGTTCGGGTTTTCCGCATCGCGCGTGCGCAGGAAGGGCGTCGGGTGGACGCCCGGCTGATACCAGAGCGCATTGGCGGCGACAAAACCGAAGACAACCGCAAAGGCGCCGCAGCTGCCGACCAGTTTCGGATGGCGCAGGATTTCGCGCCCGATGGCCGAAACCACCAAGGAAACAAATCCGGCGCCGATCTGGGCCGTTGTTTTCTTAGGCGATTTTCGCTTTCGCGGGGCCATCGTCACCATCCTTCTTCATCTTCGCGGCCATATCGCCGAGTTGGCGGATGCGGGGCGGGAATTCCACCATGCATTCGGTTTCAGCGTTTTCACCGCCACCCGCCATGCCGGAGCCGTCGGCAGGCAAGGTGATCGTTACGACCGTTCCCTCGCCGGGCTTGCTGGCGATGACGAAAGTGCCGCCATGCAATGCCACAAGCCCCTTGACCAGGGACAATCCCAGACCCGTGCCCTCATAGCGACGGGTATATTCATTCTGAACCTGCATGAAGGGCTGGCCCAGCAATTCTATCTTGTCGGACGCGATGCCGATGCCGGTATCGCTCACCGTCAGCTTCAGCATCCCACCTTCACGCGCGGCATCGATCGACACCACACCACCCGCATCGGTGAATTTGATGGCATTGCCGGCGAGATTGATGAGGACCTGCCGGATGGCGCGCTGATCGGCGGAGATTTCGCCGATACCGCGCTGGATGCGGCTGGTCAATGTCAGGCCTTTTTCCTTTGCCTGCAGGCCGAGCATGGCCTCGCAGGACGCTATGGTCTCCGAAATCGGGAAGCTTTCCATCAGCAATTCGTAACGACCGGCTTCGAGCTTACTCATATCCAGCATGGTGTTGACGACGGACAGGAGATGCGCGCCGGACTGGCGGATGAGGCCGACATATTCCCGCTGGCGGTCATTTTCCAGCCGACCGAAATATTCGCCTGCCAGAATATCGGAAAAACCGAGGACGGCGTTGAGCGGCGTGCGCAACTCATGGCTGACGGCTGCAAGGAAACGCGACTTGGCGTCATTGGCCGATTCCGCCTCCGCCGCCTTGCGGGCCACATCGCGGCGCAGGCGTTCCATATCAGTCACATCGGAAAGCTGGGCGACGATGCGGCGCAGGCGGCCGGTCGCGCCGCGGATCGCGGTCATCTCGATGCGGACGTGCATGAATTGCGCCTGGCGCGATTTTGCACCCGTTTCGAACCGAAGCTCGGCGGTCGCCTTGTCCTCGCCCTGCCGTAGCAGGTCGAAGGCCTGCATCAGTTCGATGCGATCGGAGACATAGACATATTCGGCGAAGACCTCGCCCTTGCTGGCCTTGAGATCAGCGGGGAAACTGTCGCGGTCGCGGCCGGAGATGCGTTCGACGAGACCGTTTTCATTAAGGGTGAGAACGAGACCGGGCACCTGCGCGGCGGCGATCAGATCCTCATCGCCGGAAGGGGCAGAAAGGGAAGAGAAGCCGCGTGCGGGACGCGAAAAGGCAATCATCAGCGCGGCGGCGGCTAGAAACAGCGCCAGCACCAGGGCAGCGCCGATTGGCAGCGCGATGGCGGGGCTGAAAACGAGGCTGAACAGGGTTGGTACAACAAAAAGGCCGACGGCGCTGAAGGCGATCAGCCGGCGCAGGCGTGCAATGGTTCCGGCACGCCTTTCGGCGTCCTCTTCCATGCGCGCAAGCCATCTGCCCGCGGCATGGTCGACCAATGCGACCGCTTTTTCTCTCATATTACGCAATACCAACACCGAATCCCTGAGGCGGTTCTAACGGCTCCGACAATAGAAGGCGGCGGCTTAAGGAATGGATAAAAAGAATGACGCCAAAGGCCCGTCAAATGTGCCGCAGTCCCATTACGGGGCATTTATTCCAAGCTTTGCCAATCATGGTTAATGACGGGTAAGCGACGGATTTCGCTTCATTTTCGCCATCGTGTTAACCTTTGTGGCAAGGCTTGCCGCCGCTTTGCCCCGGAACGCGTGGCCTCTGTCGCAATTATGCTTAACATGGACTGTTAAAATGCGAATGAATTGATGGCGCACGTCCCGATACGAGGAGAATAGATACAATTTGAATTAAATTGCGCCGCTTTTTGCAATCGGCTGTTCGCCGGTCGCCTGTAGCTTCATCACAAGCCCAAAAAACGGGACAAAGGCCGATGACCCGAAAGCGGGCGGGGCTTTAGAAAACAAAGATCATCTGGCAGGGTGTCTGACAATGTGGTTTCTGATCAAAGGAACATTCTGGTTTTCGCTGGTGCTCGTGGCGCTGTCCTATGTCGGCAGCAGCAACGATCCGACCAAGGAACCTTCGGCATTTGATCTCCCTAGCGCCGTTTCGGCCGCAGGTGAAGCCTATCGTTATGTCAGCGCCATCTGCATCGAAAAGCCCGACGTCTGCGTCAAGGGCGCCGAAACCTTCCATGCTCTCGGCGAGCGCGCAAAGGAAGGCGCAAAAGTCGCCTATGAACTGCTGGACAAGCAGCTTGCCTCCGGTGAGAAGCCCGCTCCTGCCGCTGATGTCGCCGCCGAGATCGAAAAGCTCGCCGCAGCACCCGTCGTCAGCGTCGAATTTCCCGGAGAGGCCGACATGCTGAAAACCGGCACCGTCATCCCCCTGCCGCAGAAGCGCCCAACTCCCTGATCTTGTCGGTCCCTGATCTCGCCGGCCCCTGATTTTTGCCAGCGCCGCGCCATTTATTTGCAGACGGAGGTATCCGTCCGCCGACTGCCTGCCTGACTTGCCCACGGAAACCTGTTTTCCGTGGGCTTTTTCTTGCACATGGTTCAAAACCGCGCTCACTTCCCCTATATCCTAGGAAAGACATTGAATAACGGATGATACGGCGCAACCATGGCCTCTCTCGAAACGATCCTTGACGACTTCGCTTTCCTCGACGACTGGGAGGACCGCTATCGTTATGTCATCGAACTCGGCAAGGCGCTTCCCGAGCTGCCGGAGGACAAGCGTGCGCCTGAGACTTACGTTCCTGGTTGTCTTAGTAAGGTTTGGCTTATCAGCCACCGCCACGGCACAGAGAATCCCGTCATGACCTTTGAAGGAGATTCCGACGGGGAAATCGTGCGTGGCCTCGTCGCAATAGTTCTCGCCATCTATTCCGGCAAAAGGGCCTCCGAAATCGCCAGCCTCGACGCCATTGATGTGTTCAACAAAATGCGTCTCGTGGAGAATCTTTCTTCGAGGCGCGGCAACGGGCTGCGTTCGATGATCAATCGTATTCGCGAGGAAGCGCGGCTGCTCGCCGCCTGAGCGTCACCGCGTCATCGAAGGGCGATAATCCGCATCGCCCCAATGGCGATCCCTGCCCTGCGCGTGGTTCACAGGCGGCGCATAGTGGCGGGCGAGCGAGAGCAGCGCGGCCCTCAGCAGCAATTTTGCCGAGCGCGCCGGCCACAACCTTTCCCGCTCCACCGTCTCCAGCCCCTTCTCAAAGCAGCAGATATCGATGGCAACGCCCGAGAGTTCCGGTCCCATCGCATCCGCCGCGCGGGAAAACCGCGTTCTTGCGGCCATTGCTGCCTCGTTAAGATCAAGTGCGCCTCCCGCCTCCCCCTTGCTGCGGCTGGCAATGCGCGGCTCCCATGTCGCCGTGACCCTGGGGTTGAGATGGCCGCGATGAAAATCGGCGGCGAGACGCTCGCCCGCCGCCAGTGCGTCTTCAGGGAAAAATGCGCTGCCATCCCGCTCCTTCAACCGTGAAAGGCTGGTCAGCGGCGAGGTGTTGAGGTTGCGACGGGCCTGCTGCTTCGTTTCGTCGATCTCCACAATAACGGTCTTGATATCCCGGTGCTGCTCCTGAAACACCTCGTCCCGGTCCTTTGCCATTGCCCGTTTCAGATAGGAGGCAAGCGGCGGTGCCGCGGAAAGGCTGTTCTGCCGCCACTCGACCAGACCGGAAGACACGGCAAGCCGCACCGTTTCTGCCGGAAACCGCTGGACCGCCTGTCCCGGGCGCCTGCGGCGCAGGACGATCTCATCCCTCTCCTCGGCAATATCGGCCGCGCCGGCCGCGATGCAGCGCAGAAGCCGCAGCAGGACACGATGTGCGGAAGCGGTCTGGGCGTTTTTCAATTCACTCATCCCTTCCCCCTTTCATCACGCTGAAAATGCCGACGACCAGCCGCTCCAGCACGGCGACGAACTCATCGAAGGCCGGCTCGTCACGCCGATCCTCGACCACCTGGCAGGCATGGCCCACCGTCGTCCTGTCCCGGCCAAAGCAGGGGCCGATATCGGACATGGGGATGCCGAGCGCGACATGGCAGACATACATGGCGATCTGGCGGATATGGCATTCGATGCGCCGGCGGTCACGACGCGCCGCAAAGCGATCACCCGTCAATTGCACCATCTCGCCGGTGAGCTGCCGCACCAGACGGCAAAGACGGGCAACCTCCTCCCGCCCGGCAACCGGCGGCCAGTGACTGAAGGGGCGATGAACGACCTGCATGCGAGGCCGCGCGGCGGCAGACAGAAGCGATGTATCCGACGGCATATGCAACTCCTCTACGAATAGGAATTAATTCATACACCTGCGGACGGATGCGGGGAAGTACGATTTTGCCTTCGCAAGTTTATCGATTGATTTCGCGCTGTTTTTTACAAAAAAGCACCAGCGGGGAAGGATTTTTTTCCTCATCCGAGATTCCGCGCGGCAATAAAAAAGCCGGTCGATGGACCGGCTGGACATTTTCCATACGCAAAGAGACGACGTCAAAATAGCCTGTATGGGCAAACGTCTGAGCCTTGCCGCCTTCTCCCCACCGGGGAGAAGGACAGGCCGGACCGTCGTTACAATCAGCGGCTGGCCTTGCGGCGCTGGCCGAGACCCATTTCCTTGGCGAGCCGCGAACGGGCTTCGGCATAGGCGGGAGCAACCATCGGATAATCGACCGGCAGATCCCATTTTTCGCGATATTCTTCCGGCGTCATGCTGTGATGCGTCGTGAGATGCCGCTTCAGCGACTTGAACGAGCCGCCACATTCCAAACAGACGATGTGATCGTCCTGAACCGACTTGCGGACAGAGACGGCAGGCTTCTGCTTTTCGACATTGACCGCCACCGATGCCGGTGCCGATGTTCCGCTGAGCGCCGTGTGAACATCCGAAATAAGGCCGGGAAGCTCAGTGACCGGAACGACGTGGTTGCTAACATAGGCAGCCACAATATCCGCCGTCAGTTCGACCAGCAGATCCTGGGCGTTACCGTATGCAGTTTCCGTCATTTAAGTATCTCCTGTTTATTGATCCCCTGAAGCGGGCGAACGCCGCATCGAGCGATGTGAAGTTACCCGGTGCCCCACCTTCGCTTTGTTGAAACCAACGTGAAATCTACCCCTAGATTTCAAGCGAAAACCGGAAACGAATTAATCCGAGATTCAACTTACGGCCCGCGACATGGGCAGCAATGGTCCGATGGGCCATAGATTAGACATCAATAAAATGCCTATGCCGACTATGAAGAGGCTAGATGCAAATCGCGATGAGCAACTTTACACTTAATTTGGATAACAGCAAAACAGCAAAAGTCAAATTCCTAGTGTCAATTTTTCAGTTCAAAACAGTCTAATTCGAATACAAAAAATTACGGGTAATAAAATACTATGCCTAGTAGTAATTGAAAATGAATACCCCCATTTATTGGGGGGATTTTCAACTTCAAATTTTCTTGAACTCATCAACTACCGATTTATCGGCCAGTGGATAACCTGCTTTGTGTGCCGCCATGGCAAGAAGATGCGCAGAGACCGGTGCGGTGAGGATGAAGAACAGGAAACCGGCCAAGGCCCGCGCCAGCGTCGACAGTTCCATGGAATGGATGCCCACCGCCAGAAGCAACAGGCCGGACCCCACCGTTCCCGCCTTGGAAGCGGCGTGCATGCGGGTATAGACATCCGGCAGCCGATTGAGCCCGATTGCCGCAATCAGCGAGAAGAGAGCACCGGAAACCATCAGCGCTGCAACGAGTATTGCCACGATCCAGCCCGTCATCGCCTGCCCCTCCCTTTTTTGCCGTGCGCACTATTTTCCATAGTTTTTTCAATTACTTCAGATGCCCGCTCGCCATCGAGAACCGTCGATCGCCTGCGTCGATCGTCAGGGCCGCGCGACAGCACGAAGCGGGCAAAGGCGACCGTGGCCAGAAAACCGACCAGCCCGAGCGCAATGGCGATATCGACATAAAGTGTAAAGCCGGTGCGGATGGCGATAACAGCGATGAAGCCGATGGCGATGCCCACCAGCATGTCGAGCGCGACGATGCGATCCGGCAGGGTGGGACCAATGACGACACGATAGACTGTCAGCAAAAAGGCGGCCGAGAGAACAACCGTTGCAAGTATAGTTGCAAATGAAACTATCAGTTCCGGCGTCATATCTGGAACGCCTCCATGATTTTTCTTTCGAAGCCGTTTCGGATGTCTTTTTTCGTGGCTTCGATATCGCTGCAGTCGATCGCGTGCACGTAGAGCGTCTTTCTATCCTCGGAAATATCGACGGAGAGCGTGCCGGGGGTGAGCGTGATGAGATTGGCAAGCAGCGTGATTTCGAAATCCGTCGTCACCGTCAGCGGATAGGCGAAAATGCCGGGCTGTACCCTAAGCTTCGGCCGCGTCACCAGCACCGCCACCTTCCAGGCTGAGAGCGCCAATTCCTTAAAGAACAGCAGCACCAGCGACAGCACGCGGAAAAGCCTGAGCCAGTGGCTGCGCCCGCCCGGAAGCTGGTGGCGGATCAGCCCGAGCGCCAGCGTCGAGACAATGAGGGCGAAGACGATATTCGCCAGCGTGACGCTGCCCGTCACGGCGAGCCATACGGCGACGAAAAGAAATTGCACGATATAGAGGCTCATGGCTTGCCCCCTTGCGGAAAGACCGACTGAATATAGGCCTGCGGATTACCAAGATCATTCGCCGCTTGCTGGCTGAGATTGAGCAGGCTTTCCGGGAACAGGCCGAAAAACACCACCAGCAAAGTCAGCCCCACCAGCGGCACGACAGACGGGGCCGGCGGACGTGTGGCGGGCTGCAAGGAGGGTTGGCCGGCGGACGCCGTTGCCGGGCGCCAGAAGCAGAGCAGGAATATCCGCCCGAAGGCGATGGTGGCGATGAAACCGGAGACGAGAATGGCGGCGGCGAGCCACCATGCGCCGATGTCGATGGCCGATTTGACCAGAACCGTCTTCGGCCAGAAGCCGGAAAAGGGCGGCAGGCCGGAACCGGCGAAAAACAGCGCAAGCGCCAGCGCTGAAAACCACGGGGCCTGCCGGTAAAGGCCGCCAAGCGACGTGAGGCTGAAACCACCGCCGAGGCGGGCGGCATGGCCGGCGGCGAGATAAAGCGCCGTCATCAGCACCATGGAATGCAGGGCATAGAAGATTGCGCCGGTGACGCCTGATGGCGTGCCGATGGCGATGCCGGCCATCATGTAGCCGATGCCCGAGATGACGATGTAACCGAGCATGCGGCGGATATCGTTCTGGGCAAGCGCACCCATCGCGCCCAGCACCATGGTGAGCGCGGCGGAAATGGCGATGACGATGCTGAGTTCTTCCCGCTCGACCGGGAACAGCATGACCATGACACGCAGCAACGAATAGATGCCGACCTTGGTGAGCAGGCCACCAAAGAGCGCGGAAACGACGATGCGCGGCGTGTGATAGGAGGCGGGCAGCCAGAAATTCACCGGGAAGGCAGCCGCCTTCATGGCGAAGGCGAGCGCGAAGAGGCTGGCGAGCGTCATCAGCGGCGCGGTGCCGCGCAGCTCCGTTGCCTTCAGCGCAATATCGGCCATGTTGAGCGTGCCAAAGATGGCATAAAGATATCCGACCGTGATCAGGAACAGCGTCGTGCCGATGAGGTTGAGGATCGCGTATTTCAGCGCGCCGTCGATCTGCTCCCGCGTCGAGCCCAGCACGATGAGGCCGAAGGACGAGATCAGCAGCACCTCGAACCAGACATAGAGGTTGAAGAGATCACCGGTCAGGAAAGCGCCGGTGACGCCCGCCATCAGCAGCATCAGGAAAGGATAAAAACCGTAACGCCTTGCGCTGGCATCGATATCGCTGCCCGCATGGATGGCACCGGCAAGCGCGACGATGGCGGCGGCGAGAGACAGCAGCGCGCCCGTGAGATCGGCAGTAAAGGCAATACCGAAGGGCGGCAGCCAGCGGCCCATGACCATGGTGAACGGGCCTTGCGTCGCAACCTTCCAGAGCAGTGCTGCATCGAGGATCACCAGCAGAGCAAGCGCGGCAATAGCAACAGCCGCATGGTGGCGGATGGCGTGGCGCATCATCATCAGCACGGCACCTGCGCCTATGCAGAGGGCGATGGGCAGGATGATCAGCCAGTCGGCAAGCGGCACCGGCGCCATCACAAGCGCTGCGGAAAGATCGGTCACTGCTGATGGGGTGGAGGAAGCCATGTCGTCTCAGCCTCGCCGCTTAATAACCGAGCGGCGGCAAGGGCTCGCCGGCGGGTTCTGCGGTGCGCATTTCGTCCGTGTCGTCGGTCTGCAACTCCTGGAAGGCGCGCCAGGTCAGGACCAGAAGGAAACAGAAGAAGGAAAAGGAAATCACGATCGCCGTCAGGATAAGCGCCTGTGGCAGCGGATTGGCGGCACCTGCGGGCAGCGTGTCCATGCCCGCCGGAATGATAGGCGGCACGTCCCGCGTCAGCCTGCCCGCCGTGAACAGGAGCAGATTGACCGCATTGCCGAGAATGGCGATGCCGAGCAGCATACGGATGCTGTGACGCGACAGCATGAGGTAGATCGCCACCGAAAAGAAGATGCCGACGAGAATGGAGAACACCGCTTCCATCAGTCGCTTTCCCTTTCTTCCAGCGCCAGCGCAATGGAGGTGATGGCGCCGACCACGACGAGATAAACCCCGATATCGAAGGACATGACGGTGGAGAGCGGCACCTCGACGCCGAACAGGCTCGGATAGACCCAGAGGCCGGTCATGAACGGCACGCCTGATGCCATGGAGACCAAGCCTGACAGCATGGACAGAAGCAGCCCTGCTCCGGCAATCGAGAGCGGATGAAAGACGATGGCGCGCCGGACCGCCGTCACGCCGTAGGCGATGCCGTAGATCGAGAGCGCCGAAACGGCGATCAATCCGCCGATGAAACCGCCGCCCGGCTCGTTATGGCCACGCAGCAAAACGAAGATGGAAAACAGCACCATGAGGCTGGTGACGACGGGCGCGACCGTGCGCAGGATGAGCGTGTTCATGTCCGCGCTCCCTTCTTTTTCGCCGTCTTCGCCGGCCCCTTGAGTGCGGCGGCGGGGCGGATGCGGATGAGCGCGAGGATGGCAAGGCCGGTTATCATCACGACAGCGATTTCGCCGAGCGTATCCGTGCCGCGGAAATCGACGATGATGACATTCACCACATTCGCCCCGTGGGCGATGATCTTGGAATAGGTGTTGTAGAAGTCGGTCAGGCGGTTGTCGAAGCTCGCCTCCGTCGCCCGCATCAGGAACAGGGCAAAGCCGGTTCCGCAGGCAATGGCGATGGTGCTATCAAGCAGTTTCTGGCCGAGCCCGCGATGGTCCGACGGCGACAGGCGCAGCCGCGTCATGACAAGCGTCAGGATGACGACCGAGAGCGTCTCGACCATGAATTGCGTGAAGGAGAGATCAGGGGCGCCGAACAGGAGGAAGATGACCGCCACCGCAAAACCCTGAATGCCGAGCGCGATGATGGCCGTCAGCCGGCTCGATGCCGTCAGCACCGCGAAGAGACCCGCCACCGCGATGACGATGAAGGTCAGCTCGTGAATGGGCATGTCATTCGGCCAGGCCGGGATCGACGGCAGCTCGTCATAGAGAAACAGCGGCACCAGCAGCACGGCGGCGATGACGGCGAAGGTGGCGGTGACGTAAAACTCCAGCCGGCCGGGCTGAATGACCCGTGTGGCGTGGAAGGAAATCCTCACCAGCGTTTCGATGAAGACATCAAAGCCCCTGTCCGGCCCGGCCCCCAGCGCCTTGAAGCTGCGGTCCATCAGGCTGCGCACCGCGGAAAGCTTTGTGTAAAGGGCGATGCCAAGCGCGACCGTCAGCAGCGACAGGCTGAGCGGCACGCCGATATGGGGAATGAGCGAGATTTCCACCGGGCGCGGTTCACCCGCAATGGCGCTTGCCATGGGGGCGGAGATGTAAAAATGCGCGATGCCGGCAAAGAGCGCTGTCGTGAGCCCCTTCAGCGCCAGCAGCGCCGGGCCGAGCCAGAGCAGCAACGGACCCTCATGCGCGTGTTTGGGGGTTTTCACCGGCTTGCCGAGGAAGGGTTTCAAGCCTACGGCGAAGGCCACGGCGAACATCAGCCCGTTGCCGATGATAGCGATGCCGGTGAAGAGCACCGCGCGCGGATTGCCATGCGCCAGCGCGTAATAAATCTCTTCCTTGGCGAGAAAGCCGAAAAACGGCGGCAGGCCGGCCATGGAGATGGCGGCGGCAAGTGCGGCGGCGAAGGTGATGGGCATGGCCTTGCGCAGGCCGCCGAGCCTCGTCACGTCACGGGTGCCGGTCTCGTGATCGATGATGCCCGCGACCATGAACAGGGCGCCCTTGAACAGGGAATGCGCCACCAGATAAAGCACCGCCGCCTCGATGGCGTGGTCCGAACCGAAACCGGTGAGCATGACGAGCAGGCCGAGCGAGGAGACGGTGGTATAGGCAAGCATCAGCTTCAGGTCGGTCTGGCGCACGGCGAGCAACGCGCCAGTGAGCATGGACAGGCCACCGAAGAAGGGCAGCAGGATCTGCCAGGCGGCAGTATCTCCGAGAACCGGGTTGAACCGCATCAGGAGATAGACGCCGGCCTTCACCATGGTTGCCGAATGCAGATAGGCCGAGACCGGCGTGGGCGCTTCCATGGCGTTTGGCAGCCAGAAATGGAAGGGAAACTGCGCCGATTTGGTGAAGGCACCGCCGAGGACCAGCAGCAGCGCCGCCAGATAAAACGGGCTGTCACGCAATATATCGCCACCGCGCACCAGCATCGACAATTGCGTCAAACCACTGATGTCCCAGATGAAGATCAGCCCGGCAAGCAGCAAAAGCCCACCACCGCCCGTCACCACCAGCGCCTGCAGCGCAGCCCGACGCGAGGCGGCGCGCTCATGGTCGAAGCCGATCAGCAGGAAGGAGGTGATGGAGGTGAGTTCCCAGAACACGAACAGCATCAGCAGGCTGTCGGAGACCACGACGCCCAGCATCGCGCCCATGAACAGCAGCAGGAAGGACAGGAACCGGCCCTGCTGCGGATGCCCCTTCATGTAACCGCCGGCATAAAGCACGATCAGCACGCCAATGCCTGTTATCAGCAGCGCGAAGGTGAGCGACAGGCCATCGATGAACCAGGAGAAGCTGAGATTGAAGCTCGGCACCCAGGCATAACCGCCCGTCACCACGCCGCCCGCCGCAATCTGCGGCAGCATCAGCGCGAAATGCACGAAGGCGAAAGCCGGCGCGATCGCGATGATCCACGCGGCATTATGGCCGAACCTCTTCACCAGGGCCGGCGCGGCAAGCGCTGCCAGAAACGGCAGAAACAGCGACAGGAATGTCAGCGCCGTGACATCTGATGTCATTCACATCTCCTGGGATGTCCCCCATCCCTTCGCGCCAATGCATGGCGTTCTTCTTTCAAATCGAGTTTCAGTTAAGCCATACCCACCGGCATCTCAACCCAAATCGGTACTCCCGCCCCATAACGAACGCGTTATGACGCCTCGCCCCTTTCAATCGGCGGCGGCGATGATTATTTGTGGCGGGAACAGAAAGGATCATTCCATGAGCGATCTGACATCCCCCAAAGTGAACAAGACCGATGCGGACTGGCGTGAGCAGCTGACGCCGGAGCAATATCGCATCCTGCGCGAACACGGCACCGAGCGCGCCTTCACCGGACCCTATTGGGATACATTCCAGAAGGGCCTCTACCGCTGCGCGGCCTGCGACGAGCCGCTGTTCCTTTCCGATACGAAATTCGATGCCGGCTGCGGCTGGCCGAGCTATTTCGAGCCTGTGAAGCCCGGCGCTGTGACGGAACATCGCGATGCAACCCACGGAATGGTGCGCACGGAAATCCGCTGCGCCAATTGCGGCGGCCATCTCGGCCACGTCTTCCCCGACGGCCCGCCGCCCACGGGACTGCGTTATTGCATTAACGGCCATTCGATGGTGTTCGAGCCGGTTTGATTGGGTAGTGGGTGACGCCGATACGGCAAGCGACGTGGGTTTACTGACGCCCATCCCAAGCACTCAGCGTCATCCTCGGCCCTGTGCCGAGGATCCAAACACGTCGAATAAAATCAATCGGTTGCAGATCCTCGGGACAAGCCCGAGGATGACGGAGGAGAGGTTGGACGTCCTGCACAAGGGCGACGTCTCTCGTCAACCCATCCAGCCTACTAGCCCAACTTCAGTTCCATACACGTCAAATCCAGCCAGCGGCCGAACTTGATACCGACTTCCGAAAACCGGCCGACGACCCTGAAACCGAGGCTTTCATGCAGGCGGATGGAAGCGGTGTTTTCCGCTTCGATGGCGGCGATCAGCACATGCACGTCGTTGCCGCTCGCATGGTCGATCAGCGCCTGCATCAGCCGCTTGCCGATGCCGTGGCCGCGGGCATCCTTGTGCACATAGACCGAATGTTCGCGGGTGTGGCGATAGCCATCAAAAGCGCGCCAGTCGCCATAGGATGCGTAGCCGGCAACCTTGCCGTCGAGAATGGCGACGATGACCGGAAAACCCCGTGACGTGCGGGCGGCGAACCATTCCTTCCGGTTCTCCAGATCGACCACGACCTCGTTCCAGATCGCCGTCGTGTTGACGACCGCATCGTTGTAAATCTCCATGATGCCGGAGAGATCGTCGACGGTCGCGTCGCGCAGTTCCACGGTCATTATTGCTTCACCCTCATATTTCCGAACGAGCAGCCGTGGAAAGGCGGCGGCTCCTGCGACGAGCCTTAAGCGATGACGCGGAGCAATGTCCAGTGCGCCGGTCATTACGATGCGAGCGGAACGAAGCTGAAGGCCGTGACCACGGCGAAATAATGAACCGCAGCGGCGGAGACGACGAAACCGTGCCAGATGGCGTTCTGGAAACGCAGCTTTTCCCAGACATGGAACACCACGCCGAGCGAATAGATGACACCGCCGGCGACGATGAGCCAGAGCGTGACGGGGGCGAGATGCGACGACAGGGGCTCGACCACCATGATGCCGCTCCAGCCCATGGCGAGATAAAGGCCGATGGCCACCCGGTCGTAACGGCCGGGAAACAGGCATTTGAGGAGAATGCCGCAGAGCGCCGCGAGCCAGATGAGGCCCAGCATGACGGCGATCAGCGGATCGTTGATACCGCGCATCAGGAAGGGCGTATAGGTGGCGGCGATGAGAATGAAAATGGCCGAATGATCGAGGCGGCGCAGGAACCATTTCACCCTGGAATGCGGCCAGATATTGTAGGTGAAGGATACGGAAAGACAGGCGACGAGACCGAGACCGTAAATCCACGCCGCGGCAATCGCGCTCAGCGTGCCCCAGACGGTCGCGTAAAAAATCAGCGCCGTGGCGCCGACCAGCGCAAATACGATACCGACACCGTGGACGATGCCATCGGCGACGATCTCGTGAAAATCATACTGGCGCCCGAACCGCCACATCTCGCTCATTGGTCCAATCCCGTCTGTGTGCTTCATCAAAGCATGGAGACAATATTAGACAGGAACAAGACAGCGTCCGGTTAACGGCGATCAAATTGCGTTCGAGGCTGTTGCGAAAGGAGAGGTTGGGGGCAGGCGACGTTCCCTGGCAATAAGGATAAGTTTTTCAGGTGTCGTACCTACACACCGTCATACCGGCCCTGAGCCGGTATCTAGCCAGCCCAAGTCCTTGGGCTGAAAGAAATCTCTCGCCGCGCAGACGCGCGTCGGCTGGATGCCGGATCAGGTCCGGCATGACGGAAGAAAGAGAGCGCAACCCTCACAAAGCCGCAGCGCATTCCTGGCAAAACGGCGTATAGGGCACCGCCTTCAGCCGATCCTCCGAAATCTTGCTTCCGCATTTGACGCAGGTGCCGAAAGTGCCGTTCGCGACGCGGTCGAGCGCGGCATCGATGGCGCGCAGTTCGTCCTGCCCCACCTGCCCCAGCTCGTCCAGCACCTCGTCATTGCTGCGTTCGCTGGCGCGATCCTCGTCATCGGGGTTGCGCGGCTCCTCGAAATCGGCCTCGATTTTGTGCAGGCGGCGATAAAGCTCGCGCTGGCGGTCACGCAGGATTTTTTCGTAACCTTCGACATTCATGGACTTCTCCTCCAGCCGATCTTCTTGTTTTGTCGCATTTCCGGACGGAAAACCGGATTCCACTTTTCCTGGAAAAGCTTGGGGTGCGGGAAACCCGCCCGCAACCCTAAAACGTCAAACTCTTAGCGATCCACCAGCACCGAGCATTTAGCGTGGCGCACCACGCGGTCGGCGGTGGCGCCGATGAAATAATTGCTGAAATCAGGCGTGTGCGACGCGATGATGATGAGGTCCGCCTTGTGCTCTTCGGCGGCGGCGATGATCTCGCGTGCGGGTGCGCCGCTTCTGATTTCCTGGCTGCCCTTGAAACCTGCCTTGGTCTTGAGGTCCGAAAGCTTGGTCTTGGCGTCCTTGATGGCGTTTTCGATGAGGTCGACAGGCAGGTCGATCGCCATATAACCCGGCAGTTCCTCGACCACGTTGATGAGAACGATCTCGCCTTCGGGGTCCAGCAGCGCCTTGGCCCTGGCGAGGATCTTTTCCCCCTTGTCGGTGGCGCTGAGGTCTACCGGTACGATGATCTTCTTGTACATGGCTGTCTCCTTTGGCTTGATCCGCCATTTCGCGTGTCGGGCTCGGCTCATATTTCCCCGGCAGCGCCGTCTTCACCTTGATCGAAGTCAAAGCCGGAGAGAGCGCCAGCGGGTGGCATTGTCAACGAATGGTGGACAGTCAATCGCCACACTGCGATCTTTGCTGAACGACGAAACCAGCCCATATTCGCCTTCGACAAACGCCGCAAAGCGGCGTCGGCCGATATCATCGGCGACCGATCCGCCCCATGGCGCTTCGGATTCAATATGGAGATCATGATGAGTGAAATCAAACAATTCGCCCTGACGCGGCCGGCCTATGTCGGTCAGGCGCATCTCGTCGTTCACGATCTGCCGCGCGTTTCGGATTTTTACCAGAAGATCATCGGTCTTTCCGTTCTTGAAAAGAATCCGAGCGGCGAAGTGCTTGGGGTAAACGGCCAGCCGCTGCTGACGCTGTCCACCTCCGACACGGCGGAACGCGCGCCGCGCAATGCCGCGGGCCTGTTCCACACCGCCTTCCTGATGCCGAGCCGTAATGATCTCGCCCATTGGCTGGCGCATGCCGCCCATAACAATATCCAGCTTCAGGGCGCGTCAGACCATCTGGTCAGCGAGGCGATCTATCTTGCCGACCCGGAAGGCAACGGCATCGAGGTCTATCGCGACCGTTCGCCGGACGAATGGAGCTACCAGCCCGACGGCACGGTGGAGATGGCGACGATCGGCCTCAACCTGCGGGCGCTTTACGACAGCGCGCCGAAAACGGCGTTTACCGGCGCTGCTGATGGAACCGCCATCGGCCATATCCATCTGCAGGTCGGCAATATTCCGCAGGCGGATGAGTTCTATCAGGATGTGCTGGGGCTGAAGATCATGGCGCGTTATCCCGGTGCGAGCTTCTTCGGCTCGGGGGCCTATCATCATCATGTGGCCGCCAATATCTGGAACAGCCGGGGGGCAGTAGCCCGCAAGGACAACATGACCGGCCTTGCCGGCTATTCGCTGAAGTTCAACGAGAAGGCCGCGCTCGACACGGCGATCGCGGCCCTCGACCGGCTGGAAATCGCGACCGAAAGGCAAAGTGACGGCATCGTCCTCAAAGACCCCTGGGGGATCGGGCTAAAGCTTTCCGCATAAACGCAAAAGGGGCGGCAGAAATTTGTGCCGCCCCGGAACCGCCACATTTCTCGAACGTTTGTCACCTTATTGGGGGACCGTTCGATGAATGAAAATGCCAGGCCGGAGAAGACCGGCAGCTTGGTCGGCGCTGCTGCAAATGCCGGCACGACGACCGGAGTCATTCCGGTAACAAGAGCGGATCCGCTGGAAGAGCCTATGTCCGGCTCGCGTCGCGATGATGCGCGCAGCCAGCAGCCGCTCGGCCGTGAAGCGCTGGAGGTGGTTGTCGCCTGGTCTGTCATCGGCATCTTTCTCATCATGCTGATGGCGGTCATCCACGAATTGTCGCTCATCCTCATTCCGGTGGTGATGGCCATCGTGGTCGGCATGATCCTCGGCATCGCCGCCGAAAAACTCGGCTCCTATGGCATTCCCGGCTTTGGCGTCGCGCTCATTCTTTCCAGCCTCGTGGCGGTGGTGATGTTCTTCGTCATTAATTCGCTGACCGAGCCGCTCTCTCTGCTGGCCTCGGAGGGGCCGGCGCTGGTGGAACGCAGCATCGACCGTTTCCTGCCCTATCTGCAAAGCCTCCGATGGCTGAATATTTCAGCCGCCAGTTTCAGCATGGGGTCTATGTCGATGGAATCGCTGATTTCGCGCAGCGGCGAGATCATTTCCGTGATCGGCGCCAACATCACCCCCGCCGTCATTCAAGGCCTGATCTTCCTCGCCGCGCTGCTGATGTTTCTCTACAGCCGGCTGCGGTTGCGCAAGGCGATCATCATGGCTTTTCCCGCCCGCCACCAGCGGCTGCGCACCATCCGCATCATCGGTTCGGTGGAGGAGGTGCTCGGCACCTATTTCGCCACGGCGGCGCTGATCTATGCCGGGCTTGGCGTGACCATGGTGGTCATTGCCTATTTCGGCGGGCTGGCCATGCCGCTGCTCTGGGGGCTGTTTGCCTTCCTCTCCAGCTTCGTGCCGTTTCTCGGCATCACCGCCATGACGATTTCGCTGACGGTGGCCGGCATCATCACCCATGACAACATGATTCTGGCGCTCATGCCGGCGGCGATCTTCTTCACCATTCACCTGTTGATGGAAAACCTCGCCTTTCCGGCTGTCGTGGGCCGCAACATGGAGATCAACCCCTTCCTCGTCTTCGTGATGATCATCTTCTGGACATGGATGTGGGGAGCGGCCGGCGCCATGCTGGCCCTGCCGCTGTCACTGATCGCCATGACGGTGACGCGGGAACTGTTTCCCTCGCGGCGAGTGGTGCCTAAGCTGCCGGATTAGACGCCGGGTTTCTGGTCGGAAGTGCGAAAATGCTCTAGGTGTGGGCTTTCAGGGGATTGTCCGTTGGCGGAGGGCGCGTGGGGTTTACCCCCCTCTGCCCTGCCGGGCATCTCCCCCTCAAGGGGGGAGATCGACAAGCGGCGAGGTCTCGCCCATCTCGACGCTTGAGAATGGAGCGACGAAAGCGCCTCCTGCCGATCTCCCCCCTTGAGGGGGAGATGCCCGGCAGGGCAGAGGGGGGTAAACCACACCCACCCACTCCACTATCAATTAACAACCTCCTGAAACCCAACCGCCAGGCCGCTCAGGAAGCGAGCGGCAATCCCTGCGCGCTCGCCATGCGGCGCTCGTGCTCAATCAGCCACTTCTTGCGCCATAGCCCCCCGCCATACCCCGTCAGGCTGCCATCCGCGCCCAACACCCGGTGGCAGGGAACGACGATGGCGATCTGGTTGGCGCCATTGGCACGGGCCACTGCGCGCACGGCGGAGGACCTGTCCATGCTAGTTGCGAGCGAGGAATAGCTGACAATCTCACCTGCCGGAATCTCCCGCAGGTTCCGCCAGACATCGCGTTCGAAGGGCGTGCCGTGGCCCGCGAGCCGGGTTTCGAAGGCGGCAGAATTGCCGGCAAAATAGGCGGCGAGTTCCGCGGCGATCTGGCCCGTGACCGCGGTGCGGCCGAGCACCATATCCGCGCCGGTGCGCGCCTTCAGCCGCTTCAACTCGGCAGGAAGGGCGGGCCGGTCGGCGAATTCGAGGAGATGCAGGGCGTGATCGTCAGCGACGGCCAGCATCGGACCGATCGGGGTATCGATCCAGTCGCCCTTGAGGAACCCCCTGCCCTTCATGGCGGCGGGCGAGGTGCCGAAAAACTGGTTGATGGCCGAGCGAAAGCCGCTGCCGGATTCGTAACCGGCATCGATCTGCGCGCCGATCACCGCTTCGCCCGAGGCAAGGCTTTCCGCCGCATCTCCCACCCGCCGCAGCCGGGCGATTTCCAGGAAGCTCATGCCGAAACGGCGTTTGAAGGTGCGCCGTACGGTGGAGGGATCATGGCCGAGCGCCACCACATCCTCCTCGCGCCAGCGCCGCGCCGGTTCGTTTTCCAGCGCGGTCAGAAGCGCGGTCACGGTTTCGTCGGCCGTGCCATAGGACAATATCGGCTTGCAGCGCTTGCACGGGCGGAAACCAGCCTCCAGGCATTCGGCGATGGTTTCACGGAACCGGCAGTTCTCGATCTTCGGCTTGCGCGCCGTACAGGTGAAGCGACAGAAAATCTTGGTGGAGGTCACGCAGACATAGGCCACGCCTTCATAGGCGGGGTCCTTGTTCACAAGGGCGGAATAGAGTGTTTCAGTGTCGGGGCGTTTGAACAGCATCATGGGGGGATGCTAGCGCAAATTCGAGCGGCATGCCGCCGAAAAACGGGCGTGGATGTGGCTCACGACCTCATTTCTGTGCTTGTCACAGGAATGAGGAAAGATCTGTCCCAGCTTCAATTCCCCGGCGGTGCAAAGGACGGGTCGTCCAGCCGTGCGAAAATCACCCCGCGCGCCTTCAGCGCCAGAAGGCCCTTCACCACGCCCTCGCCCGCTTCATGGGTGGGCTGGTTGATGTGGGAGATGATGACGTCGCCATCTTTTGCAGCAGCGATGTGTTTTGCCGTCGCGGCGGCGCCCAGAAGCGAGCCGCCATCGCCATTGACGGAATAACCCGCCACCCGCATGCCGAGGCGGTTGATGGTGGCCATGGAGGAATTCGTATATTTGGCCGTCGCACCACGGAACCATTGCGGCTGGAGCCCGGTGGCGGCGACGATCGCCTGACGGCCGCCCTCCACCTCCTGTATGACCGCCGCCTCGGAGCCGGCAGCGGCTATGCCGTAGATGGACACGGGTTTATCGACTGCCGGCACATGATTTTCGCCGTGGTTTTCGATCTCGAAGAGGTCAGGATGCGCCATCAGCACCGCGAGGGCCTCGCCATTGTGCTTCAGCCAGCGGGTGGTGACGAAGATCGTCGCGGGAATTCGCTCGCGCACCAGCGTATCGAGGATGCGGTGGTCGGTCTTGCCCATGCAGGCATCGAGCGTCATTGCCACCCGCACCTTGCCGTCATGCTGCGGCGTCATTTTCAGCGACGGTTCGACAAGGCCGTTCCCCGCAAAGGCGGTGGAGGCGGCAGAGGCAAGCAGGGCAGCAAGGAGGAAGCGACGCATCATTTTCATTTTCCGCAGTATCATGCAGTGTCATGCAGTGTATTCCCGTGGCAATCCGCCCGCAAAGCGCCCGAATTATGGCGCGGTTTCCGGCGCGGATAGTGCCTCCAGCGCCCCTTCCACCCGCTGGCGCTCCGCGCTGCTGAGCGGCAGGATTGGCCGGGGCGGTTCGCTCACCGTGAGCGAAAGGATGTTGGCGGCGGCATAAACCACGCGGATGCTGCCGAATTCCTGAAACAGCGCCCAAAGCGGCTGGAAGGCCGCGTCGAGCCTTTTTGCCTCCTCCTCATTGCCGGCCTGAGCCGGCCGCATCAGTTGCAGGGCCGGAACGGGCAGCAGGCCGGCAACCACACTGTACCAGGTGTCGCCGCCCGCGAGCGTGGCCTCAGTGCAGCCCCAGTCACCGCTGTAGCCGATGGCGAAATCGTCCGACAGCTTGGGGCGCAGACGCGCAAGCTCACCGGCGTAATCGGAATCGGCCGGCAGCGGCATCTTGATGGCGCGGATATTCGGGATATAGGCCAGCCGCACCAGAAGCTCATCGCTGAAGGTAAAGCGGGTGGTCGTCGGGTTATTGTAGATGGCGAGCGGCAGCGCCGTCGCGCCGGCCACGGCGGCGAAATGGTGATAGGCCTCTTCCTGCGTCAGCGGCGTGTAGGACACGGGCGCGAGCAGCAGCGCGTCCGCGCCGGCCGCTTCGGCATCCTTCGCCAGCGCCACGGCTTCATCGGTGCGCAAGGCGCCGACGCCTGCCATCAGTGTGCGCCTGCCCCTCAGGATCGTGGCGGCTGCCTCGATGGCGCGACGTCTCTCCTCACGCGTGAGATACATATAGATGCCGGTGCTGCCGAGGATACCGACGGAATCGACCTCCGCCGCATCCAGCCGCGCGATCAGGGCGGAGAAGGCCTCGACATCGACCCGCCCGGCCTCGTCAGCCGGCGTAATCGGAAAAGCCGAAAGTCCCTTGAATCGTGTCGCCATGTCCGTCTCCCTCGCTTCGATCAGCAAGCAGGGTTACAGAGCCGCTGGCGGAGCGGCAAGAAAAGCGGGGGCTAAACTTCGTCGGCACGCCGAAAATTTCGGCGGTCAGTCATAAAGATACAACTTCTTCCACTGCTCTTCGGGAATCTTGTCGCCGACGCGGTAATCGAAGGACTGGATGGAGAGGCTGTCGCTCTTGAGCTGGCACTTATATTTCAGCTTGTACCATTCACCGGCACTTCTGAAGACTGCACCCGAGGCCTTGATGGAATTCTTGCCCACTTCCGGATCACCGAACGTATAGGCGATGACCTTGTCCGGCCGCATGCCCTTCTGCTCGGTCGCGATCCTCTCCATCGCCTCTATATCGCAGCGCTGCTCCAGGCGCTCCTCGGGCGCAAGCACGTTCAACTGCCGCATGACGTTGGCGTCGATCGCAAAAGCGGGCGTGAAGGCCTGCAAGCCAAGGAAAAAGGCAGAAAGGGCAGCGGGAAGAAGCTTTCGCATGGGATCCTGTCAGTTTTTTCGTTTGTTCTTGCCGATGGACGGCGGGCCGGGGACCGGCGCGCATCATCGCTGATTTGCCGGATATTGCCAAAATGTGATCGAAAGCTGACGAAATTGTGCCCGAGCCATAATACGCCTGTGGAGATTTGAAACTTGATCGGCCACGGGGTGCACTCTACATCTTGGTGCCGCCCCTGGTAAAGACCATGGATTTTTCATACGAAAGCGAGTTTCCCTTGCCGATTTTCAAGAACCTGCCCGTTGCTCCGACCGCCGAAAAACGGCCCGTTCAGGATACGCATCACGGCATCACCCGCACCGATGATTACGCCTGGTTCCGGGCCGATAACTGGCAGGCCATGTTCAAGGACACCTCCATTCTCGACCCTGCCATCCGCGCCCATCTTGAGGCGGAAAACGCTTATATGGAAGCGGCCATGGGCGATACCAAGGCGCTTCAGGAAAAGCTGTTTACGGAAATGAAGGGCCGCATCAAGCAGGACGATTCTTCCGTGCCGGTCAATGACGGGCCCTATGCCTATGGCACGCTGTTCGTGACCGGCGGCGAGCAGCCGCATTATTTCCGCACCCCGCGTGATGGCGGCGAGAAACATGTGCTGCTTGATGGTGACAAGGAAGCCGAGGGCAAGGATTATTTCCGCCTCTCCGGCCTCGACCAGTCTTCCGATCACAGCCGCGGCATCTGGGGTTATGACGACAAGGGTTCGGAATATTTCACCCTGCGCATCCGCGATCTCCAGACCGGCGAAGACCTCGCCGATATCGTTGAAAATACCGGCGGCGGCGGGGCCTGGGCGCCTGACGGCAAGAGCTTCTTTTACACGCTGCAGGACGAGAACCATCGTCCCTCCAAGGTCTTCCATCATATCATCGGCGAGCCGCAATCGGCCGACCGTCTGGTCTATGAGGAAAAGGACCCCGGTTTCTTCATGGGCGTCGGCGCGTCGGTTCTCGACGATTTCATCTTCATCGACATTCACGACCATGAGACCAGCGAATATCGCATTCTTTCCACCACGGATCTGACGGCCGAGCCTGCCGTGGTGGCAGAGCGCGAAGAGGGCATCGAATATTCGATGTGCGAAGGCGGCGACGTTTTCTTCATCCTCACCAATGACGGCGACGCCAAGGATTTCCGCATCGTCGAAGCGCCGGTCACCGCACCGGGCAAGGAAAACTGGAAAGAAGTCGTGCCGCATGAGCCGGGCCGTCTCATCCTTTCCGTCGATGCCTATGCCCGCCACCTGATCTGGCTGGAGCGCCGCGACGGCCTGCCGCGCATCGTCATCCGCGACCGGCGCTCGGGCGAGGAGCACTCCATTGCCTTTGCGGAAGAGGCCTATTCTCTCGGCCTGCATGGCGCGGCGGAATATGACACCGACGTCATCCGCTTTTCCTATTCCTCGATGACGACGCCGAGCCAGTTGTTCGACTACAACATGGTGACGCGCGACCGCACGCTTCTGAAGACGCAGGAAGTGCCCTCGGGCCATAATCCGGATGATTACATCACCCGCCGCATCATGGCCCCTGCCCATGATGGCGAGCTGGTGCCGGTCTCCCTGCTCTATCGCAAGGATGTGGCGCTCGACGGTTCTGCGCCCTGCCTGCTTTATGGCTATGGTGCTTACGGCATCACCATTCCCGCATCGTTTTCCACCACTACGCTGTCCTTGGCCGATCGTGGTTTCATCTATGCAATCGCCCATATTCGCGGTGGCAAGGACAAGGGTTTCGAATGGTACGAAACCGGCAAGATGGAAGCCAAGCAGAACACTTTCAAGGATTTCATCGCCGCTGCCGATCATCTGGTTCAGGAAGGCTTCACCTCCTATGAGGGCATCATCGCTGAAGGCGGTTCGGCCGGCGGCATGCTGATGGGGGCTGTTGCCAATATGGCGCCGGAGAAATTCGCCGGCATCATCGCCGCCGTCCCCTTCGTGGACGTGCTGACCACCATGCTTGACGACACGCTGCCGCTGACCCCGCCGGAATGGCCGGAATGGGGCAATCCGCTGGAATCGGAAGAGGAATATGGGTGGATCGCCGCCTACAGCCCCTATGACAATGTCGCTGCGAAGCGTTACCCGCCGATCCTTGCGCTTTCGGGCCTGACCGATCCGCGCGTGACCTATTGGGAACCGACCAAATGGGTGGCGAAACTGCGTGAAAAGACGACGGGAGAAGCGCCGATCCTGCTCAAGACCAATATGGCGGCTGGCCATGGCGGCAAGTCGGGCCGTTTCCAGCGGCTGGAGGAAATCGCCTTCGAATATGCCTTCGCGCTGAAGGTGGCCGACAAAGACGCCGTGTGACGTACTGACCGTGGAACGGGCGGCGATTCCGTCGCCGCCCGACCCAATCAGAGACGAAAATACCTACAAAAATCCTGTTATCGAATATTTTTTCCACAAAATCTCGGCTTATTATTTTATGAAAATATGACTTTCACTATTATTGAATTTTTATTTCCAACTACTGAATTACCAAATATATCCTCCATAAATTCAAATAACGCTCATGTATCCTACGACATGAGAAGTCACCTTGAAAATTGAGCGCATGGCTGCAATGCGCCATTTTGCGTTGCAATATCACTTTTTGGCCGTATTATGCCGGTCGTTGACATATTCATGCGCCTTTTCGCCGCCCTCCTTGCGGCAGTGCCGCAGCGTGTTCTGCGGATATTCTTCTCGCCGTCATTTTTCGGCTTTTTCATGCGCCATGTCAGTTCGCCCTTGGCAATCCGGGCTTTGCAGTGCTCCCGCTTTGCCAAATGAAAACACTGCATCAGACTTGGGGGTCTTACACATGAAGAAACTCCTCGCCTCGACCATTCTCGTAACGGGCTTTATCATCGCTGCCGGTGCAGCAAATTCCGCCAATGCCGCAGAGACATGCGGCAACATCACCATCGCCGAAATGAACTGGGCATCCGCCGGTGTCGCGGCTTACGTCGACAAGTTCATCATGGAAAACGGCTATGACTGCACGGTCAATGTCGTCAGCGGCGATACAACCCCCACTTTCACCTCCATGAACGAAAAGGGCCAGCCCGACATGGCGCCCGAAATGTGGGTTAACACGCTCGGCGCGCCCTATGAGGACGCGGTCAAAAGTGGCAACCTCATTCAGGAAGTCAAAATCCTCAGCGAGGGCGGCGTCGAAGGCTGGTGGATCCCCAAATATCTTGCCGACGAACACCCTGACATCAAGACGGTGGAAGACGCGCTGAAGCATCCCGACCTATTCCCCGCCCCTGAAGACGCCAGCAAGGGCGCGGTGTTCGGCTGCCCGCCGGGCTGGGGCTGCCAGCCAACCACCGCCAACCTGTTCAAAGCCCGCAAGGCTGACGAAAAGGGCTTTTCCCTGATCGATACCGGCTCCGCGGCCGGTTTGGATGGCTCGATTTCCAATGCCTATGAAAAGAAGCAGGGCTGGCTCGGCTACTACTGGGCTCCAACTGCCATTCTCGGCAAATACGATATGGTAAAGCTGGACGACGGCGTTCCGCTTGACCGCGCGGCTTACGATAATTGCATCGCCAAGCCCGATTGCGCCGATCCCAAGCCCAATGCCTATCCGGTGGCGGAGGTCTTCACTGTCGTGACCAAGGATTTCGCCGAAAAGGCTGGTCCTTCCATCGATTATATCCGCAAGCGCCAGTGGGACAACGCCACGGTTGCCGGGGTTCTGGCCTGGATGGATGACAACCAGGGCACCAACGAGGACGGCGCTGAGTATTTCCTCGAGAACCACGAGGATATCTGGACGAAGTGGGTTTCGCCCGAGGTGGCGGAGAAGATCAAGGCTTCGATGTGATTGGTTGATGGAGCGGGAAAGTTACGCTTCGTAACCGTGGCTTACCCCCCTCTGCCCTGCCGGGCATCTCCCCCACAAGGAGGGAGATTGGCTGGGCGCACCCCCTCCTCACAAATCCGCGACGTGCGTGATTGGCGATACCTCGCCGCTTGTCGATCTCCCCCCTTGTGGAGGAGATGTCCGGCAGGACAGAGGGGGGTGCCTCGCGCACTCCGACCTCCACCTCCATCCCCCAACCCAAAGGTAAAACAACAATAATGCCCCTCTGCACTTACCTGCCGGACCTGCTCTGCAAGTTCCCGGCCATCGACAACTCCACCATGCGCGTGGCACGCAAAACCATCGATGATGGTTTTCGCGACATCGTGCGCAATTACGGCGATGCGATCGACGTTATCGTGCATCCGCTGCAACTCTTCCTCAACGCCTCGGAACGGCTGTTCATCCAGACACCGTGGATCATCACGATGCTGGTCATTCTCGCCATCGTGCATCTGGCCGGGCGCAGCTTCAGGATCACCGCCGGCACCGCCCTCTCCCTCTTCATGATCGGCGCCGTCGGCCTCTGGCGCGATGCCATGACGACGCTCTCCATCGTCGCCATCGCCACGCTGATCGCCATCGTCATCGGCCTGCCGCTCGGCATCCTGATGGGTCGTTCCGAGCGCCTGCAACGCCTCATCAATCCCGTGCTCGACGTGATGCAGACCCTGCCAAGCTTCGTTTATCTCATCCCCGTGGTGGTGATTTTCGGCATCGGCAAGGTGCCGGGCCTGATCGCAGTGGTGATCTATGCTATTCCGCCCGTCATCCGGCTGACCAGCCTCGGCATTCGCCTGGTGGACCGGGAAGTGCTGGAGGCGGCCGATGCCTTCGGCTCCTCCAACGGCCAGAAGCTGTTCAATGTGCAGCTGCCGCTGGCGTTGCCCACCATCATGACCGGCATCAATCAGACCATCATGATGGCGCTCGCCATGGTCGTCGTCGCCTCCATGGTCGGTGTCGGCGGGCTCGGCAAAAACGTGCTGCAGGCCATCAACAACCAGTTCTTCACGGTGGGCTTCCTGAACGGTTTCGCTCTGGTCGCCATCGCCATCATGTTTGATCGGGCGAGCCAGGCTTTCGGCAAGCGCCTGCAGAAATACCGCGAGGTCTCCCATGGCTAAAAGCATCGAAATAAAGAATCTTTACAAGATCTTCGGCAAACATCCCGAGAAATATCTCGAACGTGTGCGCGCAGGCATGACCAAGGTCGAGCTGAACGACAGGCACAACCACGTTCTCGGCCTCAACGATATCAACATCACCATGCCGGGCGGCAAGATCACCGTCGTCATGGGGCTTTCCGGCTCGGGCAAATCGACGCTCATCCGCCACATCAACCGGCTGATCGACCCGACGGCGGGTGAAGTCCTCTATGACGGCGAAGACATCTGCGGCATGAGCGCCTCGGCGCTGCGCCAGTTCCGCCGCCACAGGACGGCCATGGTGTTCCAGAAATTCGGTCTTTTGCCGCACCGCACCGTGCTCGAAAACAGCGTCTACGGGCTCGATATCCAGGGCGTCCCGCGCAGCAAGAGTGAGGAAAAGGGCCGTTACTGGCTGGAGCGGGTCGGCCTTGCCGGTTACGAGGATTATTATCCGAACCAGCTTTCCGGCGGCATGCAGCAGCGTGTGGGCCTTGCCCGGGCGCTTGCCAATGACGCCGATATCCTCCTGATGGACGAGGCCTATTCGGCGCTCGATCCGCTGATCCGCGTCGATATGCAGACCATGCTGCTCGATCTGCAGCAGGAACTTAAAAAGACCGTGGTGTTCATCACCCACGATCTGGATGAGGCTTTGCGGCTCGGCGACCATATTGCCATCCTCAAAGACGGCGAAGTGGTGCAGCAGGGCGACGGCCAGAGCATCATCCTTTCCCCTGCGGATGGTTACGTCACCGACTTCGTGCGCGACGTCAATCGCAGCCGCGTGTTGCAGGCGACCACGGTCATGGAACCGCTGGACAGCAAGCCCGAAGGCATGTCCGTGCCTGAGAACGCCACGCTGGAAACCATTGCCCGCGATATGTCGGAGGCGAATGAAACCCAGGCCCATGTGGTGGATGAGGACGGCAAACCTGTCGGCAGCATCGGTCTAGACACGCTGGTGGCGGCCATGGTGACGCCCGCGCCGCAGGAGGCGGTGGTGGCGGCTGAGGTGGAGGAGAAGCCGGAGACGGTGCGGGGCGCCATGGCGCCGGTCGAAAAGGAAACGGCGTGAGCTGGAGCCGGAACCGATCGGGTTACCGCGTTCACGACGTCTAGTGTTTTCGTCATACCGGCCTTGAGCCGGTATCCAGCCAGCCCCGGTCCCCGGGATGAAGAAAGACTCTTCTCGCCGCGCGGACGCGCGTCGACTGGATTCCGGCACAAGGCCGGAATGACGAGAAATGGGGTGCCTCTGGTATCAGCGGCCTGACGCTGCAAGAATAAACACCCTGCACTTCTGCATGCTCCCCCTGCAAAAACGAAGCACTACTTCGCCGGCTGTCAAGCCTCGACCCTCATTGCAGCGCAGCAGACGCAAGGCTCACGCAAGTCGCCGCCGTTAACTATTCGTTAACTTTTGAACGCGGAATCACCGACATGCAGATCGAAAGCAATATTGGCGGATATAACTACCAGGGTCGCATCCGCGACATTGAAAAAGCTGGCAGCGCCCAAACTGCGCCGGAAGAGCAGGCCGTAAAACGCGGCCCCGGCAACCCGACCGTTTCCAGCACCATTCTTTCCCAGTCGCTGGCCAATGTTCTGTGGGCCGTTGGCAATGGCAGTGCGCCCGCCTATCAGGACGCACCGGCCGCCTCCGCCGAAGATACGGCGGAAGCGCAGGCGGAATGGGTGCGCACAGCCTATTCGGAATATACCGAATAGGCGATTCCCATCATGCACTTGCCGGGCTGACTTCCACCGTCACATGCGAGAGTTCATGTATCGCGGCAAGTTTCTGCTTATAAAATGCCGGCGCTTTCGGCGCTTGCGAATGGATCGCCACGATGGCCGCATGATGGCCGGGGCCCACCTGCCAGACATGCAGGTCGGTGATGCGATCCTCTTCCGTTTCCACGCTTTCACGGATTTCCTGCGGCAGATCATCCGTCAGCGGCACCGCATCGACCAAGGTCGTTGCGGTGGAGCGAATGAGCCCCCATGACCAGCGGGCGATAACCAGACCGCCGACAATGCCCATCAACGGGTCGAGAAAGTTCCAGCCGTTCCACTTGCCGAGCAGCAGCGCGACGATGGCAAGGACCGAGGTCAGCGCATCCGCCAGCACATGCAGATAGGCGGCGCGCAGATTATTGTCCCGCCCGCCCTTTGCGCCGTGCGCCGCATGCGAACCGTGATCGTGGTGGGCATGGCTGCCATGGCCATGATGGGCATGCGAACCGTGCGCGCGACCATGGCCGTGGCCATGATCGTGGTGGTGGTCATCCTTCAGCAGAACAGCGCTGACAAGATTGACCGCAAGGCCGATGACGGCGACGAGAATCGCCTGGTTGAAATCGATTTCGACGGGGCTGATGAGGCGCAGGCCGCTTTCGACGGCGATGAGCAACGCCACCACGGCAAGCACGACGGCGCTGGCAAAACCGGCGAGATCACCGAACTTGCCGGTGCCGAAGCTGAAGCGCGGATTGCGTGCCTCGCGCCTTGCATAGAGATAAGCGAGCGCCGAAATCAGCATCGCGCCCGCATGGGTGGACATGTGCCAGCCATCCGCTGTCAGCGCCATGGAGCCGAACCAGTGGCCGGCGACGATCTCCGCCACCATCATGACGGTGGTCAATGCAATGACCATCCAGACGCGCCTTTCATTGCGCTCATGATTCTGGCCGAGATAGATATGATGGTGCTCCGCCACGGCGAAAGGTTCGGAAGTCGTCGTCATGTCGCTCAATCCTCTCTCTACTCTACCCGGCCTACGCTAATTTACCGGATGTAGGTCTTCAGCACCTGGGCCAGATCTTCCGCCGCCCGCGCCCGCTCGTCTTCATTTTCGGCATGAACCACATGTTCGTGCAGGTGCTCCTGCATCACCTCCCCCGTCAGGCCTGACAGCGCTCCGCGCACGGAGGCGAGCAATTGCAGCACCTCACCGCAGGGCTTGGCATCGTCCAATGCGCGC